>NC_021985.1:7641484-7957204 GCF_000444875.1 Streptomyces collinus Tu 365 | reverse complement strand
CGGCGACCATCACGATGCCCAGCAACACCGGGAGCTCGTAGGCCGGCCGCGCGGTACCCGTGCGGGGCGCGGGTAGCGCCGACCCGTCGTCGCCGGGCCAGCTCAGCACGGCGGAGTTGGCACGCACCGTCGCCGGCTCGGCGCCCCGCTCTTGGGTCGGCTCGCTGTGGGACGTGAACATGAGCGGCCTTTCCAGACTTCCGAAAACTGGATCCGGACTCTGTGGGCAATCCAGATCTTGGGGAGTATCCGTCGGTCGACATGCACGGAATCTGAACGGAGACTTAACTGCGTACCGGTCTCACCGCCCTCTCACTCAAATGGGAAGTAGCGGGCCATCGGATCGCGGCGCGCGGCCGGCCTGAGCGACGCGACAGGTGCAGTAGAAACGGGTAGCGCCTTTGCCCCCGTCAACGGCACCTGGACTGAGCGGTTGGCTTGCCCGCCGACACCCGAGTACTCGACCGTGCGGCCCGCCGTGCCACGCCCGGCACATCCATCGCTCGTCACCTTGCCGGACGGTACCCGGCTCACTCCGCCACCCCGATGATCTCGGTGGACGGCGCCGCAGTGGTGTTCCGGGCAGGAGACGGACGTACGGTCTCTCCGGCCGGTCGGCCGCCGCCGTGGCTCAGGAGTAGGTCATCGGGCAGCCGTGCCGCAGGGAGTGCTGCGCGGCGCGTAGGTAGAGCGCGACGTAGAAGGCTGCGTCCCGGTCCTCGGCCCACGGGCCGGGCCGCACCCGGGCGGTCCGCTCCGCCCCGCCCTCCAGGAACCACAGACTCAATGTGAGGTTCGCGCCCGCCGGCATCGCGTCCTCGGGCAGTTCGACGGCGCCGGCCAGCCGCTCGGCCAGGGCGAGCACCCGCGGGGCCCCGGCGACCGTTGTCTCCTCGCCGGAGTACGCGGTGCCGACGGGGAGCACGATCTCCTCCTCCAGCGCGAACGGCACCAGCACACTCCAGTCGAGGAGAGTCGACAGCTCCGCGTCGGTCAGCAGCGTCCTGCACAGCGCCACGAAGCCGTCCATGGACGGGCTGACCTTCTCCTCGAACCAGCCCGGCGCCTCTCGTACGGCCTGCCGCGGCTCGTAAGGGGGCAGCCCGCGCCGCTCCAGCTCGGTGTTCAGCGCGGCGGCGACGTCCCCGTACCCGTCCTCCCCCGGCCGCGACCACGCCCGCGCGGCGACACTCACCAGATAGACACCCATGATCGCAACGTACTGGCCGCCACCGACAACGTCCCGGCCCCTCCTGACAAACCCCGAACTGACGGCTTGTCGGCGTCGGGCAGCCGCTCCGAGACCACACCTCCCTCCCGGCCGACTCCCTTGACAGCCGCTCGCGCACGTTGGCCGGGTCGGTGGTCGACGGGCACCCATGGGGTGAAAGGCCGCCGGCGCGGGCCGCCGCCGCTGGTATGGCCACCCGGCCGGGTCCGTCCTGGACAACCTCAGCAGATCCACCGCCACGCAGTGAGCTGGCCACTCCTCGGCTGTTCGCGACGCTCCAACGGCTCGGAGAGGGCTGCTGCTTGGCTAGGGGCGGCCGCGTCCTTGGACGCCGTGGACCGTTGGCCGCGCGAAACGGGTGGTCTGCCTGAAGGGCTGCTCGGTACGGTGGCCCGGTGTGCTTCTACGCCATGACCTACTACAAGCTGCACTACGCGTGCGTCTCGTGCCGTGTCAGCTTCAAGCAGCATGCCCATCCGCAACGGGAGCACCTGTGCCCGAACTGTGCTCGGCCCCTCATGTGCGCTGGTCATGACTTCGCCCCTCCGCCCAGGCGTGATGTCCGCGGGTGGTCTGTGGTGGCTGCGGTACTGAAGGAAGGGCTGCGCTACGAGGGGCGATCAGCCTGCGGGTGCGGCAAGGAGCCCAAGTACCGCCCGCGGACGAGAGCCGAACTGCGGGTGCGTCGGTCCGTTGCCACAAGGGACCGGCTTCCGTTGTCCGAGACCATTTCCCGACCGGACCCTCTGACTCCGTCGGCCGGCTGACCCCGCACCTCAACATGTCGGTCGAGGACCTCTCCACGACCTGGGCCGGCACGGCTGCCGATCCGTCCGATCCGGCCCAACTCATCGCGACTGCGTTCGAACACCGCCGAGTCCGGGTGATTCCACCCGGGTCTATGGAAAGCGGAAACCTCGCAAGCGCTTGCTGACGTCATGATGTGATCGCCGCGTGGGGAGACGCGGCAGGCCTTGGGGGGTCACATGGAATCTTTGCGCGCGTTGGGGGCGGGGGATCCGGATCGGGTCGGTCCGTACCGCGTGGTGGGCCGGCTGGGTGCCGGCGGCATGGGACGGGTCTACCTGGCCCGCTCCAAGGGCGGCCGAGCCGTCGCCGTGAAGGTCGTGCGACCGGAACTCGCCGAGGACCGCGAGTTCCGGCAGCGGTTCGCCCGCGAGGTCGCCGCGGCCCGGAGGGTCAACGGCGTCTTCACGGCGGGCGTGGTGGACGCCGACCCGGACGCGGACCCGCCGTGGCTGGCCACCGCCTATGTGCCCGGCATCTCGCTGGACACCGCCGTCGCCCGGCACGGCGCCTGGCAGGCCGACCCGGTGACCACGCTGGCCGCCGGGCTCGCCGAGGCGCTGGAGGCGATCCACGCCGCGGGGCTCGTGCACCGCGACCTCAAGCCCTCCAACGTACTGCTCGCCGCCGACGGTCCGCGCGTCATCGACTTCGGCATTTCGACGGCGACCGAGGCGAGCGCGATCACCCGCACCGGGGTGGTGATCGGGACGCCCGGCTTCATGTCTCCGGAACAGCTCACGGGGGAGCCGGTCGGCCCGGCGAGCGACGTGTTCGCGCTGGGCGCGGTCCTTGCGTTCACCGCGTCGGGCTCCGGCCCCTTCGGCACGGGCTCGGCCCAGGGCCTGATGTACCGCATCGTCCACGGCGACCCCGATCTCGACGCGGTGCCCGGGCCGATCCGCGGTCTGGTCGGACGCTGTCTGGCCAAGCGGCCCGGCGACCGGCCGACCGTGGACGCGCTGCTGTCGGAACTGATCGACGCGGCGGGCACGCCACGCACGGCGCTCCTGTTCACGAACGCGACGTGGCTCCCCCCGACGGTGGCCGCGGAGGTGCGCGGCGCCCGGGACGGCGACCCCGAGTCGACGGTGCCCGAGACGCCGCCCGGGGGCGGCCGTCCGCAGGGGGGCACGCCGCCGGCCCCGGACCCCGCCGGAAGGAACGACCAGGCGCCCACCGTGACCGGGCCGGTGCCGCCGACCCCACCGCCCGCCTACACGCCGACCGCGGTGCTGCCGACCCCCGTTCCCCGGCCGCCCGGGAAACCCTCCCGGGCGTCCACCGGCAGACGGCGAGCGGCCGTGATCGGCTCCGTTATCGCCGGGGTGGTCGCGATCGGGCTCGTGGCGTGGCAGGCCGACGCCGTGCTCGGCGCGGGGGCCGGCTCCGGATCGGGCGCCTCCTCGCCGGGCTCCTCGCCCTACGGCAGCCCGACGCCGCTGGACGGTCCCTCCTCGCCCGCCGCCACACCGACGCCGCTGGACAGCCCGTACACTCCGGCCGGCACGCCCGATGACTCCCCGACCCCGCCCGCGAGCACCCCGCCCGAGGACAGCCCGTCCGCACCCGCCTCCGACGTGACCGACCTTTCCGGTCAGTGGGACGGGAGTTACGTCTGCAACCAGGGCATCACCGGGCTGGTGCTCACTATCGAGGACCACGGCGACGGCACCGTGGACGCCGTGTTCGCGTTCTACCCCGCGCCGTCCAACCCGCAGGTGCCGCGCGGTTCCTTCGCCATGGCGGGCACCCTCCAGAGCGGCGTGCTGACGCTGCGGGCCACACGGTGGATCGAGCAGCCGCCGAACTTCCTGGCCGTCAACCTCCAGGGCACGTACGACACCCGGACACCGGATCACCTGGACGGCCGGGTCTACGGCCCCAACTGCACGACGTTCTCGGCGGACCGTTCCTGACCCGCCGGGCCGGTCCACCGGGGCGAGTCCGCGAGGGACCCCGGTGGCCGGCAACACCCGTGGGCCGCCCGTGTCTCCGCGCACGACTTCCGTCGGTCGACATGCCCTACCTCGACTACGACGGGACGGTGTACTACCCCAACCAGATCCTGGTCAACTGGTCCCACTACAAGTACAACCTGGCCGACGTCGTCATGATGAGGACGACGACGGCACCAACTACAAGTCGCTCGCCCAGGCCCTCACCACGGCCCTGCTGACCGTCACCGGCCAGGGCACCTACATCCCGCTGGTGAACGCGGTGCTGTCGGCGATGCCCGACTCCTGGTTCACCGACGACCCCGACTACGTGGAGTCCTGGTACACCCTGGCCAGGAACTCCACGGGCCGTCTCGACGGAGCCGCCGACAACGGCTGGATGACCGTCGAACCGTACTTCGTCGAGCAGTTCTGACCCTCGGGCCAGGGTTCACCCGAGTCCGGCGAGCGGGGCGGACGACTGCCAGGCGACGGGCATGACGACGTCGACGGCGTCACGACGGGCCAGCGGCAGCAGCCGGCTCATCGTGACGCCGAGGTCGTCCATGGCGTAGGGCATGGGCCGCAGGGGCCGGTGGAGACCGAGGAAGAAGTCGTCCCAGTGCACGAGGACGACACGGCGGGCCCCGGTCGTGACCACGACCTCGTCCCAGTAGACACGCACGAACCCGGCCGGTCGCCTGCCCAGGTTTCCGACACCCAGATAGACGACGTCGGCGTCCACACCACGCAACGCGCCGGGCCGGAAGTTGGCACTGGCGTGCAGCAGCACACGTCCCCGGGGATGGGAGAGGACCACGCTGTAGGCGGTGCCGGTCCGCCAGGCGCCTGCGCGGGCCGGCGGGACGAGGGGCTCGTCGACGGTGCCGGGGAAGCGGTCGCCGGGGCTGTGCACGGAATCCAGGAAGGTCAGCCCGAAGCTCCCGTACGACACCGTGTCCCCGTCCGCGACCACGCGCAGGGACGACTCCGGCACGCCCGAGCCCCGGCCGATGTTCGCGGTGGACGGTGAGCCGATCAGGTCCGCGCCGGTCTCCAGCGCCCACACCGGGGCGTCCAGGGCGTGGTCGTAGTGGGAGTGAGCGCAGAACACCGCCGCGAGGTCCCGCGCCTGGAGCCGGTCGATCGCGGCGCGCACGAGCGCGCGGTCGGGCGAGATCCTGCCCGCCGCCACCCGCAACAGCCCCGGCCGGCTGACGAATCCGTCGCTGAGCACCGAGGTCTCCCCGTCGGAGAACAGCACGGAACTGGTGCCCAGGAAGTGCGCGACCACCCCGTCGTGGCCGGGCGCGGCGGCCTGC
Organism: Streptomyces collinus Tu 365; assembly: GCF_000444875.1. Classification (NCBI taxonomy): domain Bacteria; kingdom Bacillati; phylum Actinomycetota; class Actinomycetes; order Kitasatosporales; family Streptomycetaceae; genus Streptomyces; species Streptomyces collinus. Next base: position 7,951,907 of record NC_021985.1, on the reverse strand, counting down.
TTGTACGGAAGGCACGGGCGCAGACTCGGACGGCCGAAGGGCATTCTCATACGGGCATCCTGGCCCATCACGACCCAGCCGGGCGAGGACGGCGTGCCGGGAGGACCGGACGTCCCGTGCAGGCTGAGGTACATGCCCTTCTCCCTGTACCCATGGTGCGCAGCGGGTGCGGGCGCGGACTTCCCGTCGAGATCGTCGACGGAGGCCCCACTCCAGCCTTCGCGGAACCGGTCGGCACGGGTCGGCGTCCTCCCATGCGCCCGCAAGATCGACTTCAGTGAAGGACGCATCATGACCGGTAGGGCCGCCCGCTACCTCTATCTCGCTCGTCACGGCGAGGCATCGCCGGATGAGAGCGGCTTGACGGATGCCGGCCGCCGCCAGGCTGCCCTGCTGGGGAACCGGCTCCAGGGGGTCCCCTTGGCGGCGATCCACCACGGCCCGCTCACCCGTGCCGAACAGACCGCTCGGCTGGTCGGTGAGCAACTCGACGGAGTCCCCTGCCGTCGCTCCGAAGCGGCTGGCGACTACCTCCCCTACCTGCCGACGCGCGAGGAACTGCCACCGGAGGCAGCCGACGCCTGGACCGAGTTCCTGGCCCGGTTCACGGCCGAGGAACGCGAGCAGGGCCCCGAGCTCGCGGCGGCGGCTCTCGCGGAGTTCACCGGAACCGTTGACGGAGACGAACCGCGGCACGAACTCGTCGTCACCCACAACTTCCTTGTCGGCTGGCTCATCCGCGCCGCCCTTGATGCACCGAAGTGGCGCTGGCTGGGCATCAACCATGCCAACGCGGCTCTGACCGTCATCCGCTACACACCCGACCGCCCCCCGGCGGTCCTCCTCTTCAACGACACCGGACATCTCCCGGCCGAGCTCCGCTGGACCGGCTTCCCACCAGAGCTCCATGTCTGAGCCGGTGATCGAGATCGATGTTGACCCGTCGCGGCCGACGCTCCCCCGGGGACTCCAGGTGTATTGACCCGGAGCGGGTCCTCGTGGGGCCGTAGCCGGTGTCGCACAGAACCGGTTCCAGGTGGCCCGATGTGTCGTCCTCCTCGACGGTCAGGGAACGCCGATGATTCCCGGCCCGTGAGGGAGTCTGTCCTGCGACTGCAATCTTCTCGAAGGCGGCCTCATGACGACCCTGCACGACTTGCTCGAAGCCCACGTCGGTGCCGGTACGCTGCCGGGAGCGGTTGGCCTCGTGGCCCGGGGTGACCAGGTCGAGGTGGTGGCCGTCGGCGCGCAGGACGCCGGTGGCGGCGCCCCGATGGCGAGGGACTCCATCTTCCGGGTCGCCTCGATCACCAAGTCCGTCACCGCCGCCGCACTGCTGATCCTCGTGGAGGAGGGCAGGTTGGCACTGGACGACCCGATCGGGATGTGGCTGCCGGAGCTGGGAAAGCCGGTGGTCGTACGCACGCCGGCCAGCCCGGTGGACGACGTGGTGCCGGCCGACCGGCCCATCACTGTGTTCGACGTGCTGGCCTCCCAGGCCGGGTACGGGTTCCCCTCCGACTTCACACTGCCGGCGGTGCAGGAGTTGTTCACGGTGCAAAAGGACGGCCGGGTGCCGAGCAACTTCCCGCCGGCCGACGAGTGGATGGCGGCGCTCGGCCGCATCCCGCTGCTGTACCAACCGGGCGCTGCCTGGCTGTACGACACCTGCTCCGTCCTGCAGGGGGTGTTGATTTCGCGGGTCACCGGACAGCCGTTGCCGGAGTTCCTCACGGAGCGGATCTTCGGGCCGCTGGGCATGGTGGACACCGGTTTCGAGGTGCCGGCCGCCAAGCGGGGCCGGTTCACCAGCTTCTACAGGCCAGGCGACGACGGCAGTCTGGAGCTCGCCGACGGCCCGGACGGCGAGTGGAGGCGCCTGCCCGCGCTACCGCTCGGCAATGGCGGGCTGGCCTCGACCGCCGACGACTGGCTGGCCTTCTCCCGGATGCTGCTGGCTGGCGGGGTGGCGGCCGACGGCCGCCGGGTGCTGTCGGCCGACTCCGTGCGCATGATGACCACCGACCATACGACTCCGGCGCAGCGCGACATCGGCCGGCTGTTCCTGGACGGCCAGGGCTGGGGCTTCGGCGGCTCGGTCGACATCGACCGCACCAACCCGTGGAATGTGCCCAGCCGTAACGGCCGGGTCGGCGGCACGGGCACAGCGGCGCACGTCATCCCGACCACGGGCGCGGTCACCATCCTGCTGACTCAGGTGGCAGCGATGGGTCCCGCGCCGGCACCGGTGATCAGGGAGTTCTGGCGGTACGCGGCGAATGCCTGACACACGCGTCTCGCGCCCGTAGCCTCAGCGTGGGACCAGCCGTCGACCACGGCCCACTGCCGCGGCCGAGCCGCGAGAGTAGATCAGCGCGGCGCGCGGGCTGCTGTGGTCCATCCGAGTCATCGGCTCCCGCGTGCCGGCCCCGGCCGGGGAGGCCGGCGTGTTGCCCGTGTGCCGCAGATCATGCAAATGATCAGGACGACGCCCCAGGTGCGCACGCGACCATGGCCGGGGACCGCCACGTGCCCGGACATCCGCGGAGGTGAGCACGCCTGGCCGGTGGTGTGTGCCACGGGCGGCCCGGGTACTCGGGGGCACCCACCGTGCGGGGCGTCCCGCAGGAACCCAGGCCGCGGCTCAACGACTGCGGGGCACTCGGCGTCCCACATCCCTCCTGCGAGGCCTACGATGAGCCGTCTCTTCTCGCCGCTCACTCTCCGCGGCACGACGTTCCCGAACCGGGCCTGGGTGGCCCCCATGTGCCAGTACAGCTCGGTCGACGGATATCCGCAGGACTGGCATCTGGTCCATCTCGGCTCCCTGGCACGCGGCGGGGCCGGCCTGGTCATGCAGGAGGCCACGGCAGTGGAACCCGAGGGCCGGATCACCCCTTCCGACGCAGGCATCTGGGATGACGGGCAGGCCGCCGCGTACAAGCGGATCACCGACTTCGTCCACGGGCAGGGAGCCGTTGCCGGCATCCAGATCTCCCATGCCGGCCGCAAGGCGTCGACGGCACCGCCGTGGGAGGGTGACGTGTACGTCGAGCCGGAGGCCGGAGGATGGCAGACGGTCGCACCGTCACCGCTGCCGTTCGGCGACTGGCCGGCCCCGAGGCAGCTCGGCGCGGACGACATCCGCGCTCTGGTACGGGCCTTCGGCGAGGCCGCCGCGCGGGCGCTGTCCGCCGGCTTCGAGGTCCTGGAGATCCACGCCGCGCACGGCTATCTCCTGCACCAGTTCCTGTCACCGCTGTCCAACCACCGCGGCGACGAGTACGGAGGCGATCTCGACGGGCGCAGCCGTTTCCTGGTCCAGGTCACCGATGCCGTGCGGGCCCAGTGGCCGGAGGACCGCCCACTGTTCGTACGCTTCTCGGCCACGGACTGGGCCGACGGCGGCTGGACCCCGGAGGAGACGGTCGAGCTGTCGCGGCACCTGGTGACCCACGGCGTCGATCTGGTGGACATCACCAGCGGCGGGCTCGTCCACAACGCTCGTATCGAAGTGGAGCCCGGCTACCAGGTGCCCTTCGCCCGAACCGTCCGCGAGGGCGCGGCCCTGCCCGTCTCCGCGGTCGGTTTGATCACCGCACCGGAGCAGGCCGACCAGATCCTGGTGGACCGCTCGGCCGACGCGATCATGCTCGCGCGCGAACTGCTGCGCAACCCGACCTGGCCGCTCCGCGCGGCCTACGTGCTCGGTGACGACGTCCCCTGGCCGAAGCAGTACCAGCGTGGCCGCCTACGTCATCGCTGAGGCCGTCGTCATCCGGGCACCCGGGGAATCGACACATTCAGCCAAAGGGATCACCTACTCGTCCGTGCCGGCTTCAGCCTCCTCCTGGGACACCGGCACGAGCAAAGTGAAGGTGGTCGGGTTCCGGCTGGCCAGGGAGAGCCGACCGCTGAGCGAGAGGGCCAGGTCACGGGCGAGGGCGAGGCCGATGCCCGTACCCGCCGCGCTGCCGGTGTGCCCCCGGTCGAAAAGTCGCGCGGTGTCCCCGCACACCTCGCCTTCATCGGTGACGTCGAAGGCCAGCGCGTCGTCGAGGTCGCGCACCCTGACACGGACCGCGCCGCGTCCATGGGCGAGGGCGTTGTCCAGCAGGACGTCGAGGATCTCGGTCAGCGGGCCGCCGGGCACTGCCACGTCCCTCGGCGCGTCGCCGCCGACGTACTGCAGGCGTCTGCCGGCGTCGGCGAAAGCACCGTGCCATCGCTGCTCCGACGCCGTCAGCAGGTCTTCCAGGGGACGGTCCGCGGGATGCGGCCGGGGCAGCCCGCGGGAGCCGGACAGGCGCAGTACCTCTTCCAGGGTGTCGTGGAGGCGACGGGTGGTCGTCAGTGCCTCCTCGACAGCGGGCCGCAGGCGGGCGTCCTCGCGCTGTGCCAGGCCCGTCTCCAGGGTGAGCTGCAGGCCGGTCAGCGGTGTGCGCAGCTGATGGGATGCGTTGGAGGCGAAGTCCTTTTCGTGGCGAAGGAGTTCGGAAAGACTGTGCAGCATCTCGTTGTGGGTGCGGGCGACCTGGTCGATCTCGGCGATGCTGCTCGGGACGGCGCGGGCGGTCAGGTCGCCGGCGGTGACGGCGCGACAGTGACGGGAGAGGTCCTCCAGCGGTGCGGCCAGTGCCCGTGCCTGGCGGCGGGCGACACCGACGGCGACAGCCACCGCGAACGCCGCCACACCCAGCAGGACGCCCCACACGACCAGGACCCGCTCGCGTACCGTGCTGACGGAGGAGGACGCGCGTACCACCCCGATCACCTGCTCGCCCTGCGAGACGGGCACGGCGACAACCAGGTCGCCGCCTGACGGCCTTCTGACGGCCTCCCCCTTCAGGGCCTCGCGGACCGGTGCGTCACCCGGCTGCGAGCCGTCACCGGCCCGCAGCCTGAGCTGCGGGTCGTACAGTCCGAGGCGCGCGCCGGCCGGTGGGGTGGGCAGTTCCACCGAGTCGCCGGTCCGGTAGTCGGGGCTGACACGGACGGCGCCGGCGAGGGCCGCCCGTTCCAGGGTGTCGCGCTGGTCGGTGTAGAGCGCCGACCTGATGGCCCAGGCCAGGGGGACGGCGAGGAGGACGACGGCGACCAGGGCGGCGGTCAGGGCGACTTTCACCACGCGCTGCCTCATGTCCTTCATGATGCGGGCCTCCTTCCTGGGCCGACGGGATGTGGCACCCGCTTTTGCCGTCGTCTAACCGTCACCGTGCCGGGCGCTAACCGGCCGGTTCCTAGTGTGGGTGCCATGGCCGTGCGGTCTCCGGCCGTCCGGCCGAGGGGCTCGTCGCACGCTCTCGGGAGGGCAGTGGCCATGGCAGTACACATACGGGCGACCGCCGTCGTCGCACTGGCGCTGGTCGCGGCGGTGAGCGCCGGCTGTTCCGGTTCAGGGTCGCACGCGGGCCCCGCCCCGACGTCACCCGCTGCGGGTTCCCGTGCCCCTGCAGGTGGCGGGCGGAACAACCCGGCGCCCGCGCCCACCGAGTCCAATCCGCCCGGAGACATCCCCGACAACCAGGCATACGTCCCCTATCACCCAGCCGGTGGCACCTTCACGGGCTACACCGTGAAAGTGCCTGAGGGCTGGGCCCGTACCGTCCAGAAGGACACCACGGTGTTCACGGACAAGCTGAACACCGTCCGGATCACGGCCGCCGCCGCGTCCGCCGCTCCCACGGTCGGCTCGGTCACCCACACGGTGGTCCCGCGGCTGCGCAGCCAGACGGCGAAGTTCGCCTCCCCCAAGGTGTCCGAGGTCAGGCGGCACGCCGGCCGCGTCGTCCTGCTGACCTACCAGGCCGACTCGGCGAAGGACCCGGTCACCGGGAAGGTCGTGCGGGACGCCTTCGAGCGGTACGCCTACTACCGGTCCGGTCATGAGGTGGACGTGACCCTGTCCGGGCCGGTCAACGCCGACAACGTCGACCCGTGGCGGATCATCAGCGACTCCTTCACCTGGCGGTGAGCGGTATGTCCGCCGACTCCCACGACGGCATCGGCGCACGCCGTCCGGCCGAGGACGTTCTGAGCGCGCGCGAGCTGTACCGCTTCTACCGGGCCGGGGAGGAGGAGACGCTTGCCCTGCGGGGGGTGTCCCTGAACGTCCGGCGCGGGGAGACCGTCGCGGTCGTCGGGCCGTCCGGGTCGGGCAAGTCGACCCTGCTGTCCTGCCTGGCCGGGCTGGACGAGCCCTCGGGCGGCGAGGTCCGCGTGAACGGCGTCCGGATCAGTCACCGGCCGGAGACCGAGCGAGCCCGGTTGCGGGCCCGGCACATCGGCGTGCTGCTGCAGACCCGCAACCTGTTGCCGCATCTGAGCGTGCGCGACAACATCCTCCTGGCCCAGCGCGCGGCAGGGCGCCGCTCCGCCGTCTCCTGGCGGGAGCTTGTGGGGCAGGTCGGGCTCGCCGAGCGGGCGCACGCCCTGCCCCGGCAGCTGTCCGGGGGCGAGGTGGCGCGGGCCGGGCTCGCCGTCGCGCTGGCCAACGCGCCCGAGGTGCTGCTCGCGGACGAGCCGACCGGTGAGCTGGACGGCGGCACCGAGCAGTTGGTTCTCACGATGCTGCGGGATCGGGCGGCTGACGGCTGCGCGGTGCTGATCGTCACGCACAGCGCCGAAGCGGTGCGGATCGCCGACCGGGTGATCACGCTGACGGACGGAAGAGCCGGCAGCACCTCCACGGCGGATCACCGTTCGCGACAGGAGGAGCGGCATGCCCGCGGATGAGACGCTCGTGGCCTGCCAGGACGCGGCCCTCACCTTCGGTCGGGGCGCGCAGGCCGTGGTGGCCGTGCACGGGGCGAACCTGGTGATCACGACCGGCGAGAGGCTCGCCGTCGTCGGCCCCTCGGGGTCGGGCAAGAGTTCGCTGCTGCATCTGCTGGCCGGGCTCGAACAGCCCACCAGCGGGAAGGTGATCCGGTCCGCGTCGCTGGGGACGTTCGGCATCGGCCTGGTCTTCCAGGGCGACAGCCTCATCCCCGCCCTGAACGTGCTGGAGAACGCCGCCCTGCCCCTCGTCCTGGCCGGCCGGACCGAGACCGCGGCCCAGGAGGCCGCCCGCGCGGCACTGGATCTGGTGGGGGCCGCCGACCTCGCCGAGCGGCTGCCCGAGGAGATCTCCGGCGGACAGGCCCAGCGTGCGGCTGCCGCCCGCGTCCTGGCCCAGGCTCCGCGACTGATTCTCGCCGACGAGCCCACCGGACGCCTCGACCACGCCACCGGCACACGCGTCCTGGACGCCCTGCTGACGGCGGCCGACCGTACGGGCGCTGCGCTCGTGGTCACCACCCATGACCCGGCCGTCGCCGCCCGGCTCACCGTCCGGCGCAGCATGCGCGACGGCCGTCTGCTCGCACCCGAGGAGATCTCATGATCACCGCATGGGCGCGCGGACTGACCCGGCACCGGGCAGGACGGCTGCTGGCCGCACTGGCCGGGATCGCCCTCGCGGTCGCGCTCATCGCCGCCCTCGGCTCCTTCCTCACCGCGTCGAAAGCGACCATGACCCAGCGCGCGGTGCGCTCCGTCGCCGTCGACTGGCAGGTCCAGGTCCAGCCGGGCGCCGATACGAACCCCGTGCTGTCACTCATCCGCAAGAGCCCCGGGACCCGCGCCGCCCTGCCGGTCGGCTTCGCCCACACCTCCGGCTTCACCGCCCAGGTCCAGGGCAGCACCCAGACCACCGGCCCCGGGATGGCGCTCGGTCTGCCCGACGGCTACCGCGGCCGGTTCCCCGGCGAGATCCGTCCCCTCTCCGGCTCCTCCGACGGTGTGCTGCTGGCCCAGCAGACCGCGTCCAACCTGCACGCCGCCCCCGGCGACACGATCGGCGTCCGCCTGCCCGGCGTCGGCGTGCGCCAGGTGAAGGTCGACGGCGTGATCGACCTGCCCCAGGCCGACTCGCTCTTCCAGACCGTCGGCGCCCCCAGCCAGTCCCAGCCGACCGCACCCCCCGACAACGTCGTCCTGCTGCCCGCGGCACAGTTCGCCTCGCTGACCCGGGGCGCCACCGGCGTCACCACCCAGATCCACGTCGCCCGCGACGACAGCGGGCTGCCCTCCGATCCGGCCGCCGCGTTCACCACGGTCACGGGTGCCGCGCACAACCTCGAAGCCCGCTCATCCGGGGCCGCGCTCGTCGGCAACAACGTCGGCGCCGCCCTGGACTCCGCCCGCCAGGACGCCCTCTACGCGCAGATCCTCTTCCTCTTCCTCGGCGTCCCCGGCGCCGTCCTGGCCGCCGCGCTGACTGCTGCGGTCGCCGCCGCTGGGGGCGAGCGGCGCCGCCAGGAGCAGGGACTGCTGCGGCTGCGCGGCCTTCGCCCCCGCCAGATCACCGCCCTCGCCGTCCTGGAGGCGGCACTGATAGCCGTGGTCGGCGGCCTGGCGGGCGTCGCTCTCGCCGCGCTGACCGGCCGCCTCGCCTTCGGTACCGTGTCGTTCGGGAGCGGGGGCACCTGGGCCCTGTGGTACGCCATCGCTTTCGTTCTCGGTGCCGCCGTCGCCGCCGGCGCCGTCCTCGTGCCCGCCCTGCGCGACCTGCGCACGCTCACCGTGTCCGACACCCGCAAGGAGGGGGGCGCCCGCAGCACCCGCAACCCGTGGTGGATGCGGTACGGCCTGGACTTCCTGCTGCTGATCGGCTCCTGGCTCGTCTTCCGAGCCTCGTCCGGAAACCAGTACGCCCTCGTCCTGGCCCCCGAAGGCGTCCCCAGCATCTCGGTGTCGTACTGGGCCTTCCTCGGCCCGGCCCTGCTGTGGATCGGCTCCGCCCTGCTGTTGTGGCGCCTGACCCTTCTGGCCCTCACCCACGGTCGGCCCCTCCTGGCCCGGCTGGCGCGCCCTCTGACCGCCTCACTCGCCGGGACCACGGCCGCCGTGCTCTCCCGGCGTCGGCGTCCCCTCGCCCGCTCGGTGGTCCTCCTCGCCCTTGCCGTGTCCTTCGCCGTGTCGACCGCCGTCTTCAACTCCACCTACAAGCAGCAGGCCGAGGTCGACGCCCGGCTGACCAACGGCGCCGACGTCACCGTCGTCCAACCCCCCGGCGCACACACCCCGCCCAGCGCCGCAAGCACCCTGAAAATCGCCGGCGTGCGGCACGTCGAGCCGCTCCAGCACCGCTTCGCCTATGTCGGCTCCGACCTGCAGGACCTCTACGGTGTCCGCCCGGACACCATCGCCCGGGCCACCTCCCTGCAGAACGCCTACTTCTCCGGCGGCACCGCGGCCCAGCTGATGCACCAGCTCGCCCAGCGGCCCGACAACCTGCTGGTCAGCGCGGAGACGGTCAACGACTTCCAGCTCCTCCCGGGCGACACGGTCAACCTGCGCATCCAGGACGCCCGCACCCACGCCCTGCGCCCCGTCCCGTTCCACTACGCCGGCATCGTCAAGGAGTTTCCCACCGCCCCCAAGGACAGCTTCTTCGTCGCCAACGCCACCTACATCGCCAAGACCACCGGCAGCGACGCCGTCGGCGCCTTCCTCCTCGACACCGGCGCGACCCACCAACGGCAGATCGCCGCCCGACTGCGCCACCAGCTCGGCACCGCCGCCACCGTCACGGACCTCACCCAGACCCGCGGCACCGTCGGAACCAGCCTCACCTCCGTCGACCTGGCCGGCCTGACCCGCATCGAACTCGCCTTCGCCGTCCTGCTGGCCGCCGGAGCCGGAGGACTCGTCCTCGCCCTCGGCCTCGCCGAACGCCGCCGCACCTTCGCCATCGCCTCCGTTCTCGGTGCGAAGAAGCATCAGCTGCGCGGCATGGTCCTCACCGAAGCCCTCCTGCTGATCATCGGCGGGCTGGCCGGGGGCGCCCTCATCGGCTGGGCCCTGTCCGACATGCTGGTCAAGGTACTGACCGGCGTCTTCGACCCACCCCCCTCGGCTCTTGCGGTCCCCGGCTCCTACCTGGCGCTCACCGCGCTCGCCGCGCTGCTGGCCGTGCTGGCCGCAGCCCTGAACGGCATCCGGCGGGCCAAGCGCCCCGCGGTCGAGGAGCTGCGAGACCTGTGACCGCACCACGGCCGCCGGCCAAGCGGGCCACGACGCACGCTCCTACGCTGTCGGGCATGCGCCCACCCGCCCTGCCGGACCACGACCGCCCCCGCGTCCTCGTCGTCGAGGACGACGACACCATCGGCCGCCACCTGGAAACCGGCCTGCGCAGCAACGGCTACGCATCCCACTGGAGTCGCACCGGCGAGGGTGCCCTCGCCGAAACCGCCCGCACGCCCTACGACGCCCTGCTCCTGGACCTCGGCCTGCCCGACGCGGACGGCATCGACATCGCCCGCACGCTGCGCGCCCGCCTCCCCGACCTGTTGATCATCATCCTCACCGCACGCACCGACGACATCGACGTGATCGCCGGCCTGGACGCCGGAGCCGACGACTACCTCGTCAAACCGTTCAGCCTGACCGTCCTGCTCGCCCGCCTCCGCGCCCACCTGCGCCGCCGCACCCCGACCACGACCGCGATCCCGCTCCGGCTCGGCGACCTCGTCGTCGACACCGTGGCCCGCCGCTGCACCCTGCACGGCGCGGACGTCCCCCTGCGCCCGAAGGAGTTCGAACTGCTCGCCCTTCTCGGGCGCCACGCGGGACAAGCCGTCTCCCGTGAGACGCTGATGGCCGAGGTCTGGGACGAGAACTGGTTCGGCTCCACCAAAACCCTCGACGTCACCATGGCCGGCCTGCGCCGTCGCCTCGCCGAAGCCACCCAAACGGCTTCCCGCCCGGCCCGGTTGCCCCGCATCACCACGCTCAGGGGACACGGCTACCGCCTGGAGTGCTGACACACCCAGCCCACGGCGCCGCGCCGGCCTGTCGAGCGGCCCGGCCGATTTGCGAAGTCGGCGACTCGTTGGCGGTCCTCGCCCAGCACCATGTTGGCGAGCTCGATGTCCCGGTGGATCACTCCGCGTTGATGCGGTGCGGCCAGATTGGCTGTTCACGCTGCTGCCGGTCCTCAAGAGGGCTCCGGGCAGGGTGGCTTCGTCCGCTGCGAGATCGCGAAGGTTCACGACTCGATGCGCGTGAGCCACGGGCGACCGGCCGCGTGACGGCCGTCATTGACAGACGGAATCCGTACAGGTTGTCATGAACACATGATCCAACCTCCACTGCCGTGGGAGCACGGTCGCTGACCGGGCGCCACGAGCTGCTCGACACCGCCCGGGCCGAACTGACGGCCCGTCCCGGAGTGCTCTTCCACGGCCCCCCGGGGATCGGCAAGTCCACGCTCGTGGCGGCCCTCATGGCGTCCCTGACCACGGATGCCCCGTCGGCGGTCACCGTGCTGCACTGCTCCCCGGCCGAGGAGGACGCCCGGCTCCCGTTCGTCGGCCTCGTCGACCTGTTCGCGCCGGTACCGGAGAGCTGCCTCGAACCCCTCGCGCCCGAGCCCCGGGCAGCACTGAGGGCGGCCCTGCTGCACGGCCCGGAACCCGCGGACGGACGCGGCCGTCTCGCGGTACGCCTCGCTGTCCTGGAGGTGCTGCGCGCGCTGGCCGCCACCGGCCCCGTCGTGCTGGTCGTCGACGGTCTGCAGTGGCTCGACGCACCCACCGCCGAGGTACTCGCCTTCGCCGTACGCCGCTTGGGCGGCCTCGACATACGCGTGGTGGCCGCCGAGCGCGTGGCGGACGGTGAACAGCCCGACCGGCTGCGCTGCTGCCCGCCGGGCACCACCGAACTTCCGGTGCATGCGCTGACGGACGACGAGGTCGCCCATCTGGTGCGCACCGGCGTCGGCACCGACCTGCCCCCGGGAGTGCTGCGGTCCGTCCAGGACACGGCCGCCGGAAACCCCCTGTACGCCCTGGAGCTGGGGCGGGCCGCGGCTCTGCGCGGCCCGGCACCCCTGCCCTCGGGCCCGACACCGCCCGTGCCCCGAAGACTGCGCACCCTGGTCCTGGACCAGGTGCGCACACTGCCCGCGCCGGCCCGGCGCACCCTCCTGGTCACGAGCGCCGCCGCCCGCCCCGACCTCGCCCTGCTGCACGCCGCCGGACTCCCCGATCCCGCCACGGATCTGGCCGATGCCGAACGCCTCGGCATCACAACGACCGACGCCCGCGGAACCATACGCTTCCGGCATCCGCTGCTCCGTGCCGCCGTCTATGCCGACGCCCCGGAACCCGGCCGCCGGCAGGCGCACGCGCTGCTGGCCCACGCGCTCACCGAGCCCGTCGAGCAGGCCCGCCATCTCGCCCACGCCCGTCCGCACCAGGACGAGGACACCGCCCGCACCCTGATGTCCGCGGCGGAGTACGCCCGCCGCGACGGCGCGCTCGGTGCCGCCCGCGAGCTGGCCTTGCTCGCCGCCCGCCGCACCCCCGGCGACCGGCCCGCGGACCGGGCCGACCGGCTGCTGGCCGCGGCGGAGTACGCGTGCGACGCCGGGCAGCTGGAGGAGGCGGGTGAGGCCGCCGAGACGGTACTCGCCGAGTCGCGCTCGGCTCGCCGGCGGGTACGGGCCCGGCTGATCCTGCTGCGCAACGCCGGGCAGGCACTGGAGGGTGCCCAAGCCCTGATCGAGGAGGGCCTCCGGGACGCCCACGGCGATCCGGAGGCCGAAGCATGGCTCCACCACTGGGCGGCCGTACGCGGGCTGCTCTGCGGGGAGTTGGCGGAGGCCGGCGGCCACGCACGGCACGCCGCCCGGCAGGCGGCCGTGGCGGGCGACACGGAGACCCGGATCGGGGCGCTCGCCACCCTCGCCCGGGTGCGGTCCCTGGCCGGCGAAGCGGTCGCGGCGGACGCCACGCTGGAGGAGGCGCTCGCCCTGGCCGGTGGCGTCGACGGCGGTCCGCAGAGCTGGCGGCTGGTCCGGATGCGGGCGATTTTGGCCCTCGACTCCGACAGGGTGCCCGAGGCACACGAGCAGGTGACCGAACTCCTGCCCACGGTCGAGGAGTTCGCCGGCGTCGAGGAGGTCATGGCGACCCTGGTGTCGCTGACCCGGATCCAGGTGCGGGCCGGACAGTGCCCCGAGGCGCTGCGGACCGCGGCACGCTGCGCACAGACCATGGCCCGAACGGCCCCGGCCCTGTACGCGTCCGCACTGGCGGCCGTCGCGGGCGGCACCGCGGAGGACGCCCGGCGGCTGGCCGAACAGGCGGTACGGGCCTCGGAGGCCGACGGCGACCGGCTGTTCCTGCTGCGCTCGCTGGCCGTGCTCGGACAGGCCGAACTGCTCACCGGCGACCCCCAGGGAGCGGCGTCCGCGGTCGAGGCGTTGCAGCGCGTCAGGGAACTCGGGGCGGCCATGTGCGCCGCCGACCCGCCCCTGCTGCACTGGTACGGCGACCTGGCCGAAGCCCTCGTCCTCCTGGGCGAGACGGAACAGGGCGGGGCCGTCGTCCGCGAGGCCCGCGCCCGTGTGTCCGGCGATACGCCCGGCAGCGTGCTGGCGGCTCTGGAGCGGGCGGAGGGACTCCGCGAGGCGGGGATCGGCCGGGCGAGAGAGGGGGCGGCGCGGCTGTGTGCCGCCCTTGACCGGCTGCGCCCGCTCCCCCTGCCCCTGGAGGTGGTACGCACCCTGATCGCGCTCGGTGCGGTCGAGCGCCGTGCGCGCCGCAGGAGCGCGGCGCGCACGGCCCTCACCGAGGCGCTGGAGACCGCCACACGGATCGGCGCCGCTCCGCTGGCGGCCCGGGCCAGGGAGGAGCTGGCCCGGCTGGACGCCGGGGACCGCGGCGGTGAGGCGGGCGGGGGCACGCCCGAACTCACGCCCACGGAGGCCAGGATCGCCGAGCTGGTCGGGGGCGGGGCCACCAACCGGGAAGTCGCGGCGGAGCTGTTCATCAGCGTCAAGACGGTGGAGGGGACCCTGTCGCGGGTCTACCGCAAGATCGGAGTGCGTTCGCGTACCGCGCTCGCCCATGCGATGGCGGTCGCCGTCATCGCCTCCGGGGCGGCCGTCGACTCCGTTGACGATGGTCAAGCGGGCTCCTTGGACGCGGCTGTGACGATCAGTCAACCCAGCCGTTCCCAGGCTCGTCGCGCTCTCGACACACGGCGTTGACGTGTCATCGGCCGTTAACACGTAACGCAAGGGTTCCCCCGCTTATGGGGGTGGGGGCGGTCTTCCTACGGTGAAGTCGTTCCGCTTCCGGAACAACTCCCCCACTCCCCGGAGGACTTCGATGAAGTCACGTCTGAAACTGCTCGGTCTGGTGGCCGCGCCGGCCCTGGTCACCGCCGTCGTCCCCGCCGCCCATGCCGCGACCGCCCCGCAGCCGAACTCGACGCGTACCGCCATCGCCGGAGACGTCCTGCCGGGCCTGAAGCAGAACGCGGCCCGCACCGGGAAGGTCGCGGCCGACAAGCGCATATCGGTGGCGATCAGCCTGACGCCCAGAGGCGGCAAGGCACTCGACACCTTCGTCGCCAAGGTCAGTGACCCGCGATCCGGTTCCTACGGCCACTACCTGACGAAGCACCAGTTCGCGGCCCGCTTCGGCCGCACCGACGCCGAGATCGGACAGCTCAAGGACTACCTGCGCGCCCAGGGCCTGACCGTGGGCACCGTCCACTCGGGCAACCTGCTGGTCGACGCCAGTGGCACCGCCGCCCAGCTGGAGAAGGCCTTCGGCACCAAGCTGTCGACCTGGAAGGACGCCAGCACGGGGCGTGCCTTCTACGCCAACGACAGCGCGCCGACGCTGCCGGGCGCCCTCGCCTCCCTCGTCAGCGACGTGGCGGGTCTCAACAACCGCGTCCACCTGCACCACCAGGCGCCCTCCACGGTCACCCCGCACAACGGCCCGGGCGGCGGCTACACCCCGGCCCAGCTCAAGGGCGGCTACAACGTCTCCGGTACCAGCACCGGCAGCGGCCAGAAGGTCGCGCTGATCGAGTTCGACGGCTTCAAGCAGTCCAACATCACCTCCTACGACAACTACTACGGCCTGGGCTCGCCCGCCCCAACCGTGAAGGCCGTGGACGGCGGCTCCGGCGCCCTCGGCGACGGCCAGGTCGAGGTCGAGCTCGACATCGAGGTCCTGCACGCGATCGCCCCGAAGGCGAACGTCACCGTCTTCGAGGGCCCCAACTCCGACGCGGGCGAGGTCGACACCTACCAGGCCATCGTCGACAGTGGCATCCCGACCACCTCGATCAGCTGGGGCGCCGCCGAGAGCGCCCGCACCACCTCCAACCTCAACGCGGTGGACGCCGTCTTCAAGGCGGGCGCGGCCCAGGGCCTCGGCTTCTACGCGGCCTCCGGAGACGACGGCTCCGACGACGCGGGCGACGGCGGCACCTCCGTCGACTTCCCGGCCAGCGACCCGTACGTCACCGGCGTCGGCGGCACCAAGCTGACCGTCACCTCGGCCAACGCCTGGAGCAAGGAGGTGGCCTGGTCCGGCGGCGGTGGCGGCAAGTCCTCCGTGTTCAAGATCCCCAGCTGGCAGACGGCGGTGCAGAAGAGCGCCGGCGGCGGCTACCGCCAGGTGCCGGACGTCTCCGCCCACGCCAACCCCAGCCCCGGCGTCTCCATCTACTCGCAGGGCTCCTGGAGCTCGGTCGGCGGCACCAGCGCCGCCGCGCCCGAGTGGGCGGCGTTCGCCGCCCTGTACAACCAGCAGGCCGCGGCGGCCGGCAAGGCGAACCTCGGATTCGCAAACCCCGCCCTCTACAAGGCGAACGGCACCGGCTTCCACGACGTGACCAGCGGCAGCAACGGCGCCTACTCCGCCGGCACCGGCTGGGACTTCACCACCGGCTGGGGCTCGTACAACGCCGCGACGCTGGCGAGCAAGCTGCTCGGCTGACGACGGGCGGCCGAGGACCGGAGGACCGACCGGCAGGGCGCGGGCCGGGGAGTGATCCCCGGCCCGCGCCGCGGCATGCGGTGCGGGTTCGCCCGGGCCGGTGGCGGGGATCCGGTGCACCCGCAAGCCCTTCGCGGCACGGTCGGTACATCGCATGCCACCAGGAATCATCGCGGCGCGGGGCGTAGCGTGAAATGGCAGATTGCATCCTGAGCTCAGCGTGGTGCGCCGCGGTGAGCGGCCCCGGTACGGATCCTGACAGGACGCACGACAGGGCGCTCACGGGACCGTCCTGAGCGAGTCGGCGAGGGCCGGTGGGGGGCCGAGCCGGACGACGGCTGGTCCACCGACGGCGATGTCGGTGCCGACATCGCCCGGGCCGGAGCGCCCGCTGAGTCTTCCGGACGCCCGGAAAGGAAGGTGCTCATGTCCTCTTCCATGCGTGCGCTCGTGGCCGTGAAGGCCGGTGAGCCCACCGACGTCCTGCGGCTGGAATCCCTGCCCGTTCCCGCCCCGGAAGCCGGGCAGGCACTGATCCGGGTGACCGCGGCCCCGATCCACGCCAGTGATCTGCACGTGCTGCGCGGCCGCTACGGCTTTTCCCTCGACTTCCCCGCTGTCGGCGGTCACATGGAATGCGTGGGCCGGGTCGCGACCCTGGGCCCGGACACCGAGGGGCCAAACGCCGGCGAGCGGGTGGTGGTCGCCGCGATCCCGGCGGTGCCCGGACCCCCCGTCGCAGGCACCTGGCAGGAGTACCTCGTCATCGACGCCCGAAGGCTCCTGCCGGTACCCGACCAGCTGAGCGACTCCACCGCCTGCCAACTCGCCGTCAACCCCTTGACCGCGCTGCTCCTCGTGACGCGGGAACTCGATGCGCAGCCGGGCGAATGGCTGCTGCAGACGGCCGCCGGCTCCACCGTGGGCCGCCTGGTCATTCAGCTGTGCCGGCATCTGGGGATCCGCACGATCAACGTCGTGCGGCGACGCGGCGCCGTCGAGGAGATCACAGCGCTCGGCGGGGACGAGGTCATCTGTACCGAGGACGAAGACCTGGTGCAGCGTGTGGCCGAGATCGCCGGACCGGCCGGCGTGCGCAAGGCCGTCGACTGTGTCGCGGGCCCCGTCGGCGCCCAGGTCTCCCAGGCACTGGCCCCGGGAGGGGAGCTGGTGGTCTACGGCGCGCTCTCCACCCACCGGCAGACCGACCCCGCGGCACTGACCATCCCGCTGCAGGCACGCTCGGTCATCTACGAGACCAAAACAGTCCGCGGCTTCTGGCTGAACCGCTGGTTCGGCACCACCTCACCCGAAATCGCGCTGCGCGCGCTGGCCCGAGTCCGCGACCTCGTCGCCGACGAGGTGCTCAGCATCCCCCAAGGGCGCCCCTTCCCGCTCCAACGATTCGCCGAAGCCGTCACGCTCGCCGAAGCACCCGCACACGGCACCAAGCCCCTGTTCGTCCTCGAAGACGACCGGGCCGAGAACGGAAATCAGAGAGCGGCCGGGTAGTACTGGCCGAGGCCGCCAGGGCGACGTTCGCGTCATCGACGCCGACACCCGTCCAGTCGTCGTGGTCGGCCGGCCCGTGGGCGCCGCTAGTCCGCTGCTGTCGGTTCGAGGTGGCAGCGGCTGACGGTGGTCTCCCGGATGTCGATCCGATCCGTCCCGAGACCCAGAAAGGGCGAAGGCTCCGATCGGCGGCACCTGGCCGGTTATGGCTTCTTCGGTTCCCTGTCGGGCCGCGTGACGGCCCGCGGTGGGCTGCCGGCCGTACCGACCGAGGCGTAGTCGGCGAGCGAGGACTCCAGCAGGCCGAAGGCGCGGTCCGCCTCCGCGATGACGGTGGCGGAGATTCCGGCGTTGTCCTGGCCGGCGAGGGTGAGTTCCTGGATGCGCTGGAACAGGGTGCGGTGTACGGCGCCGAGCAGGGCGGCGGCGGTGCGGGGGGTGATGTCGCCGCGGGGTGTGCCGGTGGTGTCCGCCAAGGCGGCGGCCAAGGCGGCCTCTCGCAGGTCGTGCAGCTCACGCAGGCGGGCCGAGAGGGTGGGGCTGTCGGCGATCATGTGGGCGAAACCGGGGCCGGAGAATCCGGCGACCGGGTCGGCTGCGGCGGCCGCGTCGGCGAAGGCACGGCGCAGGGCGGTCAGGACGGACTCGCCTGCCTGACGGCCGCTCACCGTAGCGGCCAGGGACGCGACGAAGGTGTCCTGGTGGTCCAGGGCCAGGTCCTCTTTGCGCGGGAAGTAGTTGGTCACCGTCTTCTTCGCCACCCGCGCGGCGGCGGCGATCTCGGCGATGGTGGTCTGCTCGAAGCCCTGACTGAGGAACAGGTCGGTGGCGACATCGGAGATGAGCTGCCGGGTCTCTTGCTTCTTCGCTTCTCGCAGCCCTGGGGGCGCGGGCGGGGTGGCGTCGCGCGACATGGAAGGGATCTTACCCTCGTAGCATTTTTATGTTGACACGACCCAGGGCTGGCGGCATAAATTTACGTCGGTACTAACTTTGCCATGAACCGACGAACAGATGTGGGGAAACACCTTGCGGATCACCGCGTCCACCGTCTCGCTCACCGTCGACGACGTCGCCGCCTCGAAGCGGTTCTTCACCACCCACCTCGGCTACGTGGAGCAGGCCGCCGCCGAGGGGTTCGCCTCCCTTTCACGCGACGACGACGCTGTGGACGTCGTCCTCCTCGCCCGCGGCACCGAGGTGCTGCCGGCCGACCAACGCGACCGGCACGCCGGCGGCCTGATCCTCGCCTTCACCACCTCCGGCATCGAGCACGAGGAGAAACGGCTGCGGGCCGAGGGCGTTGAGATCACCATGCCACTGCGGGAGGAGCCCTGGGGTGAACGCCTCTTCCAGATCGCCGACCCCAACGGCGTGATCGTTCAGTTCGTCGAGTGGGCCACCCCGTCCGGCCCCGAGCACGCTTGACAGTGCAAGCTGACGGTCCCCGGCTCGGTAAGCGAGCGAGTGCCAGGCCGTAAAGCCACTGGCGCCGGCCGCACCTGCTTCGACAAGCTGCGGCACATGGATTGGACGCCCCTGCTCTCCACGCTGACCGGTGCCGTCATCGGCATCGCGGCCACTTTGATCGCCGACCGCAACCGGTGGCGGCGGGAGGAAACCAGGCACGCCCTCGAAGTACGGCGCGAGGTCTACACGGAGTACGTGTCCGCCCTCAAAGCCGCGGGTGAGGAGATACGGGCCGTCGCCCTGGGCGACCACATGTCCGAAGCCGCGCGCGACGCGGCGGTGCGGGAAGCCGTGCGCGGCACCGGCATCTACACGGCGAGCGAACGCCTCTGGCTCATGGGCACCCCGCAGGTCGTGGAGGCGGGGAACGAGGCGTTCCACTGCCTGCGCTCGATCCGCGACGCCTACACCCGTGGCGTGGCTGTCGGCTCCGCCGACGACGCGCCCTTGATAGAGCGGCGGCGCAAGGCCATGGCACGGATGCGTCGCGTCATGCGTGAGGACTTGGGTATCGGCCCCCTCGGGATCGAGTGATGCAGCTCGGGCAGCTCGTTCCGGAAGGGGGGTCCAGGTACCGACCGACCACCCCGACCTCGCCACCCAGCCGGCGGGTGGCCTGGACGCGTGTTCGCGGGGTCATGGACACCAGGTGGTCATCCTTTGGACGACCACCTGTTTGTCATCCATTGGATGACATGCTACAACGGTGTCAGTGAGGCGCATTGGCAGCAACTGCCCGAACCCGCTGGAGGTGTTTTCCGATGTTGATGCGCACTGACCCCTTCCGTGAGCTGGACCGGCTGGCCCAGCAGCTGATGAGTCCGGGCACCTGGTCGCGGCCGTCCCCCATGCCGATGGACGCCTACCGCGAGGGTGACCAGTACGTGGTGGCCCTGGACATCCCCGGCGTCAGCGCGGACGCGATCGACATCGACGTCGAACGCAACATGCTGACCGTCAAGGCGGAGCGCCGGCCCGTGACGAAGGCCGACGACGTGCAGATGGAGCTGTCGGAACGGCCGCTGGGTGTCTTCTCCCGCCAGCTCGTGCTCGCCGACACGCTGGACACCGAGCACATCCAGGCCGACTACGACGCAGGTGTGCTCACCCTGCGCATCCCGATCGCCGAGCGCGCCAAGCCCCGCAAGATCGCCATCGGCGTCGGATCCGGCCGCAAGGAGATCTCCGGCTGAGCCGGACTCGAGGAGGGGCGAACAGCGGCGGAGGACGGGCATCCATCTGATCTCCCCCCGCCTGTCCTCCGCGCCCCGTGGGCCTGAGGAAGGGGTGGCAGCCGACGTGACGGTGCGACGGGAAGCGTTCCTCCAGCATGTGAAGGAACGCGGTGAATACGGAACCTTGCAGGAAGCCGAACGCGCGGCCCGCGTGGTGCTCGCCCTGCTGGGCGCTCACTTGGTCGGCGAGGTACGTGCCCAGCTGGCGGCGCGCCTGCCCGAAGGCTTCGCCTTGATCCTTCTCAACCCGCTGCAGAGCGCCGAGCCGCTACCTCCGGAGCGGTTCGTGCGGGCGACCGCGGCCTGGATCGAGGGTGCCACCGAACAGACCGCTGCCTGGGACGTCAGCGCCGTCCTGTCCACGGTTGCCGACGCCACCGGCGACGACCTCCTCGAACAGATCCTGCTCCAGCTCCCCGCAGGCTACGACCTGCTCTTCGGCCGCCCCCAGCCCACCTGACCACCCACCCCGGTGACCCTGTGACCGCACCGGCCACCACGACCTGGTGACAGAAAGGCAACCACCGCAGTGATGTCCGACCCCAGCGCACCGCTCCCGCAGCCCTACGGCAGGGCGTACGAGCAGATGCTGGAAAAGGTCCGCCATGACGGCGCCTACCCCTCCCGGGAGAAGGCCGAGGAAGCCGTCCGTCTCGTACTGTCGGGACTGGGACGACAGCTGGCCGGCGACGAACGCGTCGAACTGGCCGCCCGTCTCCCCGTCGAAGCCGCGCGCATCCTCACCGCCCAGATTCCCGGCACCCAGCCGCTGGGCGGCTGGGCATTCGTCAGGGACCTCGCCGCCCGCACCGGCGCCTCCCTGGCCACCACCCGCTGGGACACGGGATCCGTCCTCTCCGCCGTCGCGGCCCACGCCGGCCCCGACCTGCTGACCCGCATCCTGCACCAACTCCCCTCCGGCTACGCGCTGCTGTTCGGCCGCGCCGAACTCACCCAAGCCGCCGCACACACGGGCGCGTCTTTCCGGCGTCACAGTGTGTCGGCGAGGAGCCTGCTGCGGCACCCGTAACCACCACGACGCCTTCTGCCTCTCACCCAGCGGGCCGCTCAGCGAGACACGGTGCCGCGATCCCTCGCGTTCCTCACGGCTTGAGGACGACCTTCTCGCAGTGGTCCTTCTTGTTCTTGAACAGGTCGTAGCCGGTCGGTGCCTCGGTCAGGGGCAGCCGGTGGGTGATGATCCGGGTGGGGTCGAGCTTGCCCCGTTCGATCAGCCCCAGCAGCGGCTTCATGTACTTGTGCACGTGGCACTGTCCGGTGCGCAAGGTCAGGGACCTGTTCATCCAGGCACCCGCCGGGAACTTGTCGATCACCCCGCCGTAGACGCCGATGACCGACACCACGCCTCCGCTGCGGCAGGACAGGATGGCCTGGCGCAGGGCGTGCGGCCGGTCGGTCTCGGAGCGGACCGCCTGCTTGGCGCGGTCGTAGAGGTGGACGTGGGAGGCGCCGTGTGTGGCCTCCATGCCGACAGCGTCGATGCACTTGTCGGGGCCCCGGCCGCCGGTGAGTTCGAGCAGTGCCGACCGTACGTCGGTGTCCTCGAAGTTGATGGTGGTGTAGCCCTGGGCGGCGGCCATGTCGAGCCGGTAGGGCTCCTTGTCGATCGCGATGACCTTCTCCGCGCCCAGGACCCGGGCGCTGTCCATGGCGAACTGGCCGACCGGGCCGGCGCCCCAGACGGCGACGACGTCACCTTCCTGGATGTCGCACATGTCGGCGCCCATGTACCCGGTCGGCAGGATGTCGGACAGGAACAGCACCTGCTCGTCGGTGAGGTCCGACTCGATCTTCAGCGCGTTGGCGTCGGCGAGCACCACGCGGGCGTACTCGGCCTGGCCGCCGGCGAAGCCGCCGGTGAGGTGGGAGTAGCCGTAGATGCCGGCGGTGGGGTGGCCGAAGAACTTCTCCGAGATGCCGGCGTTGGGGTTGGTGTTCTCGCAACACGAGTACAGCTCCGCGCGGCAGGACGCGCAGGCGCCGCAGGCGATGGGGAAGGGCACGACGACCCGGTCCCCGACGCGCAGTTTGCCGTCGCTGATGCCGGGGCCGACCTCCACGACCTCTCCCATGAACTCGTGGCCCATGATGTCGCCCTTTTCCATGGTGGGGACGTAGCCGTCGAGCAGGTGCAGGTCGGAGCCGCAGATCGCCGTGGACGTGATCTTCACGATGGCGTCACGGTTGTTGAGGATCGACGGGTCGGGGACGTCTTGCACCTCGACCGAGTTGCGTCCCGTCCAGCAGTTCGCCTTCATGCCAGGGCCTCCTTCAGTTCGTCCTCGGTCAGCGGTCGGGCCGGGTGCTGCGGGAACTCGCCTCGGGCCCGCTTGCCGCCGGGTGCGCCCTCGGAGCGGACGACCTCGCCGGTCTCCGCGATCTGCTTGAAGCGGCGCAGGTCGTCGTCCAGTTGCTGGTGCGGTTCCTCGCCGAAGTAGCGTGCCGCTGCCTTTCCCAGCGCCCCGCCGGGCAGGTCGTAGCGCAGGGTCACCCGGATCTCCGTGCCCCGGTTGCCGGGAGCGTGTACGAAGCGGACCTCGCCGGCGTTGTCGATGTCGGCTCCGTCCACCGACTGCCAGGCGATCAGCCGGCCGGGAATGTCCTGCGTGGTCTCGGCGTCCCATTCGACCGTCTTGCCGAACGGCGCGCTCGCCCGCCAGTGGCTGGTGCGCGGGCCGGTGACGCGCACCTCGTCCAAGTGCGCCATGAAGTCGGGCAGTCGCTGCAGATCGCTCCACAGGGCGTAGACGTCGTCCGGGGGTTGGGCGACGGTGGCGGTCGCGGTCAGTTCCATGGGGGTGCTCCTACGGGTGCGGGTCACGGCCGCGTAGACGTCCGTGGCCGTGATGGCGGTGACCGCGGCGGTCGCGGCGGCGGTGCGGCCCAGGCCGCGGCCGTTGTGGTTCTTCAGGGCCCGGGTCAGCATCGTCAGATCCATGAGGTCGCCGCCCACGCGGCCCCAGAGCCAGGCGGGGTGCGGCCGTGCCAGCAGTCCGGTCGCCGCCGCCAGCTCGCGCACACCGACGGCGGTCGTGGCGGAGCGGTGCCGGAAAGCGTCACCCACGCCCAGAGCCCGGGCGAAGCCCGCGGGGGCGAGGACCTGCGGCACGCCAAGGAGCGCGCTGGCCCAGCCCAGGCCCCGGACGAGCGGATCCTGTCGCAGATGTGAGGTGGAGCGGGTAGCTGTCTTCATAGGTGCTCCCAACATGCGGTCAGCCCACTGGAGTGAGAACGAGTGAGAACGTGAACGGCGCACAGCGGACCACGGCGGAGTTTCCGTGTGGCTCGCATCTACTCCTCGGCGTGGCACTCCCGTCACCGACCGCCGCCGCGGCAGTCCGCGCGCGGCGTGGACGCCGCCTCGGACACGGCAGGAACAGGGCGCCGACCGAGCGTCCGGCCCCGGTAGGAGCCGGGGCCGGACGGCGCTCGTCGGTCGGCCCTGTCGTGCGGGGAGCAGGCGGGCGGGAGCCCTGCGCTTGCTACCGCTTGTGGCCGTTGCCGTGTCCGTCGGGGTGCAGGACCACCTTGGTCCAGCCGTCGTCACGGGCGTCGAAGTGCTCGTAGGCGGTGGGGGCCTCGTCCAGGCCGAGTTCGTGGGAGACGACGAAGCTCGGCTTCGCCTTCCCGCCGGCGATCAGGTCCCGCAGGGCCCGGTTGTACCTCTTCACCGGCGCCTGCCCGGTCCCCATGTGCTGGCCCTTGAACCACATCATGCCGAAGTCGATGGGGACCTTGCCCTGCGCCTCCAGCTCGCCCTGGGCCTCCGCGCCGCCGGGGTCCTGGGGCAGGAACACGCCCACCACGCCGATGTGGCCGGTGAACCTGACCGAGTCGATCAGGCCGTTGAGCGTGAGACTGGCGTCCTCGTGGCCCTGGGGGTCGTGGGCCTGGTAACCGACGCATTCGCAGCCGTTGTCGGCGCCCAGACCGAGGGTGGCCTCCTTGACGACCTGCGCCGGGTCCTGCTCGGCGGTGTTGATGGGGATGGCCCCGATCTCCTCCGCCTTGCGCAGCCGGTCGGGCTGGTGATCGGCCGTCCAGACGCGGCCGGCGCCCCGGAGGAGGGCGGAGTACGTCGCCATCAGCCCGACCGGACCGGCCCCGAAGACGATGGTCTGGTCACCCGGCTTGACGTGGGCCATCTCGGTGGCGTGATAGCCGGTGGGGAAGATGTCGGCGAGCATCACGTAGTCGGTCTGCCGCTCGGCGGCGTCCTCACCCAGACGCAGCGCGTTGAAGTCGCCGTAGGGCACGCGCAGCAGCTCCGCCTGGCCGCCCTGGTAGGGGCCCATGTCGGCGAAACCGTAGGCCGCTCCGGCGAGGGCGGGTTCCGGCTGCATGGTCAGGCAGTAGTTGGTCAGGCCCTGCTCGCACTGCTTGCAGAAGCCGCAGGCGATGTTGAAGGGCAGGACCACGTACTCGCCGACCTGCACCTTGCGCACCGCCGAGCCGACCTCCACCACCTGGCCCAGGTTCTCGTGCCCCAGGGTGCGGCCGGACTCGAACGAGGTGCGGCCCTCGTACATGTGCAGGTCCGAACCGCAGATGTTGGTCGTGGTGATCTTGACGATGATGTCGCAGGGATGCTCGATCTTCGCGTCCGGTACGTCCTTCACAGCGACCGTCCGCGGTCCTTCGTATACCGCAGCCTTCATGATGACTTCCCTCGATGTCGCGGCATGGCGGGATGGGGAAGGCGTGAAGGAGCCCGACTCCCGCACAAGCTGCGACGCGGTCCGCGGCCCGGCACGCCTCTGATGGCGTTCACCTCGGTCAGGGGGAACGATGATCCGCCGCCGGCCCGCTCGCCGGAGCGGAGCTTCAGCACTCGACGGCGTGCCGTGCGGGTCCCCGCCCCCCACGACGCGAAACAGCCCCCCACCGATCGATCGGCGGATTCCCCGTATCGGGACGGCCACCGGACCGACGGCGCATTTCCACTCAGGTCCCCCGCTGGTCACCGTCGTCCTCGACCAAGCGGCGGCGTTCCTGTTCCCGCTTGGAGTAGGCGGCTGCCCGGATCGCCTCATCGCTCTCCAGGCCCGATCCCAGCGCGCCGCCCACCGTGGCGGTGGAAGCGACGAACCAGGACAGGGTCCAGTACTCCGTGGCGGTCAGCGGGGTTCGTGTCGTGGAGGCGAAGACCTTGCCGTTGAGGATGAACAGCGCCCACACCAGATTGACGGCCAGAAGACCCGCGTAGCAGACGACCACCCCGATGCCGACGGTCATGATCGTGGACGCGTTGTAGAGAGTCGTCCTCTTCCTCTCCTCCGGGGAGCCGACTGCTGATCGATGCCACAACTCGGCGTCCACGATCAGCCAGCCGATCATGAGCGCAACGGATCCGACCGTGGCAATCACCAGGCGTGGCGTGCTCAGGGAGGTGGCCAGGGTCCAGATGGTGGAGTTCACGGTGGCGACCGCTCCCGTGGCGAGGGCGGCCGCCAGGGCTTTCGACAGGCCCGGTACCAGGCGCCACGGCCGGTTGGCGCGGACCATACCGCCGAGCACCCTCAGGTAACCGCGCGGCCCGCTGACGACGTACCGCAGATCGGCGCTCTCCTCCTCACCGACCTGGCCGGGGCGAATAGGCGCAAGACGACTGGCGAAACGTCCCAGCGGCTGCTGCTGGGGAGGTTCCCCGGCCCCGGTGGCCCGGGGAGTCGCCAGGCTCAACACGACCTTTTCCACCGCCAGCAGGGCCCTTCTCTGAAGACGCAGACCCCCCAGCGACGGAAGGGACAGCAGGGCAACGCCGTCTCCATGACACAGATCCACCACGAGCTTGCGTCCGTGTGAGTGCAGCGGAAGATCGGTGAGGGCCACGACGATGTCCCAGTGCTCCGCACGCCTGCGGTCCATGATCCGGCGCGTCAACGTGGACAGGTCCTCGGTACCCGCGGTGAAGGGCTCACTGACCACCTCGACGTCGAACCGCCGCCCCTGGCCCGACTCGCCGGCGAGCCGATCAGGAAGCACTCGGGCCAGCCGCTGCGCGATCTCCGTCGGCGCGTCCGGATCCGCCAGAAGAGCCACGACCGTCACGTCCTGCGATGACTCCCCCATGACCGGCCCCTTCCCATCGGTTGACCCGGCGCACACCAGTGCCCAGAATGTCCCCGATATAACGCCGACGCCGCGTGACACGCTGGCCCCCGGCGATACCGTCGGGCCTTACCCGGGAGCGCGGCCGAGCAACAGCGCCTCTCGTGCGGTTCCCTGTCGCGCCTCGGGAGGTACGAGAGGACGGTCGATGTGAGACTGAACGGGTAAGGAGTGATCTCCCCGTGCCGGATCTCACGCATGCGAGCGCCGACTCGGACCCCGCCGTCGATGAGAATCGGCTGGAACAGCTGATCACCGAGGCGCGGACGGCCCTGCCGGTGGAACTGCCCGCCCTGGCCGACCGGAGCGCAGCGGCCCTCGGCCTGGACAGCGCGCGGATCTACCTCGCCGACCTGCAACAACGGCTGCTCGTCCCCATCGACGACGCCTTGGATCCGTTGCCGGTGGAGGGCTCATCGGCCGGCTGGGCGTACCGCACGGTTTCCCCACGGGTAGCTGATGCCGGCGACGGCTTGATCGTATGGATGCCGCTGGTCGACGGTGCGGAGCGGTTGGGCGTGCTGGCGGTGCAGACGGCCGTGCTCGACGGCGTGCTGATGCGCCGCAGTCGGATGCTGGCCTCATTCTTCGCGATGGTGATCTCCTCCAAGCGTGCCTACAGCGACTGGCTCGCCACCCGCACCCGCACCGCGGCCATGACATTGCCCGCCGAGATGCTGCGGGCCTTCCTGCCACCGCGCACCATCGGCAGCAGCAGGTGCTTGTCGACTGCTGTCCTGGAACCGGCGTACGGCATCGCCGGCGACGCCTTCGACCACTCGGTGGTCAAGGACGAGCTGCACACCATGATCCTCGACGGCATGGGACATGATCTGCTCGCCGGTGTGACCACAGCGGTCGCCATGGCCGCGGCACGCAACACCCGACGTAGCGGCGGCCACCTGGCCGAGGTCGTCGACTCCATCGACCAGGCGCTCGCGTAGTGGCTGCCAGACCATTTCTGCACCGGTGTGCTGTGCCGGCTCTACGCGGACACCGGGGTGCTGCGCTGGGTCAACTGCGGCCACCCCACACCCCTGCTGATCCGTGACGAGCGGGTGCTCGCCGGGGCGCTGGACAGCCCCCCGCAGCCGCCGCTCGGCCTGGCCGGCCCATTCATCGCAGCACCACGGCAGGTCCACGAGATGAAACTCGAACCGGGTGACTGCGTCCTGCTGTACACCGACGGTGTCGTAGAAGCCCGCGACGCGGACGGCGAGGAGTTCGGCCTCAACCGGTTCAGCGACTTCATCATCCGCTCCGAGGCCGCCGGCGAGCGGCCGCCCGAGGTGCTGCGGCTACTCATCCACGCCATCCTCGACTACCAGCGCAACGAACTGCGTGACGACACAACCATCCTGCTCTTCGAGTGGCGCCCGCAGCACTCCCCCGCGAGCAGTCAGGCCGACAGCACAACAAGACGTGCCGGACACAGCGGCAGCTCGATCGACGGCGTCCGGCCGCGCTGATCAGCAGGAGCCGAGCCGACTGGTGAGGCAACTTCGTCGGGTGACACTGCGCCGACATGCCTGGGCGAGCGCAGGTCCGCGGAACCGCGGCACCTCGGGCTGCCGCCGGCCACGGCACTCGCCTCAGACGGCAGCGTGCATCTGCGAGGGCCGCGAGCAGGAAGGTGAGAAGAGATCTTGCGCTCCGATGAGATGGAGCAGCCTGTCGATCGCGGGGCTGGGGTCCTGGATGACGACGGTCTTGCTCGCGCTCAGGGCCCGCCGGCGCAGTTCCATCAGAACGCTCAGGCCGGCGCAGTCGCAGAAGCTGAGCCCGCTCAGATGCAGGTCGAGACCGCTCGCCGAGGCGGCGAGTGCTTCGCTCAGCCGACCGCGGAGCCGGTTGCCCGAGACGAGGTCGAGTTCGCCGCGCAGGGTGACACGGACCCGGTCGTCGCCCGGCGCGCACGACACCGCCAGCCGGCCCGGTGCAGGTGCCGCAGGTGCACTTCCACGCGGGCAGGGGACGCCCGGCACGGCGGGGAACTGTGCCCGGCGAGAAGGGTGCTGCATGGCTCACTCCCGGTGCGCTCGTCGCGGTCCGATCCAAGGTTCCCCCGAGCGGGAACACGCGTCAATATATACACGAACTTCAGTACGTGCTTTTGAATGCGTGTACAGGTCTTCGCTAGAGTGGAGGCATGGATGAGGTGCCCGAGCCCCACAACGGCTGGACGTTCCTGACGAACCACGCCCGCGTCCTCGCTGCCATCGCGGACAACCACAGCGCCCGCGTCCGCGACATCGCCGCCCGCTGCCGCATCACCGAACGCGCCGTGCAGAAGATCATCGCCGACCTGGAGCAGGCCGGCTACCTCTCGCACACCCGCCAAGGGCGCGGCAACACCTACCAGATCGACCCCGCCAAGATCCTGCGCCACCCGACCGAAGCAGACCAGGGCCTGACGGTGGCCACGCTCCTCGCCCTGCTCGCCCAGGACGAAGCCCACCGCATGACGCCAGACAGCGAACGCACTCACGCGCCTGCCTGACGGGCGGCAGGCCCTCGCACGAGGGCTCACCATCGCCCTGGTCACCGGCCACGGACCACCAGCCGTGCCGCAGGGCACGGGCCTCGCCGGTGAGAAGCAGGTGGTAGCGGCCGGCGCCGCTCACGCGAGCAGGCACTCGATGCGCTGTGGCGGCAGCTGGCGCCGTGCCTGGCGTTCGGTCTTCTGTGCCACATGGGACACGTGCTGTGCCCTCCGGGGCAGTCGCGGCCTCGGACAGCCGGATCGGAGCGGCGTGCACTTCACGCACACCGCGCCTGCAGAACCGAGCGCCCACCACGCCGTGTTCGGCTCAGTCGTGGAGTTCACCAGCAGCTTCAACGGCCTCACCCTGTACGCCGAAGACCTCGAGACGCCGAACACAGCCGCCGACCCCCAGCTTCTCGCTTACGCCACCCGTTCCGGGCCTGAGGGGCACCGTCGAAGCACTCGGCGGCATCCGTGCCGCCTTGGCGTGCGCAGCGGCCCCGCAGGCAGGAGGAGCAGGGTTCCACTGCTGGGCCTGCGGGGCCGGTGCATCACTCACGTACCCCGCGATGCGCCCGATACGCCCGATCCCTCCCAACCGCCCGCACAGCAGGGCTTGTCATGCGAGTGGGGCCCGGCCGTATCAGGCCGGGCCCCACTCACCTCGCACGTGGCGTCTGTCGTCTACCAGCGGTACCAACGGCCCTTGCGGCCGCCACTGTCCGCGGTGCGGACGACGAAGCCCAGCAGCCACACGACCAGCACGATCACCGCGATCCACCACAGCGCCTTCAACGCGAAACCCGCACCGAAGAGGATCAGAGCCAGCAGAAGAACCAGAAGCAGGGGAACCATAGCTATCAACCTCCTGGCCACCGAATGCCCTCACCTGTCGCCCACAAGCCCACAAAGTGGGAGTTAATTCCGCGATACACGGGGCACATTCACAGGCTGCGCGCCATGCAGCGTTCCCCCGGCCCCGCCCCTCACGCACCTTCGCCCTCTTCCGGCCGCCCCAGCACGGCAGCAAGCCACGACTCTGACTACTTGCGCCGCCAGGGGTTCTGGGCTGGGGTATGCCCGGCTGTTCTGCCTGGTCAACCTCCGGGACACGGTCAGTAGGCATCCTGCCGACGCAGGGAGCGCGGGCGGCCGTCGGGGTCGGCGACGACCCGGTAGAGCGGTTCGGTCAGGGCCCGTGTGACGCGGGACAGACGCGGCGGGTGATAGGTGCGCAGCCTTCCCGGCGGTCGTGGACCGTGACGGCCGCCGTCGTGCCACGCGTCCAGAGCGGCGGCCGAGTCGGCGTAGGCCGCAAAGGCGCGGCCCGGGTCGCAGAGAGCAGCCGCTTCCCCGTCCCCGTCGCGGTCGAGGTGTTCGAGATTCAACGACAACCGCAGCTCGCGCGCGAAGACACGGGCGCCGTCACCCAGGCCGCCGGGGTCCATCGGTTCACGGGGATCACGGGTCTCGTCGAGGACAGCGCAGCTGAGTTCCGAATCGTGGGTCCAGGAGCGCCGGTTGACGTTGTCGGAACCGACCGAGGCCCAGACATCGTCGATGACACAGACCTTCGCATGGACGTACACGGGCGTCCCGGCGTGGTTCTCCAGGCTGTAGACGGCCACTCGGTCACCGCCGCCCCGGCGCAGGACTTCCAGGGCGCGGATCCGGCCCAGCAGATTCATCGGTGTGCTGATCCGCCCTTCTTGGTCCGGAAGTGGCGGCAGGACGGCGATCATCCGCAGGCCCGGATGATCTGCGAGAGCCTGAGCGAACGGCCGGCAGGCACTCTCTGACCACAAGTACTGGTCCTCCAGGTAGATCAGCCGGCGTGCCCGCCGCAGAGCCTTCATGTAGGCGCGGGCGATGCTGCGTTCACCGTCGGGAGCGAACGGATAGCCCCTGAGGCGGTTCGGGTAGGTGCGCAGGACCTGGACCGTGTGGGAACCGCGGGGGCCCGGATCGGGTTGCTGTTCGGGGAGCGGATCCGCCTGAGTGTCCTCGCCCCGGAGTGCCGCCCGCAGCCGGCTGCGCGGGCTGCGACTGAGCGGAGCCGGGTCCGTCCACCGCTCACGGAACGTGGCCTCGACATCGCCCACGGCGGGCCCCCGCACCGCCAGCTGGACGTCATGCCAGGGCGGACGGGAACCGTAGGCGTTGGCGATGCGTTGTGCCTGCGGGTCACCTTGATGGGCGGCGTCGTCCCGACGGCTGTGGCACAGATCGATCCCGCCGACGAAGGCGACGTCCCGCTCGGGCCGACCCGGGTGGCGCAGCACCACGAACTTCTGATGGTGCGAGCCGCCCGGCCGCACGCGCATGTCGAGCAGGCACTCCCCTCCCGCCTCCTCGATCTCCTCCCCCAGGTGATAGTTCTCCTGTTCGCTGAACTGGAAACGATCCAGGTGCGAGCGCCACACCAGCCCCTTCACGACGACACCCCTGCGTGCGGCGTCGCGCAACACGTCGCCGATAGCGCTGTTTGGACCGTCCAGCAGCTCGTCGGGGTCACCCCGCCAGTCCGTGAACATCAAGATGTCACCGGCCCGCTGCGCCCGCACGGCCGCGAGCAGCTCGGCGAAGTACACCGCCCCGTGTACCAGGGGGCGGACGTCGTTGCCCGTGGACCACGCCGCACCGTCGGCATGACGGCGGTCCACCCGCGACGCGGGATTCCCGCGCTGAGCGGGGGTGAGCAGCCAGTCGGCGCGTTCCACGTGACAGCCCTTCCAGCCGACGGCCCTTCCGGGATCTCCTGGTAGATCCTTTACCCCCGGAGCGCCTGACCACGCGATTCCCACTCCGACAGTCCCGCGGCTTCGGTGCGTGGTCCAGCGTCTGCGTTCCTGCCCCGAGGCCACGCTCCTGACCCAAGGCCAACCCCTCAGCAGGTGCGCCGGTAGGGGAGATCCGGGAGATACGTCTTCCAGGCGGACTCGGACAGCCCCGAACCGGCGCGCTCGCAGACCTCGGTGAGCAGATGGTGCGGGTTCAGGTCGTACAGCTGTTCGGGGACGTGGGTGCCGGAGGCGTGGAGCGACCCGTCGGCGCCGAACGCGAGGGCGTGTATCTCGTCGCCCGGGGTGGGCAGGGTGGTCCCCAGGAGCCGTTGGGACGCCAGGTCCCACAACTGGAGACCGCCCGCCGAACCGGCGACGGCGAGCGTACGCCCGTCGTGGGAGAAGGCGAGCGCGGTCACCCCGCCGGTGGTGTCCGTGGTCGGGTCGGACGTGGTGCCGTCCAGCACACCGAGGCGCACCCGCGCGGTACCGTCCCAGAGGGTGACCCGGCCCAGGACGTCTCCCACGGCCAGCCGTGAGCCGTCGGGGCCGAAGGCTGCGGTGGTGATCAGGTCCTCGCCGAGCACGCGCGGCTCCATGCGCCTGGCGCGCAGGTCGGCGACCAGGCCCTCCTGGGTGACCAGGGCGGCCCCGTCGTACCGCAGGGCGAGGCCCACGCCCTGCGAGGCGGAGGTGACGACGTCACTGGGACGGACACTGCGCACGGTCTTCACCCGCTTGTCCCGACGCACGTCCCACACCTCCACGGAGGGCCGTTCCAGGGACCGGTAGACCAGCAGGGTGCGGCCATGGGTGTCGAGGGCGAGACCGTCCGCCGCGAGGTGCCTGTCTTCGGCGGCGCCGATGACCACGGCGGCGCGTGCGCGACGGGTCTTGAGGTCCCAGACCGTGATCCGGGCCCGGTCCGGCCGCGTCCTGTCCTCGGAGTGGTAAGGGTTCGGGCCGGTCGCCAGATATCTGCCGTCGCCGCTGAGCGCCATGAGGTCGGCGCAGGAGTCCGTGCCGGGACACGGCCGCGCCGGCGGTTCGAAGACCACCCCTCCCCCTCGGGTGTCGAGCACCTGCACCCGCCGCTTGCCGCCCGTCTCCACAGTGCGGGCCAGGACGCGGCCGTCGTCGGAGAGTTCCGCGCGGTACGCCGCGGGCTGCCGCCGGCGAGCCGTCGCGGCGGCGCCGAGGGCCAGTGAGCGGACGACGGTCGCCGAGCCGCCGAGATAGCGCACCACCCCCGCGGCACGGTCGTAGGCGACGTCGGCCCACTCGTCCGCGATCCGCCGGCTCAGCACGGGCACCTGCGGGCGGTCCGCCCGCGCCACCACGAGCCGGTGGGGTCCGGTGCCCACGAGGAAGGTGCCGCCCGGCCACACCTGGGTCAGTCCCTCACCCTTGTAGGACGGGGTTGCGCGGCCGGTGCGCAGATCCCATCCGTGGATCCCGTCGTCGCCGGCGACGGTGAGCGTGCGGCTGTCGGGGGTGAACGCCAGGGCGTGGTCGCGGCATTGGGCGGCCCGCGCCTTCGCCGTCCACGGCGCCGAGACCTTCCGCAGGTGCGCGAGATCCCAGAGCTTCACCGCGTGAGCGCCCGTGCACAGGGCGAGCCACCGCCCGTCGGGGCTGGCGGCGAGGCCGTCGACGCCCCCGTCCGGTGCGGGAATCCGCAGCGTCGGGCGGCCGCTGCGCGGGTCGTAGGCGTGCACACCGCCGTCGTCCCAGTCGACGGCGACCAGAGCGCGCCCGCTGAAGTCGAACGGGGTCTCCATCGCATCCACTCCGGGGAGCGTCCTGGTGACCCGCCCGGACCGTACGTCCCACAGCTCGATGCGGTCTCCCGCCAGCAGCGCGAGGGTGCGGCCGTCCGGGCCCACGGCGGCCGGGACGCCGTCCATCAGCTTGCCGGGGCCCCGCGCGGACAGCGTGAGCCGACGCGTGCGCAGGTCCCAGATCCGGACCCGGTCCGCCGTCACGGACACCACGGACCTGCCGTCCGCCGTCAGCCGGTGCACGTTGTTGCCCGAGCCGTCGAAACCGGCGTCCGCGCCCGGCACCGGGAACACGTCCTCGTCCCGCTGGGCCATCGCCCCGATCAGCGTCGACCGGGTCTCCGTCGTGTCGGCCAGCCGCGCGGCGGCGACGCTGAGCCGCATCGCGGTGCGCGGATCGGAGAACCGCATGCCGTCCGCGACGGCGGCGACCCGACGGGCTTCGGCCTCCACTCGGCGGCGGTCGCTGGTGCGGTTCTGCTGCCAGGCGGCGGCTCCGGCGACGAGTGCGAGCACGAGAAGCGTGGCGAGGGCGCCGACGAGTCCGCGGCGCCTGCGGCGCTCGCTGAGGCGCGCGGCACCACTGGCCGTCAGGAACACCCGCTCCTGCTGGGTGAGCGCCGCTCCGGCCAGTTGTTCCTGCGCCGTGGCCAGCCGTGTGCCGCGGTACAGGGCACCCGGATCACGGCCGAGCTCCTCCCAGGTGCGGGCCGCCTCGGTCAGCCGTCGGTGCACCCGCAGATGGTCGCGTTCCTCGTCGATCCAGCCGGACAGCCGGGGCCAGCCGGTGATCAGCGCCTCGTGGGCGAGGTCCACGGTGCCGTGGTCGAGCGTCACGAGCCGGGCCCGCGCCAGACGATCGAGGACGAGGGAGACGTCGGCGGGGGCCGGCGGTCCTGCTGACGGGGCGGTGGCGGCGGGGCTCGGCGGGCCGGTGAAGTCGAGTTCGGCGCGGTCGACCGGGCGGCGGGTGTCCTGGGATCCCTCACCCGGGGTGATGAGTCGCAGCAGGACGAGGCGGGCGAGTTCCGCGTGTTCGGGGGACAGGTCCGCCCAGACCTCCTCGGCGCTCTGGGCGATGGCCCCGTGGACACCGCCCGCGGCCTCGTACGCCTCCTCGGTGAGTGCGCGGCCGCGGCGGCGGCGCCAGGTCTCGCGCAGGACGTGCGACAGCAGCGGGAGTCCGCCGGGCTCGTCGGCCATCTCGTCGACCAGGCGGGCGGTCAGGGTCCGTTCGACGATGTGTCCGGCGCTCTGGGCGGGCTTGACGATCACCTCACGCAGCTCGGCCGGGTCCATCGGGCCGACCAGCAGGCCCGTCTCCCCCAACGCCTCGGCCAGACCCCGGTGTTC
The DNA here is from genome assembly GCF_000444875.1 of Streptomyces collinus Tu 365. Lineage (NCBI taxonomy): Bacteria > Bacillati > Actinomycetota > Actinomycetes > Kitasatosporales > Streptomycetaceae > Streptomyces > Streptomyces collinus. The sequence continues at coordinate 7,917,362 of NC_021985.1, read as the reverse complement.
GGCGCAGCGGCCGTAGAAGTCCGCCCGTACGGCGATGACGACCCGCAGCCTGCTCTCCGGCCGCCGGGCGGCGAGCAGCAGGTCGAGGAACGCCCGGCGTTCGTCCGGATCCCGGCAGAGGGTGAAGACCTCCTCGAACTGGTCGACGACGACGAGGGTTTCGCCCGTCGCCGCCGGTCGAAGCGCGCCCGTGTGGGTGCGGGCCGGATGCGGGCCCGGAGTGAGAACGCGGATCGCGGCCAGTTCGCGCTCGGCACGCAGGGCCGGGATGAGTCCGGCCCGCAGGAGCGAGGACTTGCCGCTGCCGGAGGGGCCGAAGACCGCGGTGAAGCGCCGGTCGCGGACCTGCTGCCGCAGGGCCGTGACAAGACGGTCGCGGCCGAAGTACCGGTCGTGGTCGTCGGGTTCGAAGCGGGCGAGTCCCTGGTAGGGCGGCTCCGTGTCGTCGTCCCGGCCGGCGGCCGCCTCGCGGACCTCCCGGTCGGCCTCCTGCCAGCGGCGCTCCCACTCCCCCGGGTCGCCCCCGCAGGCCGTGGCGTAGGCCAGGGTGACCTGGAGCGAGGGCAGGTGCTCGCCGGCCGCGGCCTGGGAGAGCGCGGTCACGGAGAAGTGCGCCCGGCGGGCGAGTTCGCGGTAGGTGGGGCCGCCGGCCTCCTGGCGGAGCTTGCGCAGGGCGTACGCGAACTTCGGCACCGGCCCGGCGGCCGGATCGACCGGAGTCTCCCGGCGGCCCATGTGTGCTCCGTCTCCCCGTGTCCGCTCGCGCCTCCCTGTCGTGGACGCGTGTCCGCCGCCGACACCCTAAGGAACCCTCCGCTCCTCCCGCAAGGTTCCGCAGCGCCCGCCACCAGGCACTTTGTTTTGTTCACCGTGGCGTGCGGTGGCTGCTGAACAACGTGCCGAGCGCTGGAGTGGTGGTCACGGGCCTCGTTCCAGGGGCCGGTACCGCAGCGCGCGGTCCCTGCGCACAGACGCAACGAGAGACGACATGACCCTCACGAAGGGGGCGGCGACACCGCCCTCACGCACTGCCCGAGGTGTCCTCACGGGGGTGGGACACCTCGGGCAGGCCTCCCCGCCCGCACGGCCCGGGCGACGGCGCTTCTCCCTCGCGCGCCGGGCTCCGGCCCACTGGCTCGGATGCACGGTCTTCGCGGTGATCCTGGCGATGACGACGGGGCTCGGCCCGCACCGGGTCTGGGGTGCCTGCGCGGCGGCCGGATACGGCACGGCGGCGCTGCTCGCCCTGCGCGACTCGCGCACCGGGAAACGGGCCGCGGTGACGGCCGCGCTCCTCGGGGCGGTCGTGGTGCCGCTGGTGGTGCTGGTCGTCTCGGGTGCGGCCCAATCGGAGGTCGGGGTCGTCGAGCGCTCGGGGGCGCTGTTGCTGCACACCGGCAGCCCCTATCTGCCGCATCCGGCCCACACCGTGGACTACAACCCGTATCTCCCGGGGATGGCCCTCTTCGGCGTCCCCCGCGCTCTGTTCGGCGACGGTCCGCTCACCGACGCCCGCGTCTGGTTCTGCCTCACCTTCCTGGTCTGCATGTTCTTCGCCGCGCGGCGCCCCGCCGGGGGGCTCGGCCCGACGCCGGCGGGCGCGGTGTCGCTGCTCGCCGCCTTCCCCGCCGTGGCGCTGCCGCTGGCCGTCGGCGGGGTGGACCTGCCGGTGGTGGGGCTGATGTGCCTGAGTCTGGCGCTGGCCGGCCGTGGCGGCTCGGGCACGGCGGCCGGCGTGGCGATGGGCGTGGCGGCCGCGCTGAAGTGGACGGCGTGGCCGCTGCTGCCGGTGGCGCTGGTCCTGCTGGCGGTCACGGCGGGCCGCCGCACGGCGTTGCGGGCGGCTCTGGCCGCGCTGTCGGTGGCGGCCACGGCCGTCGTGCCCGTCGCTCTCGCCGACCCGCACGCCTTCGCCGAGCACGTGGTGCTCTTCCCGCTCGGTGCGGGCGGGGTCCGCTCGCCGGCGGCCAGCCCACTGCCGGGCCGTCTGCTGGCCGTGTACGTGCCGGGTGGCGCCGCTCTCGCGACGGCCGCGCTGGTGGCCGCCGCGCTGGGGGTGACGTTGTCGCTGCTGATACGGCCGCCCCGTACGGTCCGTGCGGCGGCGGACCGGCTGGCGGTCGGCCTGGGGCTCGCCATCTGCCTGATCCCGGCGACCCGCTTCGGCTATTTCGTCCTGCCGCTGGTCCTCGCGGGCTGGTTCCGGTACACGTCGAAAACCGGTGGCTCTTCCTCCGCGCGCCCGGCCAACCTGCCTCCGTATCCAGTCCCGGGGCGTCCGGACTCCGACCGGCTCTCCGGTGGCCTGGCCGCCTCCGGCGACATCACCCTTCAGGCGATCCGCGCGCAGCCTGCCGCAGGTGCACGAGACGTTCAGCGCGGGACGTTCAGCACGTGACGCGGAGCCTCATGCGTATACCGGCGCCCCTCGACCACAGCAGCGGCAGGGCGGCCCTGCCGGTGGCAGCCTGACGAGGTGCCAGGCGTGCGGCTGCGGAGATGCACACGGGGCAGTTCCAGCGGGCGCAGCCACCCCGGAACAACCACGCCTACGGCTGTCAGAGGGGTCCGCTCCTCCCCCGGCCTCCGGAAAGTGAGACCTGCTCGAGTCCACCGGCACGGAGGGCATCCTCGATCTCGCCGAGCTTCGCTGACGACAAGACTCCCACCTGCTCGGTCAGATCTTCCCGGGCCAGCGTGACCAGCCAAGTGCACGGGACGAGACCGGGACGTGGCAGCGCCACTCGGAGGACGCCCTCGAGAGGCAGCCCATCGGACGCCCCCACGGCCACCTCGACGGCCACACCGCTGATCTCCGTCCCCGCGGGAGCGACGACCTGCATCGCCAGGAACCCGGACGCTTCGTCTCCTGACAGCAGTACTACCGGCCGCCGCTCGTCAAAGTCCGCCAACCAGACCTCGCCGCGCTGCATGTGCCCTCCCGACGCAGGATCGCGGGGGAACCTTGCACGCCCCCGGACCGAACACCTCATTGTCGGCCGTAATCCAACCAGTCCAGCGGTCGCGGCGGCCGGTGAACCCGGTGAACCTTCGCGGTCACAGCACTGGACACGCGTCGGGCGACCTTTGCGTGCGTAGCGCCCGGCCTGACTTGCGCCTGGCGGGGACGGGAACGCCTCACGCCCGCCCACCCGTTGGGTCGCGGCTCCGCTGGGTCTATCGTCTGAATTCTGAGGTCTGGACGAGGAGGACGGCCGGTGATGCCGCAGGACGACGCCGTGATCGGCTGCACGGGAAAGGTGCTCATCGGGACGCGGGGATCCGCGGGCCCCGGAGAGGTACTGGTGCGGGTCCGAGGCGGCTCCGAGACCTTTCTGGCCTGGTCCGAGGACCCCCTGCCCGCGGGCGCGACGGTCCTCGTGATCGAATCGCGGGGATGCCGGAAGGTCGGCGTCATCGAGTGGGTGGATCCATTGGAAGCGCTGGGCGGAGAGGCCGCCGGCGCAAGCTGAGGAGTACAGCATGTTCGGATACCGCGTTCCCGCTCCCGACGAGGCGATGTTGATCTCGGGGGGCCGGCGGGGACTGGGGGGCGCGCCGTTCCGAGTGGTCACGGGGCACGGGAAGTTCGTGCTCCCGGTCTTTCGCAAGGTCCGCTTCCTCACCTTGTCGATGTGCGAGTCCGAGGTCACCGAGACCTGTGTGACCAAGCAGGGCATCTCCCTGCACGTCCGCGCGGTCATCGCCTTCAAGGTCGGCAACGACCCCGAGAGCATCATCAACGCCGGTCAGCGGTTCCTCTCCGACCAGGAGCAGATGTCGGTGCTCACCGGCCGGATCTTCGCCGGGCACCTGCGCGCCATCATCGGCTCCATGACGGTCGAGGAGATCGTCACCGAGCGCCAGAAGCTCGCCGCCGAGGTGCTGGACACCTCCAAGACGGAGATGGCGACGATCGGCCTGATCGTCGACTCCCTGCAGATCCAGTCGATCGACGACGGCGACACCGGTTACATCGACGCGATGTCGGCCCCGCACAAGGCGGCGATCCAGCGGCAGGCCCAGATCGCCCAGGCCCAGGCCACCCAGGCCGCAGTCGAAGCGGAGCAGGCGGCGGCCCGGAAGCAGGCCGAGTACGCCCGACAGACCGCGATCGTCAAGGCTGAGTACTCGGCCGAGGTGGACCGCGCCCAGGCGGAGGCCGCACAGGCGGGGCCGCTGGCCCAGGCCCACGCCCAGCAGGAGGTGCTGGCCGCCCAGACGGAACTGGCCGAGCGCCAGGCGGAGCTGCGTCAGCAGCAGCTGGTCGCCGAGGTCGTCAAGCCGGCCGAGGCCGAGGCCGAGCGGGTGCGGATCCTCGCGGCCGCCGAGGCTCAGCGCATGAAGATCCAGGCGGAGGCGGCGGCCTCGTACGACCGGGTGGCGCTGGACCGGATGCTGATCGACCAGCTGCCGCAGATCGTGAAGGAGGCGGCGGGCGGCCTCGCGGGCGCCCAGGTCAACGTCCTGAACGGCGCGGACGGCCTCGGCGAGATCGCCGCCGGCCTGGTGTCCCAGGGCCTGACGATCCTCGACTCGGTGCGGCAGAACATGAGCGGCCAGGACAAGAACACCAAGGCGGACAGCAACACCGGCTCCCAGGGGCTGCTGCAGCTGCGCTCGGGCAAGGAGCGGCCGTCGGACAACGGTCCGGTGAACGTCGACTAGCTCATCCGGTGGCATGGACGACGGTGAAGTGCCGGTCGGTGGCCGGTCCGCAACACGTCCAGCACCGCCACCGCCAGTTCCTCGGCGCTGATGCGGGACTCCCCGTCGGCGCCGAGGAACAGCGTGCCGGTACCGCGCCCGTAGCGACCGGTGCGCTCACCGGATTCCCGTACGGCCGGGGAGCTCAGGTACTCCCGGTCGCCGCCGGTGCGCAGCATGTTTTCAGTCGGCCGGTCCGCTGTCGGATTTCGCAGCGAGGCGCTGCCGCTCCACCGCCGCGGACCGGATGGCCGGCCCGCCGGCGCCGTCTCCCGGCAGCGGCGGGAACGCGGCGCGCAGCAGTTCCTCGGCCGCCTGCAGGTCTTCCGCGGTGCCGGTGACCGGCCCGCCTGTGGTGAACCGCGGCTGGTAGTGAGACGGCTGGCCGCCTGCTCCTTCTCCGGTTCGGCGACCAGGTGGGCACGGGCGGCGACCACGGCGCTGCGGGAAGGCCCGGCGCTGTCGCCGCCGTTCCAGGACACGTGGCGGTCGACCTCGCGGTGGCCGTGAGGGACGACCGATCGCAGGACCGCGAGGCCGCGGCCGCTTGCCGAACTCCCCGTGCCGCGCCCTCACATCACCTTCGCGGGCGCCGTTGACGCCGTGTCACGGATTCGCGTGACCGGGAACCGCCGTGACCTCCCGCGGGCCTGTCAAGAGGCTATTTCTTGGGACTTTCGGGGCAGTTGATCGTCACGGAAGGTGGTCCTCGCGTCGTCGTCGTACGAAACCGAGGAGAGCCTGCCGCATGTCCACTGATGACCACGGGTCGCTGCCCCTCACCTCGGCGCAGGCCGGTGTCTGGTTCGCGCAGCAACTGGATCCCCTGCGCCGTGACTTCGCCATCGGCGAATACCTCGAGATCCACGGGGCCGTCGACTCCGGGCTCTTCCAGGAGGCGCTGCGCCGGATGCTGGCGGAGACCGAGGCGCTCGGGATGCGCTTCGGGGAGGCGGACGGAAGGGCGCGCCAGTGGCCCGCCGCCCGGGCGCCGTTCGTGCTGGAGACCCTCGATGTCAGCGGTGCGCCCGACCCCCTCGCCGCCGCCGAGACGCGCATGCGGGCCGAGCTGGAACGGCCCATGGACCCGGCCACCGGTGACGTGCACCGGCAGCTGCTGGTGCGCACCGGGCCCGCGTCCTTCTGCTGGATGCAGGGCTATCACCACATCGTCGCCGACGGCGTGAGCGGACTGCTCCTCGCGCGCAGGGTCGCCGCGCACTACTCGGCGCTGGTCGCCGGGGAGTCCGCGCCGCCGTCGGACGCCGCGCCCTGGCGGGACATCGTGGCGGAGGAGGAGGCGTACCGCGCCTCCGATGCCTGGCAGGCCGACCGGGCCTTCTGGCAGGACGCGCTCGCGGACGCGCCCGAGCCGGCCGGTTTCGCGGGACGGCCCGCCGAGGGCGGCCCGGCCGCACCGACGAGCACGGTCGTACGGGTGCGGGGCGACCTGCCCGCCAGCGACGCGCGGCTGCTGCGCGAGGCCGCGCGGACGTACGGGACGCGCTGGTCGGCACTGGTCATGGCGGCGGCCGCCGCCTATCTGCACCGGGTGAACGGCACCGAGGACGTCGTGCTCGGCCTGCCGGTCACCGGGCGCGCGACGGCCGCGGCCCGCCGGACCCCCGGCATGTTCTCGCGGGTGCTGCCCTTGCGCCTGTCCGTGACCGGGACGATGACCCTGGACGACCTGGTGCGCCGTACCTCGGCCGGCATCAAGGAGGTGCTGCGGCACCAGCGGTACCGCTTCGAGGAGGTGCACGCCGGGGGGCGGCTGTGGGACGCCACGGTCAACCTGATGTCCTTCGACTACGGAGTGGACTTCGCCGGGGCCCCGGCCATCGCGCACAACCTCTCGGTCGGCCCTGTGGACCACCTCACCGTCAACGTCTACGACCGCGGCGGCGACAGCCCGCTCACCGTCCAGGTCGAGGGGGACGCCACCGAGGTGGACGAGGCGGAGGCCCACCGGCACCGGGCCCGGTTCACCCGGTTCCTCGCCGCCCTCGCCGCGGCGGGGCCGCAGGCCCGCGTCGACGCGCTGGAGCTGCTCACGCCCGACGACGAGCGGCGCCTCTCCGCGTTCGCGGACGGCGGGACGGCCGAGGTGCCCGCGCACCGCTGTCTGCACGAGCTGTTCGAGGAACAGGCCGCGCGCACCCCGGACGCCGTCGCCGTCGTCTGCGACGGCGAGGAGGTGACGTACGACGCTCTGGACGCGTGGGCCGAGGCCGTGGCGCGGCGGCTGCGGCCGGTGACGGAGCCGGGCCGCCCGGTCGGTGTACGGGTGGGCCGCTCGCCCGCGATGGTCGCGGCGCTGCTCGGCGTCCTCAAGGCGGGCGGCTGCTATGTGCCCCTGGACCCCGCGCTGCCCGCGGCCCGCGTGGCGTACGTGGTGGAGCGGGCCGGGATCCGCGCGGTCGTGGCCGGTGCGGACGCCACCGGGTCGCTACCGGAGCACACCGCGGTGGTGCCGGTGCCGGTGTACGGGCCAGCGGCGCCGTACGCCGACGCCTCTGAGGGGCCGGACAGGACCCCGCTGCCGGCGGCGGCCGCCGCGTATCTGCTGTTCACCTCGGGCAGCACCGGCGAGCCGAAGGGGGTCGTCGTGCCCCATGCGGCCGCGGTGGACTCCGTGCACGCCCATCTGGCCTTGGCCGGCGTGCGGCTCGGGCAGGGCGCGGGCGAGCGGTTCCTGGGGTTCGCGTCGTTGTCCTTCGACGTGTCCGTGCTGGACGTGTTCGGTGCGCTGCTGAGCGGCGGCGCCCTCGTGCTGGCCGCCGACGAGGAGCGCACGGACCTCGACCGGCTGCAGTCGCTGATGGTCCGCCAGGCGGTGACCGTCGCCGATCTGCCGCCCGCGCTGCTTCCGCTGCTGGATCCCGGCGCGGTGCCCGCGCTGCGTTTCCTGTCCACCGGCGGTGAGGCACCCTCGGCCGACGCGGTGGCGCGCTGGGCGGCCGGCGGCCGTGAGGTGTGGAACTGCTACGGCCCGACCGAGGCCACCGTCGAGGTGACGGTGCACCGGTGCGCATCCGCCCCGGACGGCCGGGTGCCGCCGATCGGACGGCCGATGCCCAACCACCGCGCCTACGTGGTGGACTCCCGGTTGCGGCTGCTGCCGCCCGGCGCGGCGGGCGAACTGTGCGTGGCGGGCACCGGGCTGGCGCACGGGTACGCCGGACGGCCGGGCCCGACCGCCGGGAGTTTCGTACCCGACCCGTTCTCGGGCGTTCCCGGGGCGAGGATGTACCGCACGGGCGACCTGGTGCGCTGGTCGCAGGACGGCGTCCTGGAGTACCTGGGCCGGATCGACCAGCAGGTCAAGGTGAACGGCTACCGCGTGGAGCTCGGCGAGATCGAGGCCGTGCTGGGCCGGCATCCCTCGGTGCGCCAGACGGTCGTCGACGTGCGGCCCGCACCGGGCGGCGGGCGCCGTCTGGTCGCCTTCGTCGCTCCGCAGCCCGGCGGTACGGTCGCCGCCGCGGACCTCACCGCCCACCTCGCGCGGTTGCTGCCGCCCTACATGGTGCCGCACACCTTCGTCACCCTGGACTCCCTGCCCCTGACCGCAGGCGGGAAGGTCGACCGCCGGGCGCTGCCCACGCCGGAACCCGCGCCGGAGGCGGGAACGGAGGGTCCGGTACGGGAGGCCGTCGGCCCCGTGGGGACGCTGTGCGGGCTGTTCGCCCAGGTGCTGGGCCGTCCGGTCGCGCCGGACGACAACTTCTTCTCCCTCGGCGGTGACAGCATCGCCGCCCTCACCCTGGTCAGCCGCGCCCGGGGGAAGGGGTTCGCCTTCACCCTGGGTGACGTCTTCACGCACAAGACCCCGGCGGCCCTCGCCACCGCCGGCGCACCGGCCGCGCTACCGGAGCCGGCCGGGCCGGCCGAGGCCTGCGGGGAGTCGGCGGCGACGCCCGTGATGCGGTGGCTGCTCGACGGGCCGGGGCCGGTCGGCCGGTTCAGCCAGTCGATGACCCTCACCCTGCCCGCCGGCGCGGACGACGCCCGGCTGGTCCGCACCCTCCAGACGGTCCTCGACCGCCACGCGGCGCTGCGGATACGGCTGGCCGAGGGCGCCGACGGCCGGCCCGCGCTGGTGATCGGCGCACCGGGTTCGGTCGACGCCGCCGGGGTGCTGCGCCGGGCCACCGGACCGTGTGACGCGCGGACCGCCGCCGACGAGGCGGCGGCGGAGCTGGACCCGTGGCGCGGAGTGCTGGTGCGGGCCGTGCGGTGGGAAGGGCCTGGCGGGCTGCCGGACCGGCTGCTGCTGTGCGTCCACCACCTGGCCGTGGACGGCGTGTCCTGGCGCATCCTGCTCGAGGACCTCGCCTCCGCCTGGGACATGGCGGACGGCGACACGGCCCCGGTGCGGTCCGCGGACGACCCGGGGACGCCGTTCCGTGCCTGGGCCGCCCATCTCCAGGAGCTGGCCGCGTCTCCGGAGGTGCTGGCCGAACTGCCCCACTGGCGCCGGACCCTGGCACCCGAGGACGACGTCACGGCGCGGGGCGGCGGCCGCGCCGCGAGCCGCGTCGGCCTCACGCCGTCCGAGGACGCCGCCCTGCCCGCGGACGAGGGGACACCCGCGCCCTGGGACCGTGTGCCGGACCCGGTGCGTGACACCGTCGGCACCACCCGCAGCCGCACGCTGACCCTTCCGGCGCAGTGCGCCGGACCGTTGCTGACATCGGTGCCGGCGGCCCTGGGCACCGGTCCCGCCGAGGTGCTGCTCACCGCGCTCGCGCTGGCCGCCCACCACCCGCGCGTCATCGCACCCCGCGGTCCCGGTTCCCTGCTGCTGGACCTGGAGGGCCACGGCCGGACCGACCGCACGGGACGGCACGACCTGTCGCGCACGGTGGGCTGGTTCACCACCCAGTACCCGGTGCGGCTGGACCTGCGCGGCCTCGACGTGGCCGCGGCATGGGAGGGCGACGGCGACGCGCTGGCGGCACTGGCGGAGCGGGTGCACGGCTGCCTCGCCGTGGTCCCCGGCCACGGCACCGGATACGGCCTGCTGAGCCGCCTGAACCCGGCGACCGCCGGCGAGCTGGCCGGACTCCCCCAGCCCCGCGTGCTGTTCAACTATCTGGGCCGGTTCGACGGCGCGGGCGACGCACCCTGGACCCCGGCGCCCGGCACCGGCGGACTGGGCGCCCACGCCGACCCGGCCATGCCCGTCGAGCACTGCCTCCAGATCGACGCGCTGGCCGTGGAGGAGCATGCCGGTCCGGTGCTCACCGCCGTGCTGACCTGGCCGGAGGGACTGCTGGCGCAGCGCGAGGCCGACGCGCTGGCCGACGCCTGGCTCGAGGCGTTGCGCCTGCTGGCCGGCTCCCGGGTGCGGGCGGCCGTTCCCGCCCGCACCGACCTCGCGCCGGCGGGCCTGTCCCGCGCGGACGTGGCCCGTCTCGCCGGACACCACCCGGGCCTGACCGACGTCCTGCCCCTGTCGCCCCTGCAGGAGGGCCTGTTCTTCCATGCGGCCTTCGACGCGACGGGCACGGACGCCTACACCGGGCAGATCGTCCTCACCCTGGACGGCCCGCTCGACGCGGACGCCCTGCGGCGGGCGTGCGACGCCCTGCTGGAGCGGCACGACGCGCTGCGGGCGGCCTTCACCGACCGGGGGCTCGACCGGCCCGTGCAGGTGGTGACCGGTGCCGCCAAGGCCCCGTGGACCGCGGTGGACCTCACCGGGCGCCCGGCGCGGGAACGTCACGCCGCCTTCGTGCGGCTGCTCGCCGACGACCGGGCCCGGCGCTTCGACCTGGAGCGACCGCCTCTGGTGCGCTTCACCCTGGTCCGCACCGACGCCGACCGGCACCGGCTGGTGATGACGAACCACCACATCCTGTGGGACGGCTGGTCCTCCGCCGTCCTGCTGCGCGAACTGCTCACGTCCTACGCCGAGTCGAGCGGGGCCGCACCGCGTGCTGTTCCCGCGCCGGCCGTGCCCTACCGCGACCACCTGGCGTGGCTGGCCGGCCAGGACCGGGACGCGGCGACGGCGGCCTGGCGCGAGGCACTGGCCGGCCTGGACGAGCCCGTGCTGCTGGGCTCGGCGGACCCGAACACCCTCGGCGCGTTGCCGGAGCGGACCACGGTGGAGCTGTCCGCGGAGACGACGGCCCGGCTCACCGCACGGGCCCGTTCCGCGGGCATCACCCTCAACACCGTCGTCCAGGGCCTGTGGGCGATTCTGCTGGGCCGTCTGACGGCCCGTACGGACGTGGTCTTCGGGGGCACGGTCTCGGGGCGCACCGCGCCGGTCGCGGGGATCGAGAGCATGGTGGGGCTGCTGATCAACACCCTGCCGGTGCGTTTCCGGGTACGGGACGAGGAGACCCTGCTCGACGCCCTGATCCGCTTCCAGGACGAGCAGGCGCCGCTGATGGACCACCAGCACCTGGGGCTGGCGGACATCCAGCACGCGGCAGGGCTCGGCACCCTGTTCGACACGGCGGTCGTCGTCGAGAACTACCCCCTGGACCTGGCGGGGATGCGCGACCTCGCGGGCCCGGTGCGGCTCGCCGCCGTGGACGGCACCGACGCGACGCACTACACCGTCAACCTCCTCGCCCTGCCCGGTGAGCGGCTGCGGCTGCACCTCGACCACCGGCCGGACGTCCTCGACGCCCGCGCCGCACGGAGCGTCGCGGAAGGACTGGAGCAGCTGCTGACGGCGCTGGCCGAGGAACCCGGCACGCCGGTCGGCGAGGTGGACGTCGTCTCCGGCGGGCAGCACCGGCTGCTCGCCGAGTGGAACGACACGGCCGTACCGGTGCCGCACACCACGCTCGTGGAGCTGTTCGCGCGGCAGGCCGCCCGCACCCCGGACGCCGTGGCGACCGTGTTCACGGGCGAACGCCTGACCTACGCCGAACTCGACGCACGGGCGGAGGAGCTGGCCGCCGTGCTGCGGGCGCGGGGTGCGCGCCCGGAGGAGATCGTCGCGGTCGCGCTGCACCGGTCCACCGAGCTGGTGGTGGCGCTGCTCGCCGTGCTGAAGTCGGGCGCGGCCTACCTGCCGGTCGACCCGTCCCTGCCGGCGGAGCGGATCGCCTTCATGCTGTCCGACGCGGCTCCGGTGCTGCTGCTGACCACCTCGGACGTCGACACGGTCCTCCCGGGCGGCGCACCGGTGCCCCGGCTGCTCCTGGACGCCGCACCCGGGGAGACCGCCGGCCGGGGGACGGGCCTGTCCGCCGGGCCGGCCGGCGTGCTGCCCTCTCACCCCGCCTACGTCATCTACACCTCCGGTTCCACCGGCCGTCCCAAGGCCGTCGTCGTCGAGCACCGGGCGATCGTCAACCGGCTGCTGTGGATGCAGGACCGGTACGGCCTCGGGCCCGACGACCGGGTGCTGCAGAAGACGCCGTTCGGCTTCGACGTGTCGGTGTGGGAGTTCTTCTGGCCGCTGCTGACCGGCGCCGCACTCGTCGTCGCCGAACCCGGCGGCCACAAGGACCCCGCGTACCTCGCGCGCCTGATCCAGGAGGAGTCGGTCACCACCGCACACTTCGTGCCGTCCATGCTCGCCGCCTTCGTGGCCGAACCCACCGCCGCCGGCTGCCGTTCGCTGCGCCGGGTCGTGTGCAGCGGCGAAGCACTGCCGGAGGAACTGAAGAACCGCTTCTGCGATGTGCTCCGCGTACCGCTGCACAACCTGTACGGGCCCACCGAGGCGGCCGTCGACGTCACCCACTGGGAGTGCCGCCGTGCGGACGAGGGACCGGTGCCCATCGGGCGGCCGATCTGGAACACCGCGTTGTACGTGCTCGATCCGCGGGGCCGGCCCGTACCGATCGGATTCCCGGGCGAGCTGTTCCTCGCCGGGTCGGGTCTGGCCCGCGGCTATCTGCGGCGGCCCGCGCTGACCGCGGAACGCTTCCCGCTCGATCCGTTCGGTCCGCCGGGTACGCGCATGTACCGCACCGGTGACATCGCACGGCTGCGGGCGGACGGCGCGGTGGAGTACCTCGGCCGCACCGACGACCAGGTGAAGATCCACGGTTTCCGCATCGAACTCGGCGAGATCGAGACCGCGCTGGCACGGCAGGACGGCGTGCGGCAGGCGGCGGTGGTCGTCCGCGAGGACACCCCGGGCGAGCGCAGGCTCGTCGGCTACGCCGTGCCGGCGCCGGGGGCCGCGCCCGACGCGTCGGCGCTGCGCGCCGGACTGGCGCGAACCCTGCCCGAGTACATGGTGCCGCTGGTGGTCGTCGTGGACGGCCTGCCCGTCACACCCAACGGCAAGCTCGACCGCCGCGCCCTGCCGGCACCCGCCGCCGGGCCCGCCGGACACGAACCGCCGGACGGCGATTTCGAGGAACTGGTCGCCGCCGTGTGGTGTGCGGTGCTCGGCGTCGAGGGCGTCGGACGCCACGACGACTTCTTCGCCCTCGGCGGCCACTCGCTGAGCGCCACCAGGGTCGCGGCGCGGCTGCGCCAGTCGCTGGCGCTGGACCTGCCGCTGCACACCCTGTTCGAACAGCGGACCGTCGCCGCGCTGGCCGCGGCGGTGGAGGCCGCCCTTCTCGCGGACATCGCCGCCTCCACGGCGGACGACGCGCTGCCCCCGGCGGACGGCGCACGTCCCTCCTCGTCCGCCACCGCATCCCCGTCCCCCACGTCCTTCGTGGTCCACGCATCGCAGGGAGAGACCTCGTGACCATCCAGGAGAGCACGCCGGGCGCCGTCGACAGCCGGCTGGCCGCCGCCCGTGAGCTGATGCGCCGCCGGGTGCAGTCGGCCCTGGCCCAGACGTCGGCAGACGTGGACGGGACCACCACGTCCGCCGCCCCCGCGCCGCGCACGGCCGGCACCGGAGCGGCCGCCGAGCCCGTCGCCTCGTTCGCGCAGGAACGCATGTGGCTGGTGGACCGGATGCGGAGCGGCGCCTCCGGCTACGCGATACCGGAGGTCGTGCGGCTGCGCGGGCCGGTGCGCCGTGATCTGCTGCGGCGCAGCCTGACCGGGGTCGTCGGGCGGCACGCGCCGCTGCGGACGGTGTTCGAGGAGCGGGACGGGCAGCCGGTGCCCGTCGTGCTCCCGGCCCCCGACGAGGTGCCGTTGGCCCTGCTCGACCTGGGCGCGGACGGTGACGGCTCCGCGGCACCGGACGCCGAACAGCGGGCCCTGGACCTGGCGCGGGAGGAGGCGCGCCGTCCGTTCGACCTGGCCACCGGGCCGCTGCTGCGCGCCCTGCTGATCCGCCTCGGGGCGCAGGACCACGTCCTGGTGCTGGTGGTCCACCACATCGCGACCGACGGCTGGTCCATGTCACTGCTGTGGAAGGAGCTGTCCGAGGGCTACACGGCGCTGCTGCGGGGCGTGCCGGCGCGTCACCCCGAACTGCCGGTCGCCTACCAGGACCACGCCCGCAGCCAGCGGGAGCGCCTGGCGAGCGGCGCCCTGGACACGGGGCTGCGGCACTGGGAGGAGCGGCTGGCCGGCCTGGAGCCGCTGGAGCTGCCCGCGGACAGGCCGCGGCCGACCCGGCGCAGCGGCGCCGGGCACAGCCTGGAGTTCACCCTCGACCGGGAGCTCACCGACCGGCTGCGGCGGCTGGCCGAGGCGCGTGGGGTGACCCTGTTCATGACGCTGCTCGCCGCCTTCCAGGCGGTCCTGGCCCGGGTGTCGGGCCGTACCGACATCGCGGTCGGCACGCCCGTCGCGGGCCGGGACCGGGTCGAACTGGAGCCGCTGATCGGCTTCTTCGTGAACACGCTGGTGCTGCGCACCGACCTGTCGGGCGACCCCGGTTTCCACGAGCTGCTGGGCCGGGTCCGTCAGGTGACGCTGGACGCCTACGACCACCAGGAGGTGCCGTTCGACCGGCTGGTGGAGCATCTGAACCCGGAACGGTCCGGCGACATGAACCCGCTGGTGCAGGTGATGTTCGCCGCCGCGGGTGAGGAGACGGCGGCGCTGCGGCTGCCGCAGGTGGACGTCGAGCGGATGCCGTGCGACTTCGGCGCGTCCCTGTTCGACGTGAGCGTGTTCGTCTCCGAGGGTGCCGACCGCTGCACCGGCTCGCTGGTGGTGGACACCGACCTGTTCGACCCGGCCGGCGCCGAACTGCTGGTCGGGCACTACCTGGAGCTTCTGGCCGCGGTGGCGGAGGAGCCCGGCCGACCGCTCGGACAGCTGCTGCCGGGCGCCGGGACCGCCGCCCGGATCGTCGCCGGCGGGCACGGCACCGTGCGCGCCGACCTGGCCCCGGCCACGCCCGCCGGGCTCTTCGCCGGCCAGGCGGGCCGCTCCCCCGGTGCCACGGCCGTGGTCTGCGGGACCGACCGGCTCACGTACGCCGAACTCGACGCCCGCACGGACGCGCTGGCGGCGCGGCTGCGGGCCGCCGGGGTGGGCCGGGAGACGCCGGTGGCGCTGCTCATGGAGCGCTCGGTGCACGTGCCCGTCGCGATGCTGGCGGTGCTGAAGGCGGGCGGGGCCTATGTGCCGCTCAACCCGGCCTTCCCGGTGCGGCGGCTGCACTGGATGCTGGAGCACACCGGCGCCCGTCTGCTGCTCACCGATCCGGCCCTGGCCGGGCACGAGGCCGCCACGGCATCGCCCGTACCGGTCCTCGACGCCACCGGGGGCCCGCGCCGGGAGCCTGGGGCACCGGACGAGCACGCGGGGCCGTGCGCGCCGGACGAGGATGCGGGGCCGTGCGCGCCGGACCAGCTCGCCTACATCATGTACACCTCCGGCTCGACGGGCGAACCCAAGGGCATCGGCGTCACTCAGGGCAACATCGCGGCCCTCGCCCGCGACTCCGCGTTCGGCACGGCGCACCGCCGGGTCCTCGCCCACGCCCCGCTGGCCTTCGACGCCTCGACCTACGAGGTGTGGACGCCGCTGCTGACCGGCGGCACGGTGGTGATGGCGCCGCCCGGACGGATCGGCACCGACACCCTCGCCCGGCTGGTGCGCGAGCACCGGATCACCGCGCTGTTCCTCACGGCGGCCCTCTTCGACCTCGTCGTCGAGGAACGGGTGGAGCTGCTCACCGAGGTCCGGGAGGTATGGACCGGCGGTGAGGCCGCGAGCGCCACGTCCTTCCGCCGGGCCCTCGCGGCGGCCCCGGACACCGTGCTGGTCAACGCCTACGGCCCCACGGAGACGACGACGTTCGCCACCGTCCACCGGGTGGACGCCCGCGCCGGCGGCACGGTGGCGGGCCGGGTGCCGATCGGTTCGGCGCTGGACGACACCCGGCTGTACGTGCTCGACGAGCGCGGGCGTCCGGTGCCCGAGGGTGCGGTCGGTGAACTGTGCGTCGGCGGCACCGGGGTCGCCCGCGGCTACCTGGGCCGGCCGGGACTGACCGCCGAGCGGTTCGCCGTCGACCCGTACGGGCCGCCCGGGGCGCGCATGTACCGCACCGGGGACCTGGCCAGGCGGCGCCCCGACGGCACCGTCGACTACCTGGGCCGCGCCGACCAGCAGGTGAAGATCCGCGGCTTCCGCATCGAGCCGGGTGAGGTCGAGGCGGAACTGACCCGGTGCCCGGGGGTGGGCCGTGCCGCCGTCGTCGTGCGTGAGGACACCCCCGGCGAGCCGTGCCTGGTCGCGTACGTCGTGGCCGCGCCCGGCGCCGACCCTGCCCCCGACGTGCTGCACCGGGCTCTGGCGGAGCGGCTGCCGGCCTACATGCTGCCCGCCGCGATCGTGCCGTTGCCCGGCCTGCCGACGACACCCAACGGCAAGCTGGACCGGCGTGCCCTGCCCGCGCCCGGCGAACGAGCGGTGAGCCGGGCCCGGTTCGAGGAGCCGGCCGGCGCCACGGAACGGCTGGTCGCCGAGGTGTGGGGCGAGGTGCTCGGGGCCGGCCGCGTCGGCCGCCACGACGACTTCTTCGCCCTCGGCGGCCACTCCCTGCGGGCCACCCGGGTGGTGTCCCGCCTCGGCGTACGCCTGGGCACCGAGGTGCCGCTGCGGCTGCTGTTCGAACACCCGGTGCTGGAGCGGTTCGCGACCGCGCTGGACGCGCTGCGTGCCGAAGCGCCGGACACCGTCGCGGACCGGGTCGTCCCGCGTCCCGCCGGCACCGCGGCACCGCTGTCCTTCGCGCAGCAGCGCCTGTGGTTCCTGGACCAGCTCCAGCCGGGCCGCCCCGACTACAACATCCCCGTCGCCGTCCGCCTCGAGGGCACGCTCGACGCCGACGCGTTGCTCGACGCCCTGCGCACCGTGGTCGCCCGGCACGAGGTGCTGCGCTCGCGGCTGGCGGAAGGACCGGACGGGCCGGTGCAGTCGGTGGAGCCGGCCGAGGTGTTCGTGCCGGTCGTCACCGACCTTTCCGGGGTGGTGCGCGAGGAGGCCCGCTCCCGGGCCCTCGGCCTGGCCCACGGCGACGCCGCCGCCCCGTTCGACCTGTCCCGGGCGCCCCTGCTGCGGGCCCGCCTGGTCCGCGTGGACGCGCGGGAACACCTGCTCGTCCTCGTCCTGCACCACACGGTGGGCGACGGCTGGTCGATGCCGGTGCTGTGGCGGGAGCTGTCGGACGCCTACGCCGCGCTGCGGCGCGGTGAGCGGCCCGCCCTGCCGGTGCTGCCCGTCCAGTACGGCGACTACGCCCACTGGCAGCAGCGCCGGCTGGCCGAGGGCGCCGTGGACCGCGGCATCGCCCACTGGCGGGAGCGGCTCGCGGCGCTGCCCGCACTGGAGCTGCCCACGGACCGGCCCCGGCCGCTCACCCGGACCGGTTCGGGCGGGTCGCTGACCTTCGAGCTGCCGGCGGAACTCGCCGGACGGCTGGGCGCGCTGGCCCGCGAGCGCGGAGCGACGCTGTTCATGGTGCTGCTCGCCGGCTTCCAGGCGCTGCTCGCCCGGTGGACGGGACAGCACGACCTCGCCGTCGGCTCGCCCGTCGCGGGCCGGGACCGCACCGAACTGGAGCCGCTCGTCGGCTTCTTCGTCAACACGCTGGTGCTGCGCACCGACCTGTCCGGCGACCCGGCGTTCGGCGAGGCGGTACGCCGGGTGCGGGAGACCGCGCTGGCCGCCTTCGAGCACCAGGACGTGCCCTTCGACCGGCTGGTGGAGGAGCTGCGTCCGGAACGCGACCTGAGCCGCAACCCGCTCTTCGACGTCCTCTTCCAGCTGCACCCGGACCAGTTGGACACGCTGCCGCTGGAAGGGATCCGCACGACCTCGCTGGACACGGCGAACGGAACGGCCAAGTTCGACCTGAGTCTGGCCCTCACCGAGCACCCGGACGGTCTCACCGGCACCCTCAGCTACGCCTCCGACCTGTTCGACGACACCACGATGGAGCGCTTCGCCGGTCACTACGCGCGCCTGCTGCGCTCCGCGGCGGCCGACCCGGACACCCCTCTGTCCCGGCTGGAGGTACTGGGGCAGGAGGAGCGCGCGGCGCTGCTCGGCACGGACGCGCCCGGCGAGCGCGAGCTCCCGGCCCGGGCGGCGACGCTGCACGCCCTGGTCGAGGAGCAGGCGCGGCGGCGGCCCGACGCCGTCGCCGTGACCTGCGCGGGGCGGACCACCACGTACGCGGAGCTGGACGCCGCCGCCAACCGGCTCGCCCGGCGGCTGCGGGAGCTGGGCGCCGTCCCGGGTGCGACGGTCGCCGTGGCGACGGGGCGGGGCACCCGCACCGTCGTCGCCGTCCTGGCCGTGCTGAAGGCGGGTGCGGCGTACGTGCCGGTGGACCCCGGCCAGCCGGCCGAGCGCGTCCGGACGGTGCTCGGCGACAGCGCGGCGCGGGTGGTGGTGACCGACGGTTCGCCCCAGCCGGCCCCGACCGGTTCGCCCGGCTCCGTCCCGGGCGGCGTGACGGTGCTGGACCTGGCGCGCGAGCGGCCGCTGATCGACGCGCTGCCGGCCGCACCGCTGGCCGACACGGCCGGACCCGGGGACCTCGCCTACCTGCTGTACACCTCGGGCTCCACCGGGCGCCCCAAGGGCGTCGCGGTGCCGCACGCCGCGATCACCGGGTATCTGGCCGCGCTGTGCGGCGTCTTCGGTCTCGGCGAGGAGGACACCGTCCTCGCGAGGACCGCGCTCACCTTCGACCCGTCGGTGCGCGACCTGTTCGCCCCGCTGTCGACGGGCGGCCGTGTCGTGCTGGCCACCGGCGACGAGGCGGACGACCCGGACGCGCTGGCCCGTCTGCTGCACACCGAACGGGTCACCGCGGTGCTGTCCGTCGTCCCGTCGATGCTCGCCCTGGTCGTGGCCGCCTCCCCCGGCCCGTCCGCCGACCTGCGGCTGGTGCTGACCACCGGCGAGGCCCTCACCGCACCCCTGGCCGGCGCGGCCCGGGCCCTGGGCACCCCGGGACGCCTGCGGCTGGTCAACCAGTACGGGCCGACCGAGTGCACCAACACCACGACGTACCACGTCGTCACGGACGAGGACGTGGCCCGCGGGCGCGTCCCCATCGGCACACCGCTGCCCGGCGCCCGGGTGCGCGTCCTCGGCCCGCGCCTGGAACTCCTTCCGGCGGGCGCGGTCGGTGAGCTGTTCATCGCCGGGCGCGGCGTGGCCCGCGGCTACCTCGGCGATCCCGGCCGCACCGCCGGCGCCTACGTGCCCGACCCGTACGGTCCGCCCGGCAGCCGCATGTACCGGACCGGTGATCTGGCCCGGCTGCGGGCCGACGGGGTGCTGGAGTTCCACGGCCGGCGCGACAACCAGGTGAAGGTGCGCGGGCACCGCGTGGAGCTCGGCGAGGTCGAGGCCGCGGTGCTGCGGCACCCCGCCGTGGCCCGCACGGCGGTGGCCGCGCACGGCGAGGGCGGCGACCGCTCCCTGGTGGCCTACGTGGAGTGGCACGCGGACGGCGCCCCGCAGGGCGGTGGGGCGGAGGTGCTGGACACGGTGCGCGCGGCGCTGCCAGCCGCGCTGGTGCCGTCGGCGGTCGTGGTGCTCGACGCGCTGCCGCTGACACCGAACGGCAAGACGGACCGCAGGGCGCTGCCCGCGCCCGGCCCGGGCGGCTCCGGCCGCGCGTTCGTCGCACCGCGCACGGCGCTGGAGCGGACGGTCGTCCAGGTCTGGGAGGAGGTCCTCGGGGACGGCCCGGTCGGTGTCCGGGACCACTTCTTCGAGCGGGGCGGCCACTCGCTGAAAGCCACCCGGGTGGTGTCCCGGCTGCGCAGGCTCCTCGGGCTGGACGTCCCGATGCAGTCGCTGTTCCGCCATCCGGTCGCCGAGGACCTCGCGCGGACCCTGGCCTCGCTCGGCGCGGACGAGCAGCCCGCCATCCCGGTGCTGCCCGCGGGGCCGTCGCCGCTCTCCTTCGGCCAGCAGCGGCTGTGGCTGCTGGACCGGCTGCAGCCGGGGCGCCCCGACTACAACATGCCCGGGGGCCTGCACCTGTCCGGGGCGCTCGACGCGCGGGCCGCGCTCGGTGCCCTGCGGGACGTCGTCACCCGGCACGGGGTGCTGCGTTCCCGCGTCGAGGAAGGCGGACCCGGTGGAGCCGCGCTGCTGGTGACCGAGCCGGCCGAGGTGTTCGAGCCTGTCTTCACGGACCTGTCCGGCGAGGACTCCGCGAGCGCCGGCCGGCGGGCCCGGGAGCTGGCCGCTGCGGACGCCGCCCGGCCCTTCGACCTGTCCCGCGCTCCCCTGGTGCGCGCCCGGCTGATCCGGACCGCGCCGCACGAGCACCTGCTCGTGGTGGTCGCCCATCACGCCGCGTTCGACGGGTGGTCGGCCGGGGTGTTCTGGCGGGACTTCTTCGCCGCCTACCGTGCGCGGACCGAGGAGGTTGCCGAACCGCTCGCCGAACTCGCCGTCTCCTACCGGGACTTCGCTGCCTGGCAGCGCGAACGGCTGACCGGTGAGGTGCTGGAGCGGCAGCTCGCCCACTGGCGCGAGCGTCTTTCGGGCCTCGTCCCGCTCGACCTGCCCACGGACCGCCCACGCCCCGCCACCGCGTCCGGGCGCGGCGACCGGTACTCCTTCACGGTGCCGGCGCCGCTCGTCGAGGGACTGCGCGCCCTCGGCCGGGACCGCGAGGCGACCCTGTTCATGGTGCTGCTGGCCGGCGTCCAGGCGCTGCTGGGCCGCTGGGCCGGTGCCCACGACGTGGCGGTCGGCTCGCCGGTGGCGGGCCGGGACCGCGGCGAACTGGAGCCGCTGGTCGGCTTCTTCGTCAACAACCTGGTGCTGCGCGCCGACCTGTCCGACGACCCGGCCTTCGGCGACCTCGTGTCCCGGGCCCGGGACACGGCGCTGGAGGCGTACGCCCATCAGGAGGTGCCGTTCGAGCGGCTGGTGGAGGAGCTGCGCCCGGAACGCGATCTGAGCCGTAACCCGCTGTTCCAGGTGATGCTCGTCCTCAACGAGGAGCCGCCCGCGCAGCCCCTGCCGGCGGGGCTGACGGCCGAGGCCCTCGAACTGGACAGCTCCGCGTCGAAGTTCGACCTGTCGTTGTACTTCACGGAGGAGGCGGGTGAGCTGCGCGGCGAGGCGGTGTTCGCGACCGACCTCTTCGGGCCGCCGAGCGTCGCCCGGATGGCGGCGGCCCTGCTGGAGCTGCTGTCCGCGGCCGTCGCCTCGCCCGGTACCCGCGTCGGGGCGCTGCCGCTGCTCCCGGCCGGGCAGGAGAAGGAGGACGCCGCCCGCTGGAACGACACCGCCGAGCCGGTCCCCGCGGCGCCGCTGCACGTACGGATCGGGGAGCAGGCCGCCCGCACCCCGTACGCGCCGGCCGTCGACGACGGCTGCCGCAGGCTCGACTACGCGGGGCTGTGGGAGACGTCGGGCCGGGTGGCCGCACGGCTGGCCGCGCTCGGCGCGGGCCCGGGCACGGCGGTCGCGGTGAGCGTGGACCGGTCGGTGCTGCTGCCGGTCGCCCTGCTGGGCGTCCTGCGCAGCGGCGCCCGGTACGTGCCCGTCGACCCCGCCTATCCGGCCGAGCGGATCGCGCACATGCTGTCGGACAGCGGTGCGCGGCTGCTCGTCACCTCGGACGGCCCGGACGGCCCGCCCGCGGTCGGCGATCAGGTCCAGGTCCTCGACATCGCCGCTCTGGCCGACGACCGTGCACCGGCCGGTACGCCGGCACCGGTCGCGGTCCACCCGCAGGACCTGGCGTACGTCCTGTACACGTCCGGCTCGACCGGGCGGCCCAAGGGCGTCATGGTGCCGCACCAGGCGCTGGCGAACTTCGCCCACGACATGGTGGCCAGGCTGGGGACGGGTCCCGGTGACGTCGTCGCCGCCGTCACCACCGCGTCGTTCGACATCGCCGTCCTGGAACTGCTCGTACCGCTGTCCTGCGGTGCCCGGGTGCGAGTCGTCGACCGTGAGACGGCCCGGGACGGCAGGCTGCTCGCCAAGGAGCTGGACTCGGCCGGGGCCACCGTCGTCCAGGCCACGCCCGCCACCTGGCACCTGCTCATGGAGGCCGGCTGGGAGAACCCCGGGGTGCGCGCCCTGTGCGGCGGCGAGGCCCTGCCGACGGCCCTGGCCGCCCGGATGCGGTCCGCCCTGGGGACCGTGTGGAACGTCTACGGTCCGACCGAGACGACCGTCTGGTCGACCGCGTACCGCCTGCGCCCCGCGGACGCCGGCGGACCGGTGCCGATCGGCCGGGCGCTCGCCAACACCCGGCTGCACGTGCTGGACGAGCGGCTGCGGCCGCTGCCGGTGGGCGTGTTCGGCGAGCTGTACATCGGCGGTGACGGGGTGGCCCGCGGCTACCACGGCCGGCCCGGCCTGACCGCCGAGCGGTTCGTCGCCGACCCGTTCGACGCGGGCGGCAGGCTGTATCGCACCGGTGACCTGGTGCGCAGGCTGCCCGACGGCGGCCTGGAGTACCGGGGCAGGGCGGACAGCCAGGTGAAGGTGCGCGGCCACCGCATCGAGCTGGGCGAGATCGAGGCGGCGCTCGTGCGCCGTCCCGAGGTCGCGGCGGCCGCCGCCGCCGTGCAGGGACAGGGGGTGGACGCGGTCCTCGTCGGCTATGTGGTCTGGCGCGACGGGGACGGCGATACGGCGGCGCTGCGCGACGTCCTGCGCGAGGAGCTCCCGGCCCCGATGGTGCCCGGTGTCCTGCTCCCGCTGGAACGGCTGCCGCTCACCCCGAACGGCAAACTCGACCGCCGGGCACTGCCCGCCGTGGCGCCGGGTGCCGCCCGTGCGGGTGACGTGCCGATGGTGGCCCCGCGCGATGCGTCCGAGCTGCGGATGGCACGGCTGTGGGAGGGCGTGCTCGGCGGCGGACCGGTCGGCGTCCGGGACGACTTCTTCGCCCTGGGCGGCCACTCGCTGAAGGCGCTCGAGCTCATGTCCGCGGTGCGCGCGGAGTTCGGCGTGGACCTCCCGCTGAGCCTGGTCTTCCGCAGGCCGACGGTGGAGCTGCTGTGCGAGGCGCTGCCGGAGGCGGCCGCCGCGTCCGGCCGGCTGCTGATGCCGCTCCGCGACGGAGACGACGGCCGTCCCCCGCTCATCCTGTTCCATCCGCGCGGCGGTGACGTCGTCTGCTACCTGAACCTGGTCCGCGACCTGGCGGCGACCTGCGACGGCTCCCGGCGGGTGCTCGGTGTGACGGCGGTGGGCTGCGACCGGGACGAGACACCGCTCGAAGAGGTCCCCGCCATGGCCGAGCGCTATCTCGCGGAGATCCGCGCGGAGGTGCCGTCCGGCCCCTATCTGCTGGCGGGCTGGTCGTTCGGCGGGACCGTGGCCTTCGAGGTCGCGGCCCGGCTGGAGGCGGCCGGTGAACAGGTCGCCTTCGTCGGCCTGATCGACTCCGCCGCGCCGGGCACGGGTGCCGGGGCGGCACCCGAAGCCGGGGACGACGACCTGCTGCGCCACGGGCTCGCCGCCGGGCTGGACGCCGACCAGGCCCGCGCGCTCGACGAGGACGCCCTGCTCGAGGTCCTGGCCCGCAAGGGCCGTGCCAACGGCATCCTCCCGAGGAACGGCGCCCCGCGGGCGCTGCGCCGGATGCTGCGGGTCGCCACGGCCAACGGCACGGCGGCCGCCCGGTACCGCACCGGGGCCGTCCTGGACACCCCGGTGCACCTGTTCACGGTGTCCGAGGTGCACACCGACCTCACCACCGCACTGGTGGACCCGGCTCCCTGGCGGGCGCACGCGAGCGCCGTGCACCGCGTTCCGATCCCCGGCAACCACCACACGCTGGTGGATCCGCCGCACAGCGCGGTGCTGGCGGACCGGCTCGCACAGGCGCTCGCCGACGCGACGCGACCGACCGATGAACCCGGCCGCGAGCGCTGAAGCCCGACACCGACCGATGAACCGAACCGACGGACGAGGAGAGACACCATGAGCGACGAGACGACCCGTCAGTACCTGGTCGTGGCCAACGACGAGGAGCAGTACTCCCTGTGGGAGGCGGACCGGCCCGTCCCGGCCGGCTGGCACCCGCAGGGCGTGCGCGGCTCCCGTGCGGAGTGCCTGGCCCACATCGAGCGGGTGTGGACCGACATGCGCCCGCTCAGCCTGCGGCTGAGCATGGCCGGCTGACCGACGACCGACGGCACCGTGCCGCCCGGCGCTCCCTCGGATCGGAGCGCCGGGCGGCGTGCGTCTGCCGCGAGGAATGGACCACGATGAACCGACGAATTTCACCGCCTTCCCGGCGCACAGCACCGCTGACGGCCCTCGTGAGCGTCGCCGCCGTGTCGGCGCTGGGAATGGCGGCAACCCTGGTGGCCGTCCCCTGGTTCGTGCTGCACGCCACCGGCAGCGGCACCTGGACCGGGCTGGTCGCGGCGGCCGAAACCGCGGGCCTGCTGTGCTCGGCGGTGCTGGCCGGCCCGGTGGCCGACCGGCTGCCGGCCCGGGCCGTGAGCGCGGGCGCCGACCTGCTCACCGCGTCGGCGCTCGCCCTGATCCCGCTGCTGCACTCCCTGGACGTGCTGGCCCTGCCGGTGCTCGCCGTGCTGGCCTTCGCCGTGGGGGCGGCCCGCGGCCCGGCGGAGACCGCACGACAACTGCTGCTGCCCGACGTCCTGGAGAGGGCCTCGGTCACGGTGGAGGCGGGCACCGGCGCGGTCGAGGCCGCCCGGCGGACCGGCCTGATGGCCGGCGCGCCGCTGGCCGGCCTGCTCATCTCCGCCGTGGGCCCGGTGCGCACGCTGTGCACCGACGTGGGCGCGGCCCTGCTGTGCGGTGCGCTGGTGGTGACGCTGGTGCCGTCCCGGCCGCGTCAGGCCGGCCGGACGGCCCCGGGAGGGGCTGCCGCGTCCTATCTCGCGGACCTGCGGGCGGGTTGGGCGTACCTGGGCGGCGATCGCCCGGTGCGGGCGGTGGCCGCCGTGCTGCTGGTGACGAACGCGCTGGACGGCGCCCTCAACGGGGTGCTCTACCCGGCGTACGGCTCCCGGGTGCTGCACAGCAGCGCGTTGTTCGGGGCCATGGTCACCGCGATCGGGGCGGGTGCCCTGCTGGGAGCGGCCCTGTACGGCCGGCTCGGACGCCGCCTGCCGCGCCGGTCCCTGTTCGTCGGCGCGTTCCTCCTGGTCGGCGCGGTGCGCTGCGGGACGCTCGCCGCCGGACCGCCGCCCTGGGCGCTGCTCTCGCTGCTCGCGCTGACGGGGCTGGGGTCAGGGGTGCTCGGTCCGCTCATGATGTCCGTCGCCTACGAGCGGGTGCCGGAGCAGGTGCGCGGGCGTGTCTTCGGCATGCTCACGGCCTGCGCCCTGGCGGCCACCCCGCTCGGCATGCTGGGGGCCGGCCCGGTGCTGGACGCCTGGGGAGTGACGGCCGCCCTGGTGACGGTCGGTGTGGTGTACCTCGGGGTGACGGTGACGCCTCTGGTGTTTCCCGTGTGGCGGGAGTTGGACATGGTGTCCTCCCCCGAGACGCCGAGCGACGACCGCAATGCCCGGAACAGGGAGGTTTGCCACCCCTCACTTTAGGGCCAGGCAGCTTGATGAGCGGCGGACCGGACCGCTGCGGGGCGGTCGGGGCGGCAGGGTTGGTCCTGCACGACAACGACTGCACGGCCCGGGCAGACCAACCGGGCCGGCCCACCGACCTGCTGGGGGAACAGCATGACGAAGCGACTCGCACCGGCCGTGACCATCGTGGCCGCCGCCTTCACCACCGCCCTGCTGGGGAGCGCGGTGACCGCCTTGTCCGACGGGCCCGCGACCCACGTCACCGCGGGCGACCACCAGGTGGCCATCGTCAAGGTGACGACCGGTGCGGCGATGGGCCTCGGGGAGCGCCCGAAGCCCCCGACGGACACCTCCTGGGGCGGCTGAGAAGACCGGCGTGCGTGCCGACCGGCCGGGTGTCTCACCGGCCGGGCGGCACGCACGCCGGGGCGAACGCACGGAACGAGGCGCCCTCGGGGACGCCTCGTTCCGTGCGTGACGGGCAGGGCCCGGGGCCCTGCCCGTCAGCCTGTTCCGGGTCGCACTGGCTGCTCCGGCCCGTCGGGACACAGGACGACGACCGTCCAGCGGGCCGCGGGGGTGGGCTCGGCGGTGCGGGACCAGCCGTCGGGGACGTAGAGCACCTCACCCGCGCGCAGGCGGTAGCGGAGCGAGGTGTCCCGCCCGTCCTCACCGGTCCCGGCGACGGTCCAGGTGGTCGCGCCCGCGACCTGATGGACCAGCAGGTGCCCGTGCGGGGCGCCGGTGGCCGCCGGGCGGGCCGCGAGACCCGTCGCGGCGGCGACCTGGGCGGCGAGCAGGCCCACGTCCGGGGGTACGGCACGGCCCTCCGCGCCGTCCCCTCCGTCACCGAGGAGCGGATGATCGTGTTCCGGCCACAGAACGCCGGGGGCACGGCTGAAGTGGAGCGCGACGAAGAGGGCCGTCTCCCGCAGGTGGTTCCCGGCCGGGCCGTCGGGCAGACCGGGTGACCGGTCCCCGGAACCACCCTGCGGAAGCCCCGCCACTGGCCCGTCGACCGGCATGTTCATCCTGCGCCCCTCAATCCGTGCACGGCTCAACGGCTGCACCGCGTCCGCCGTGCGCGCCGGGTCGCGCCCGGCGCGACCCCGTCGGGGAAGCATCGTCCATTGCACGCCGTGGATACCAGCCACGGAAACACGTTCCCTGAAACCCGTGACACACGCGGCGTCGCCGCCCGGCACGGGCGCCGGGCCCACGGCACAGGCGCACCGCCCCGGCGGCGGTCTCGGGGGACGTCGGGTCCCGACGGACGCCGGAGCGCGCCCCGTTGCCCGGCCGGCCGGGCAACGGGGCGCGGACGGATGCCGGTCATCCACGGTCCGCGCCCCGCGCGGCGTCCGGCCTCGCCGGCTCCGGGCCGCCGGACCGCCCCGGGCGACCGGCTCGACCGGGGTTCCGTGCGGCGGGTTCAGTCCGTGGTGGCCTGCGCCGCAGGGTCCGCGGGCCGGGAGTCGTCCAGCAGGCCTCGTGCCGCCGCGGCGGCGCCCGCCTGGAAGCGGCTTCCGGCGCCGAGTTCCTCCATGATGTCGGCGATGTGCCGGCGCGCGGTGCGCAGGGACATGCCGAGCCGCCGCGCGATGGCCTCGTCCTTCAGTCCGGCCGCGAGGAGCCGGATGATCGTCTCGTGGATCTCGCGGGCGACCTCCTCCAGCCCCTGCCCGACGGCGTTGGAGAAGGGCGTGGCGCGGTCCCACGTCTGCTCGAAGATGTCGCAGAGATAGGCGACGGTGGCGGGCTCCCGGATCACCACGGCACCCCAACTGCCGTCCGGCACCGGGATGAAGGCGAGTTCGCGGTCGAACGCGATGAGCCGGCCGAAGAGTTCGTGCGCGGTGCGGTACTGCGCGCCGAGCGCGGAGGCGGCGGCGACATAGGCCTGACTGGGGCCGTTGAAGCGGGCGGTGTGGTGGTACAGGCTGCGTATGGAGATGCCCCGACGCAGCATGGCCTCGTCCCGCCGCAGCGCCTCCTGCATCGCCTCGGGCACGCGGCTGCCGCCGCCGGGCTGGCTGGTGAGGACCTCGCGGCGGCAGCGGTCCGAGGCATGGTTCAGCGCACCGCGCACGTCCTCGACGTTCTCCAGGACCTCCAGCGCGTCCCCGACGGAACGGCGCTGGAGGTAGCGGGGCATGAAGCGCCCGAGTTCCTCGCGGATGCCGCTGATCTCCCGCTGGCGTGTGCGGATCTCCTCCTCCAGCGGCGCGGCGAGCCGGGACGCGGCGGTGTCCGGCGCCACCGCGAAGGCCACGGAGTCGTCCTCCGGGCTGCGGTGCAGCAACTGGGCGCCGAGCAGGCGCTCCACGCTGAGCCGGACCTCCTGCGCGGCGCGCCCGGTCCCCCCGGCGACGGCGTCCACCTCGATCGTGCGGTGCTGGAGCACCCAGCTGTAGACGTCGAAATCTACGTCACTGAGATCCGACAACACCTTTGCCCCATTTTGCATACCTTCACCCCGGGTCGCTTTCCTGCCAGGCACCTTGGTGAGGCGCCCTCCCCCTGGCGTCAGCATAAGCAAGCGGAAAGGCTGCTCATGAACAGCTTCGGCGGCGAGTCGGCTCACATGACGCCGCCGTGTACACGTGAAGGAGCAGAGTGAACACCGGACTTTCCTCGAAGGAAACCCTGTCGAGAGCGTTTTCAGCCGTAACAGTTCCCGTCACCCCCCGGAAGCCCTCCCCCACCTCGCCGGAGTCCGCGATGTCCGCGACCGACCCCTCCGCCCTCACGCTCTCGCCCCGCGAGCAGGAGGTCCTGGCCCACCTCGCGCAGGGCTGCACGTACCGCATCATCGCCCGGCGCATGGGACTCAGCCCGCACACGGTCGACACCTATGTGCGCCGGCTGCGCGGCAAGACCGGCTTGGTCAACCGCATCCAGCTGGCGCACCTGGCCTTCCAGTTGGGGTACGGCCCCGGCTACTGAGCCGGGGCAGCGTCGAAGTCCCGCATCCGCCGCAGGGGTGAACACAGCAGGACGAGCGGGGTGGCCGCCAGTCCGGCCGTCAGGATCCACAACGCCGTGCGCACTCCCGCCAGTTCGCCGAGGGCACCGGCCAGCAGGCCGCTCAAGGGCAGCACTCCCCACACCAGGAACCTCATGGTGGCGGTCATCCGGCCGAGCAGGTGCGGCGGGCAGACGGTCTGCCGGTAGGCGACCTGGCAGATGTTGTACGTGGTCACCCCCGCCGACTGCACCAGGACGCCCATGACGAACAGGCCCACCCGCCAGCCCGGTCCGGCCAGCGGCAGCAGCAGACCGAAGGGCATGGTGACCAGCAGGGACAGCCAGGTCAGCCGGGCCGCGCCCACCCTCATGGAGAGCCGGCGCGTGACGAGCGCGGCGAGGACCGAGCCGAGCGAGGCCGTGGTGAGGATCCAGCCGACCGCCGCGGGCGGCAGGCCCACGGTGCGGGTCAGGAAGAGCGTCTCCAGGGCGAAGACGCCGCTGAGGCAGAGGTTGACCGAGGCCGTACCGAGCGCGATGACCCGCAGCACGCGGTGGTGCAGGACGTGCTGCAGCCCCTCCTTGATCTCCTGCCACAGGCCGCCGTGCCCGGACGGCCGCGGGGCGGGCCGTTCCTCCCGTGCCTCGATCCGGCCCAGCAGGGCCACGGAGGTGAGGGAGGTGACGGCCTGCCCGACCAGGGTGCCGGCCGGGCCGAGGAGCTGCACGAAGAAGCCCGCCACCCCGGGGCCCGCCACCTCCGCACCCGACCGGACGCTCTCCAGACGGGAGTTGCCCTGGATCAGCCGGGACTGGCCGACCAGCGTGGGCAGATAACTCTGGTCGGCCACGTCGCCGAACAGCCGCGCGCAGCCGAGCAGCAGGGCGACGGTGTACAGCAGCGGCATGGAGTCGGCGTCCAGCAGCCAGGCCACCGGCACGACCGTGAGCAGCACGGCCCGCGCCAGATCGGCGGCGATCATGACATCGCGGCGGCGCATCCGGTCGACCCAGGCGCCGGCGGGCAGCCCGAGCAGCAGGAACGCCGCGTTCTCGGCGGCGGCGAGCACACCGGCCTCCCAGGCGGAAGCGTGCAGGGTGAGCACGGCCGTCAGGGGCAGCGCCACGTACGTGATGCTGCTGCCGAGTTCGTTGCACACGTGCGAGGCCATGAAGCGGCGGAAGTCGCGCCGCTGCCGCGCGGAGGGTTCGGCACCCTCCGGCGGGGCGGCGATGTCCGCGCCGGCGGCGGGATCGGGGGCGGTGGTGGGCTGGGACACGGGATTCCTTGTCTGGTGGGTGGGCGCGGGCCCGGCGGGACGGACCCGCCCGGGTCGGTGGTTCAGGCGGGTTCGGCGAGCGGCGGTCGTGCGGCGGCCGCCCGCGGCGCGAACGGGTCCGGCAGGCCGCGCACGTCGAGCTTGCCACCCGGGGTGCGCGGCAGACGGGGCAGGACGCACGCCCGGGCCGGGACGAGGTGGCCCGGCACCCGCGCGGCCAGGTCCCGGCGCAACACACCACCGTCCAGGGCCCGTCCGGGGACGGCGGCGACGTAGACCACCACCTGCGGTTCGCCCTGGTGCGGCACGGCGCGGGCGACGACGTCCACCACGTCCGGGTGGGCGGCGACGGCCGCCTCGACCTCCTTGAGCTCCACCCGGTGCCCGCGGATCTTGACCTGGTCGTCGGTGCGGCCCAGGAAGCGCAGGGTGCCGTCGGGCGCCCGCCGTACCCGGTCCCCCGTGCGGTACATGCGCTCCCCCGGTGCGGCGAACGGGTCGGCGACGAACCGCTCGGCGGTCAGGGCGGCCCGGTCGTGGTAGCCGCGTGCCAGGCAGTGCCCGGCGAGGTACAGCTCGCCCGCCGCGTCGTCCGCGGTGGGCTCCAGCGCCTCGTCCAGGACGTAGGCCCGTACGCCGTCGAGCGGCACCCCGAGCGGGATGACCTCGTCGGGGGTGCCGGCCGACGGACCCGGGTGCGTGGCATGGCAGGTGGCCGTGATCGTCGACTCGGTGAGGCCGTAGGCGCTGGTCACGTCCGGCCCGCCGGCCGCGTACCAGCGGACGAGGTCCGCGGTGCGGCCCGCGTCGCTGCCGATCACGACGTGGCGCAGGGCGGGCGGCAGCGGCCGGGGGCGGCGTTCGACGTCCTTGGCCCACTGGGCCCAGTAGGGGGTGGGCAGGTTGACGACGGTGACCTGGCGCCGGGCCAGGAAGGGTTCCAGTTCGGCGGGCGAGGCCAGGTTGTCGTCGACGAACACGGCCGTTCCGCCCGTGCACCAGGTCGGCAGTGCCTCCTCCAGCGACACGTCGAAGGCGGGTGCGGCGAACTGGAGCACGCGGTCCGCCGCGGTCAGGCCGTAGCGCTCGGCGAGTACGGCGGTCTGCCGGGCCAGGCCGGCGTGGCCGACGGCGACCGGTTTGGGCCTGCCGGTCGAGCCGGAGGTGAACAGGACGTAGGCCAGCGAGCCCGGTGCGACGGCGGCCGGGTCCGCGGCGGCGTACGGGGCCTCGCCCCGGGTACCGGCCCAGAACAGCTCCTCGCCGCACCGGCGGCGCAGCGCGGCCGCGGCCACGTGCCCGGTGACGACCGCGTACCGGGTGCGGGCGGCGGCCAGCAGTGCGCGCAGCCGCTCGTCCGGGGCCGCCGGATCGACGAGCAGCGGCGCGGCACCGGCGTACCAGATGCCCAGGACGGCCACCGCCCAGTCGGCGCCCCGGCCCACTGCGACGAGCACGGTGTCCTCCGGGCCCGCGCCGGCCGCGCGCAGTTCCCCGGCCACGGCACGGGCCCTGCGGTCGAACGTGCGGTAGGTCAGCTCGCCCTCGGGGGCGCTCACGGCCGTGGCGTCGGGTGTCCGGGCCGCCTGCCGTGCGATGCGCAGGGGAACCGGGATGTCGTCGGGGTGCACAGGGGTCTGCCTCCAGGTGGGTGGGGCCGGGCGGGGATCAGCCACGGGCACGCGGGCGCAGGGCCGGGCGGGCCGGGGCGGGTGCTGTCGCCAGCCGGGCCGCGATGCCGGCCGGGGTGGGGGTCTCGAAGAGGTCGCGGATGGTGAGCCGGGCGCCCAGTTCGCTGCGCAGCCGCCCGGCCAGCCGGGTGGCGAGGAGGGAGTGCCCGCCGTGCGCGAAGAAGTCGTCGTCGGGTCCGGCTCCGGCGAGGCCGAGGACCGCGGCGAAGAGGGCGCAGACCGCTTCCTCGGTGGCGTTCGCCGGCGGACGCCCCGCCGTGCGGGTGAGGTCCGCGGGGTCGGGCAGGGCCCTGCGGTCGATCTTACCGTTGGTGGTCAGCGGCAGGGCGGGCAGCGCGAACAGCAGCGAGGGCACCATGTAGGCCGGCAGGCTCCGGGTGAGCGCGGCGCGGATGTCGTCGGTGTCCGCCTCGCCGGTGAACCAGCCGACGAGCCGCTGCTGCCCGGCGCCGTCGCGGTCCACGGTCACCACCGCGTCCCCGACGTCCGGCACGGCCCGCAGCGCGGTCTCCACCTCGCCGAGTTCGATGCGGTTGCCGCGGATCTTGACCTGGTGGTCCTGGCGTCCGAGGAAGTCCAGCTGGCCGTCGGCGCGCAGCCGGGCCAGATCGCCGGTGCGGTACATCCGGGCGCCGGGTTCGCCGGCGAACGGGTCGGGGACGTAGCGCTCGCTGCTGCGACGGGGCTCGTTGAGGTAGCCCGGCCCCACACCGGTGCCGGCGATGAAGAGTTCGCCGGGCACGCCGGGCGGCACGGGTGCCAGCGACGGGTCGAGGATGTAGAGCCGGTTGTTGCGCAGCGGCCGGCCGACCGGCAGGCGGCCCTGCTCCAGCAGCCCGTCCACCTCCCGGCCGATGAACGCGTGCGTGTTGTCGTCCGAGCACTCGGTCAGCCCGTAGGCGTTGACGATCGCCGCGCCGGGGTGGCGGTCGTACCAGCGGGTGCACAGGTCCGGCGGCAGCACCTCGCCGTTGACGACGAACCAGCGCAGCGCGGGGAGCGCGGGCTGCGGCACGCCGGAGTCCCACAGGTCGAGGGCGGCGCGCACGAAGGAGGGGACGGTCTCCATGACGGTGATGCCGTGCCGGGCGACGGTCGCGAACAGTGCGTCGGGGTCGCGGGCGGTGTCGCGGGAGACCAGGTGGACGCGGCCGCCGGTGATCAGCGGGGCGAGCATCTGCCACACGGAGATGTCGAAGGTGAGCGGCGCGTTCATCACCACGCCGTCCTCGGCGGTGAGCCGCAGGTCGTCGAGCTTGGCGAGCAGGTGGTTGTTCATGCCGCGCCGGTGCACCATGGCGCCCTTGGGGCGGCCGGTGGATCCGGAGGTGAAGCACACGTAGGCCAGGGCGTCGCGTCCGCCGCCGTCCCGGGACGGCTGCCCGGACGGACGGCCCGCGCCGTCGTCCAGGTCCAGCACGCGCACGGGGTGTGCGGCGGCCGCGGCGATCTCCTCGGCGCGCGCCCGCTGTTCGGGTGCCGTCAGGAGCCACGGCACCGCCCCGGCGGTGAGCAGCCCGGCGGTGCGTACGACCGGGCCGTCCGGGTCGAGCGGCACGTAGGCAGCCCCGGCGCCCAGGACGGCGAGGAGCGCGACCGGTGTGCGGGCCGTCGGTTCGCCGAGGACGGCGACGAGGGCGCCGTCCTCCACTCCTTCCGCCCGCAGCCGCCCGGCCAGGGCGTCGGCCCGGACGACGAGTTCGGCGTACGACAGTTCACGGCCCGACTCGTCGGTGACCGCGACGGCGTTCGGCCGCAGGTGCGCCTGGCGCCGCACGCGGTCCGTCACTTCGGCGTAGTCCTCGTCGCGGCCGGTGTCGTTGAACTCCACCAGCACGCGCTGCCGTTCGGCTGGCGAGAGCAGGTCCACGGCTCCCGCCGGGCGGGCCGGGTCGTCGGCCACGGCCTGAAGGAGGCGGACGAGACGGTCGAGCAGGGCCTGTGCGTCGGCGGCCGTGAAGGCGTCCGGGCGGTAGTCGATCTGCAGGCGCAGCCGGTCGCCGGGGATCGCGGTCAGGGTGAGCGGGTAGTGGGCCGCGTCGTGCGGGTCCACGGCGACGACCCGCAGGTCGCCCGTGGACAGCGCGGCGAGACCGGCGGCGTCCACGGGGTAGTTCTGGAAGGCCACGCAGGAGTCGAACAGTTCACCGGTCCCGGCGGTGCGCTGGATCTCGGTGAGCCCGAGGTGGTGGTGCTCGATCAGCCGGGCCTGCTCGTCCTGGAGCCGGGTGAACAGACCGGCCAGGGGCTCGGTGCGGTCGACGCGGACCCGCACCGGCACGGTGTTGATGCACAGGCCCACGATGTCGGCGACGCCCGCCAGTTCGGCCGGGCGCCCGCTGACGACGGCGCCGAAGACGACGTCGTCGGAGCGCAGCCGGTTGGCGAGCAGCAGCGCCCACGAGCCCTGCAGCAGGGTGCTCGGGGTGATGCGGTGGGCGCGGGCGAAGGCGGTCAGCCGGTCGGTGAGGACGGTGGTGAGGACGGTCTCGACGCGGTGAGGCAGCAGCGCGGAGGGGCCGGAGACCGGCGCTGTGCGGCTGCCGCCGGCCAGCCCCTCCAGGGCCCGGCCCCAGGCGTCGCGGGCCGCGTCCGTGTCACGGTCGCCGAGCCAGCCCAGGAACGACGCGTACGGGGTGACCGGGGGCAGTTCGGCGCCGTCGGGTCCGGCGTCGTGCAGGGCGAGCAGCTCGCGCACGAGCACGGGCCAGGACCAGCCGTCCAGCACGATGTGGTGGTACGTCAACAGCAGCCGGTGGCTGAGCGGTCCGGTGCGCAGCAGGGTGAGGCGGAGCAGCGGCGGCCGCGTCAGGTCGAAACGCCGGGACCGGTCCTCGGCGAGCAGCGTCGCCACGGCGTCGGCCTGACCCTGCGCGTCGAGCGAGGACAGGTCTCGCTCCTCCCACGGCACCGGCGCCTCGCGCCGCACGACCTGTGCGGGCTCGCCGGAGGCGCGGCGCAGGAACCCGGCGCGCAGGGCGGCGTGGCGGGCCAGCACGGCGTCGGCGGCCGCGCGCAGCCGCCCGGCGTCCAGCGGGCCGGACAGGTCGAGCAGGAGCTGCGCCACGTAGACGTCCCGCTCGCGCTCGTCGAAGAGCGCGTGGAAGAGGATGCCCTCCTGCAGGGGCGAGAGCGGCAGCACGTCCTCGACCTTGGGCGCGGCCCCCGCCCCGGTGACCGCCGGCGAGGCTTGCGCGGGGGCCGTGGAGGGGACGGAACGGACGGGCTGCGCGGCGGCGGGCTCGGGCGACGCGGCGGACGGGGTACGGCTCACGGTGGTTCCCTGGGGTCGGTGGGTGCGGGACGGTAGGGGGAGGCAGGGGACGGGGGCGTGCCCGGCGCGTGCCGGGGCTCGGCTCGGCGGGGCTCTCGCGGGCCCGTTCCGGCGCGGTGCGGTGCGGTGCGGATGCTCGGGTGGTGAGCGAGTGCCGGTCGGGCGGCGGGTGGTGGGCCGTCCCGTGTGGGCCGGCGGGTGACGGCCGCCTCGGCCGGTGACCGGACTGTCCTGGGCCGGTGGCCGGACCGCGGCTGCACGGTGGTTCGGTGGTTCGGTGGTTCGGTGGTTCGGTGGTTCGGTCAGACGCGGCCTGCGTGGCCTGCGCGGCGGGCGCGGCGCACGACCGGGGGCTCGTCGTCGGGGGTGGCCACGGCGGCGGTCCTCGCGGCCTCCGCGAGCCGGGCGACCGTGGGCCCCGCGAAGAAGGCCCGGACGGTGACGGCGGCACCGAGGAGGGACCGCACCTGCGCGAGGAGGCGGGTCGCGAGCAGGGAGTGCCCGCCGAGGGCGAAGAAGTCGTCGTGGACGCCGACGTGTTCCACACCGAGCAGCCGCTCCCACAACCCGGCGAGCGCGCGTTCGGTGTCGTCGCGCGGCGCCTGGTAGGGCCGTTCCCCGGCGGCGGGGCCGGGCGCGGGCAGCGCGGCCAGGTCGGTCTTGCCGTTGGGGGTCACCGGGAACCGGTCGAGCACCGTGATCGTCAAGGGGACCATCCAGTCCGGCAGTTCGCCCCGCAGGTGGGCGCGCAGCGCGACCGGGTCGGGACACCTGCCCTCGGCGGCCACCACGTACCCGGCGAGCGACGGACCGGCGGCGCCCGGCACGACGGTGACCGCGGCCCGGCCCACGTCCGGGTGGCCCGCCAGGGCGTTCTCGATCTCGCCCGGCTCGATGCGCAGCCCGCGGATCTTGATCTGGCGGTCGGCGCGCCCCAGGTACTCGACCTGGCCGTCCCGCGTCCAGCGGGCCAGGTCGCCGGTGCGGTACATCCGTGTGCCCGGCGGTCCCGACGGGCAGGCCGTGAAGCGTTCCGCGGTGAGTCCGGGGCGTCCCAGGTAGCCGCGGGCCAGTCCGGCACCCGCGATGTACAGCTCGCCGGTGACACCGGGCGGGACGGGAGCGAGACGGTCGTCGAGGACGTGCAGCCGGGTGCCGTCCAGGGGGCGTCCGATCGGCACCTGGCCGGCCGGGATGTCGTCCCCGGGGCCCAGCGGGAACAGCGCGGCGAACGTGGTGGTCTCCGTCGGCCCGTAGGCGTTGGTCACGATGGTGTCCGGGCAGTGCGCGCGGACCCGGCGTACGGCGGCCGGGGAGGCGGCCTCACCACCGGTCATCACCTCGCGCAGGGTGCCCAGCAGCTGCGGGCAGCGGTCGGCCAGTTCGTTGAAGAGGGTGGCCGTCAGGAAGGTCCCGGTGACCCGCTGGTCGCCGATGAGCCGGGCGATGCCGTCGACGTCCAGGTCGCCGGGCGGAGCCACCACCACGAGGCCGCCGGTGAGCAGTGGCACCCACAGCTCGTAGGTGGAGGCGTCGAAGGCGTGC
Source organism: Streptomyces collinus Tu 365 (assembly GCF_000444875.1). NCBI lineage: Bacteria > Bacillati > Actinomycetota > Actinomycetes > Kitasatosporales > Streptomycetaceae > Streptomyces > Streptomyces collinus. The sequence continues at coordinate 7,881,034 of NC_021985.1, read as the reverse complement.
GGGGAGCGGAACAGGACCCGGTCGTGGGCGCCGCCGCGCCAGCGCCGGTCCAGGGCCAGGGCGACGATGTCGCGGTGGGCCACGGCGACGCCCTTGGGCGTGCCGGTGGAGCCCGAGGTGTACATCACGTAGGCGAGGTCGTCGGGGCGCCCGGTGACCGGGACCGCCCCGGCCGTGTCGTCGTCGCGGCCGTCCGGGGAGGGACGGCCGGCGGCCTCGTCCTCGCCGGGTCGCAGGACGTGCCCGACGCCGAGGCCGTCGGTGTCGGTGCCCGGGTCGGTGAGGAGGACCGACGCCCCCGCCGCGGACACGACCGCCGCGGAACGGGCGCGCGGTGCGCGGGCGTCGAGCGGCAGGTACGCCGCCCCGGCCTTCAGCACGCCGAGACAGCCGGCGATCAGGTCGGTCGACCGCTCCATGAGGAGGGCGACGGTGTCGCCGGGTCGCACCCCCGCGTCCGCGAGGGCCGCCGCCACCCGCTCGGCGAGGGCGTCGAGTTCGCCGTAGCCCGTCTCCCGGTCGCCGCAGACGACGGCGGTGCGCTCGGGGTGGGCCGCGGCCCGCCGCGCGAACAGGGCGTGCACGGTGGTGTCGTGGGCCACGGCCGGCGCGCCCTGCCAGCCCTCGGTGACGGCGGCGCGCTCACCGGGGGTCAGCAGGTCGTGCTCGGCGACCGGAGCGGTGGGGTCGCCGGCGACGGCGTCGAGGAGGCGGACCAGCCGGTCCAGGAGCAGTCGGGCGGTGCCGGCGTCGAACAGGTCGGTGGCGTATTCGAGGATGAGCCCGATGCCCGCGGGCCGGTCGTCCGCGTCGAGGCGCTCGTCGACCTCGAGGGTCAGGTCGAACTTGGCCGTGGCGGTGCGCACGGCCTCCGTCCGTGTCCGCAGGCCCGGCAGGACGGGCGCGCCGCCGGTGTCCCGACGGCCGGCGACCGCGATCTGGAACAGGGGGTGGCGGCCGGGTGTCCGGGGCGGGTTGAGCCGGTCCACGAGGGCGTCGAACGGCACGTCCCGGTGGGCGTGGGCGTCCAGGGCGGCGTCGCGGACCCGGTCGAGCAGCTCGGTGAACGCGGGGCCGCCCGAGGTGTCGGCCCGGACCACGACGGTGTCGACGAAGAGGCCCACGAGGTGTTCAAGCGCCTCGTCGTCGCGGCCGTCGACCGGGCAGCCGAGGGCGAGGTCCGTGCCCGCGCCGAGGCGGGTGAGCAGGGCGGCGAACGCGGCCTGGACGGTCATGAAGACGGTGGCACGGCGGTCGCGGGCGAGGCCGGCGAGGCGGGCGTGGGTGCGGGCGCCGGTCGCGGCGGTGACGACGGCGCCACGGTGGGAGGCCACGGCGGGACGGGGCCGGTCGGTGGGGAGGGTGTGCTCCTCGGGCAGCCCGGCCAGGGCACGGGCACGGTGGTCGAGCTGCCGGGTGTGCTCGGAGTCCGGGTCGGCGGGGTCGCCGAGGACCTCGTGCCGCCACAGGGCGTAGTCCGGGTACTGGACGGGCAGGTCGGGCCAGTCCGGTTCCCGGCCGAGGAGCCGGGCGGTGTAGGCGGCGGACAGGTCGTGCAGGAGGACGTCGAGGGAGGCGCCGTCGCCCGCGATGTGGTGCAGGACCAGCAGCAGGTAGTGGTCTTCGTCGCCGTCGGTGAACAGGTGGGCGCGCAGCGGGAGTCGGGTCGCCAGGTCGAAGGAGGGCACGGCGGCCTCCCGCGCGCGGCGGGGGTGCTCGTCGGCGGGGGCGGCGGTGACCGTCAGGTCCGGGGCGGTGCCGGGGTCGAGGACGTGCTGCCGGGGGACGCCGTCGTCGTGCGGGAAGACGGTGCGCAGCGCTTCGTGCCGGGCGGTCACGTCCGTGAGGGCGATGGTGAGGGCGGCGCGGTCGAGGGCGCCGTGCAGACGCAGCCCGACCGGGATGTTGTACTGGCCGCCGGGGTCGCCGTCGCGGCTGAGGAACCACAGGCGGCGCTGGGCGTGGGACAGCGGGATCACAGCAGTTCTCCGAACTGGGCTTCGAAGGCGTCGAGGTCGGCCTGGCCGAGGCCGGGCAGGGACACGTCGGACGGGGTGAGCCCGACGGCGCCGGGCAGCTCCGCGTACGCCACGAGGGCGCGCAGCACGGCGAACCACTCGTGGGCCAGGGCGTGGGCGCGGTCGTCGGGGCAGGCGTTGCCCGCCCAGGTCCAGGTGGCGCTGAGGGCGGTGCCGCCGGGGCCGTCGTGGGCGGCGGCGTTCACCTCCACCGCGTGGGCCATCGCCAGGCCGTCGTCGGACTCGTCGAGGGCGACGTCGTGTCCGGGCGCGGCGGACCAGTCGGCGCTGTCGCCCATCGGGAAGCGGCCGAGGTAGTTGAACCCGATCTCGGGGACGCCGAGGGCCGCGAGGGCGGGGCGGGTACGGCTGTTGCCGTGGCGCAGCAGGCCGTGGCCGATGCCGTGGTCGGGGACGGCCCGCAAGGTTTCCTTGACCATGCGCAGCACCGCCCCGGCGGCGGGCCCGTCCGTGCGGACGTCGTCCAGGTCGGGCCGGCCGAGGTCGAAGCGGACAGGGTGGACGGTGGTGAACCAGCCGACGGTGCGCGACAGGTCGGGGGCGCCGGCGATGTCCTGGCGGCCGTGGCCCTCGACATCGACCAGCACGGTGCCGCCGTCCGCCGGGCCCGTGACCGGGCGCCGCCAGGCGAGGACCGCGAGGGCCAGCCCGGTGAGCAGGACGTCGTTGACGGTGCCGTTGACGATGCCGGGCACCGCGGTGAGCAGGGGCTCGGCCACCTCCGGGGGCAGGGTGAGGGTGAGCCGGCGGTCCGCGCTCTCCGGGTCGAGGCGGTCCAGCGGGCAGATGCCGCCGAGGGGTTCGGGGGCGGGGCGCAGGGTCTCGGCCCACCGTGTCGCCTCCGCCATCCGGCGGCCGGAGGTGGCGTCGGCGGCGATCAGGTCGGCCCAGTGGGCGAACGGCGTGGGCGCGGGTTCGAGGACGGGGTCCTGCCCCGCGGCGAGCCGTTCCCAGCAGGTACGCAGGTCGTCCTGGAGGATGCGCCAGGACACGCCGTCGACCACGAGGTGGTGGACGACCAGCGCCAGCCGGCCCTGCCGGAGCGGGCCCCGGTCGACGAGGACGGCGCGCACCATGACGCCGTCCGCCGGGGACAGCGAGTGCCGGGCGGCCGCGATCCGTCCGGCGGTGAGGGCCGGCAGCTCGGTGTCGGTGGCGTCGGGCGCGTGGACGTGCTCGACGAGGGTGTGCGCGTCGATCCCGCCCGGCGGCGGCACGAAGCACTCCGCGGCAGCGGCGCCCGCCCCGCCGGGCACGGTGAGCCGCAGCATGTCGTGCGTGTCGAGGAGGCTCTGCACGACGCGGACGGCGTGCTCGGCGCGGAATGCCGCGGGTGTGCGGACGACGAGCGACTGGTGGTAGGTGTCGACGGGGCCGTCGAGTTCGCCGAGCCAGGCCATGATCGGGGTCGCGGCCACGGGCCCGGTGCGCCGCGGTGGTTCCGCCGGGCCCTCGCCCGCGCCGGGGCCGTCCGTCGAGCGGGCGGTGGTGGCGAGCGCGGCGAGGCTGTCGCTGCGCAGGACGTCTCGGGTGGTGAGCAGCAGCCCGGCGGCCCGGGCGCGGCTGACGACCTGGATGGCCTGGATGCTGTCGCCACCGAGTTCGGTGAACCCCTGCCCGGCCCCGACGGCGTCGGCGGCCAGCCCCAGCACCTGGGCGACCAGCCGCCGCAGGGCGTCCACGGAGCCGCACGCGGCCCCGGACGAGCCGCCGTCGTGCGGTGCGGACGCCTCGGGCGCGGCTGCCCCTTGGCGCTCCGGCCCGGACGCCTCGTCGTGCTCCGGCGCGGACGCCGCCCCGGACATCCAGTCGCCGCCCGGCATGCTCGCCCCGTCGCCGCCGTTCCGGGCGGCACGTGTGTCCTGCCCGGCAGGTGGCGCGGTGTCGTCCGGGAGGGCCTCGGCCCCGGCCGAGGCCCGGCCCGCCAGGGCCGTCCCGGCCGCCGGTACGTCAGGTGCGCCGGGGCCGGGCAGCGGACGTACGGGCTCAGCCACGGGCCGTGTCCCCGGCGAGGGCCGCGACCAGGGAAGCGGGCCGCATGTCGGTCCAGTTCCGCTCGACGAAGTCGAGGCAGTCCTGGCGGCCGTCCGGGCCGTGGACCGTGGTCCAGCCGGCGGGCACGGGCAGGTCGGCGGGCCACAGCGAGTGCTGGAGCTCGTCGTTGCGGACGACCAGGTAGACGGCGTCGTCGTTCTCGAAGGGGTTGCTCATGAGGGTTCTCCTGGATGGGTGGGAGGGGAGCGCCGGACGGGTCCGCACGGCGCACGAGAGGGGTCGGGGCGGGCGGGGAGGGCCGGCCGCCGTCAGCGCGCGCCGGCGGGCTCGCCGACCGTGAGCCGGAGCAGGTCCCGCGCCTCGTCCAGCGCCGCCGTCACCTGCTCGGGGCCCGGACGGCAGGCGATGACGTGCCCCACGCGGTCGCCCGCGCTGCGTGCGCGGCGGACCACGGCGCCGGGTGCGACGGTGACGGTCACCGCTTCGACGCCGTCCACGGCCCGCGCCCGTGCCACGCCGTCGACGGCGTCGAGGACCCCGTCGGCGTCGGCGAGCAGGAACTGGATGCCGGCGTGGGCGCCGTGGCCGGGCTTGAGGTCGGGTGCCTGTCCGGTCGCGGCCTTCAGCTGCTGTTCCAGCAGGTCGACGCCGCTGGCCAGCCGGACGAGCTCGGGGATCATGCCGCCCGCGGGGCGCGGGTTGATCTCGATCACGGCCGGTCCGCTCCCGGTCAGCTTCACCTCGGTGTGGGTGGCGCCGAGGCGGATGCCGGCCGCGTCCAGGGCGGCCATCACGGTCTCGGTGATCCGCTCGGCGGTGGCGGCCGGCAGCGGGGCGGGGAAGAGGTGGCGGTGCTCCACGAAGTGGGGGTCGCCCGTGACGGACTTGGCGGTGATGCCGACGCAGACCGCCTCGCCGTCCTGGCTGAACATCTCCACGCTGTACTCGGGGCCGTCCAGGTACTCCTCGACGAGGACGGTCCGCGCGGTCGGCATCCCGCGGACGTTGGTGGTGACGGCGAGGATCCGCTCGGCCTGGGCGCGGGCCTGGGCCTCGTCGGTGCACAGCAGCACGTTGACCGAGCCGGAGTCGTCGGCGGGCTTGACCACGCACGGCAGCCCGGTCCGCGCGACGGCCGCGGCCACCTCTCCGGGCTCGCGCACCACCGCGTACCGGGGCTGGTGCACCCCGGCCCGCCGCAGCAGGGCCCGCAGGGCCGACTTGTCGCGGCAGGCGGTCACCGCCTCGGGCGGGTTGCCCGGCAGGCCGAGCCAGCGGGCCAGGCGCGCGGCGGCGGGGACGTAGAAGTCGCTGGTGGTGGTGACACCGGCGATCTCCTCGCGGCGGAAGCGGTCCTGGAGCGCGGCCCGCAGCGCCGCGTCGGAGTTGGTGTCGCACCGGATCACCTCGGCGCCGGTGGCCTCCAGCCCCCGGTAGCGGCCGGGGTCGCCGGTCAGCAGCACGGGCTCGGTCCCGAGCGTGTCCCGGGCGAGGTCGAGGGCGAGCATGCCGGTGCCGGTGGTGTTGGACTCGACGAACACGAGGTGGCGGCGCAGATCGTCGGGTGCGCGGTAGGTCTGCCGGGACCAGGTGGTGACGGCGGTCCCGGCGGTGACGACGGCGGGACGGTCCGCTGCCGGCAGGGTGTGCAGGGCGTGCTCCTCCCAGTGGTCGTCGCTGTAGACGGTGTCGGCGTAGCGGTCGCCGCGGTCGGGCAGGATGCCGACGATGCGGGAGCCGGGTTCGGCGCGCCGGGCGAGGTCGCCGAGGACGCGGTAGACGGAGCCGGAGGTGTTGCCGCCGAAGATCTGCTGTTCGCGGGCGAGGTCGCGGGTGGCGGCGAACGCCTCGTGGTCGTTGAGCCAGTGGACCTCGTCGACGAGCAGGCGGTCGAGGTTCTTCGGCAGGAGGCTGTTGCCGAGGCCGCTCTGCAGCCGCTGCGGCACGTCCGGCTGCCCGAAGAGGGCGCTGCCGACGCAGTCGACGCCGACGACGCGGACGTCGGGCAGCGTCTCGCGCAGCACGCGGCCCGTCCCGCACAGCGAGCCGCCGCTGCCCACCGCGCCGACCAGGGTGTCGATGTGGCCGAGGCTGTCGAGCAGTTCACGGGCCAGGCCGCGGTAGGCGCCGGGGTTGTCGGGGTTGGTGTACTGCTGGGGCCAGAAGGCGCCGGGCAGTTCCGCCATCAGTTCCGCGAGCCGCTCCAGGCGTGCGGACTGCCAGCCGTGGCTGGTCATCGCCTCGACGACGTGCACGCGGCAGCCCAGGGCGCGCAGCTTCGCCAGGGTGACGGGGTCGATGCGGGGGTCGGTGACGATGTGCACCTCGTGGCCGAGGGAGCGGCCGACGAGGGCGACACCGAGCGCCATGGTGCCGGAGGAGCTCTCCACCACGGGGGCGCCGGGGCGCAGGGTGCCGAGCGCTCTGGCCTCCAGGAGGATGTTGCGCGCGACCCGGTCCTTCATCGCGAACAGGTTCTGGAGTTCCAGCTTGGCGTAGACCTCCACCCCGCGTTCCGCGCCGAGGCGCAGCCGGACGAGCGGCGTGCGGCCGATCGCGTCCGTCAGCGTGTCGAACAGCATGATCAGGTCTCCCGTCGGTGGGTGGTGGAGCCGGCCGGGACGGCCGGGTACGGGCCGGGGCTCCAGGCGTCCCCGGCGCCCAGCGCGCGGTGCACGGTGACCTCGCCGCCGAGCGGTGCGCAGCCGGCACGGATGTGCCGTGCCTTGGCGTCGAGTTCGGGATCGTGGGTGTCGAGGAGGACGCCGAGCAGGGTGCCGCTGTGGGCCAGGACCAGGCCGTGGCCGCCGACGTCGTGGCACAGCGCGCGCAGGACGCCGAATCCGGCGCGGGCGCGTCGGCGGTCGTTGAGTTCGGCGCTGCGGGTGGCGACCTCGCCGACGGCGGGTACGTCACCCGTGGCGACGGCGTCGCCGAGCCGGTCCAGCAGCCGGGCGTACTCGTGGCGTTCGGCAGGCCCGATGGGCGGGGCGGCCCGGTTGTGGGCGACGGTGTCGACCTGTCCGCCCTCGTCGTGGGCGACGACCGTGAGCGGGGGCAGCGTGCCGAGTCTGCGGCCGAGCCGGACGGCCCGGTGGTGGAAGCAGACGATCTCGTCGTACATGACGCCGTCGGCGGGTTCGACGCCGCGCAGGAAGGCCTCGGTCTGCGCGGGGCTGAACGTGCGCCGGTACGCGGCGCCGACGGCCCGCACGGTGGCGACCAGGTCGGCCGAGGAACTGGCCATGCCCTTGCCCTCGGGCAGGTCGCCGCCGAGTTCCAGCAGTCCGCCGTCGTTCTCGCCGAGCGCTGCCAGGACGGCTTCCGCCACCCGCCGGGACTTGCCCTTGTGCGCGGGCGTGACGTGTACGGTCCGTGCGGCCCGGGCCGGGTGGAAGACGGCGGTGGCCCAGCGGGCCAGCGGGAAGGTGACGAGGAAGTCGCCGTCGGGGGCGGGCAGGGCGCCTTGGAGGAGTTCGCCGAAGGTGCCGAAGGCGTACCCGGTGCCGGTGACCGGTGCCGGAGCGGCGGGGGCGGCGGCCGGGCCGCTCAGCGGAGCGGGCGGCATCAGCGCTCCCCCGTTTCCGGCCGGTGGGCGTCCTGCGGTCCGGCCGGGCCGAGTGCGCGGGCCGTCTCGGCGGCTCCCGCGACGACGGCGTCGGACCTCTCCTGCCAGGCGGCGCGCAGTCCCTCGAGGGTGTCCTGCTGGGCGCGCAGTGCCTGCGCCACGGCGTCGGGGTGGGCGGAGCCCTCACAGGCGAGGCGGGCGAGGCCCCGATCGACGTCGAAGGCGTCGGCGAGCAGCCGCGCCGGGTCGGCGAGAGTGAGCGCGTGCTCGGCGGCGGCCCGGGTCAGCAGTGCGGGCGCGCCCGGATGGGGCGGTACGCCGGCCTCGGCGGCGCTCACGATGTACTTGCCGGCGACGACCTGCGCGGTCCGCCACGGCACCCCTTCGGTGAGGGTGAGGGCGTTGGCGAGGCTGAAGCCGCCCAGGTACTCGCGTGTGCACACCGCGCGCATGCGATCGGCCCGGAACGCGACGCGGCGGACCACCTCGGTGAGCAGCCGGACGGTGCCGTGCGCGGAGTCGAACGCGGTCAGGACGTGGGTGCCGGCTTCCTTGGAGACCTCCACCAGGTTGCAGAAGGGGGTGTTGCGCTGCCCGAGGAGGACGTCGGTGTGGAAGGCGCCGAGGTGGGCGGTGCGGCCGCGGATGCGTTCCAGGACGGGGTAGTTCTTCTTCTGCGGCATCGCCGAGGAGATGCCGGACAGGTCGTCGGGCAGTTCGATGAAGCCGTACTCGCTGCCGCCCCAGGTGAGCAGGTCGGTGACGAAGCGGCTCAGGGCGGCGCCGAGCAGGCCGAGTTCGGCGGTGGCCTCGGCACTCCAGCGGCGCGAGGCGACCGCGGTGAGCGCGTTGGGCTGCGGGCGGTCGAAGCCCAGCATGCGGGCCATCCGCGTGCGGTCCCAGGGCAGTTCCTGTCCGGCCATCGCGCCGGCGCCCAGCGGGCAGGTGTTCATCCCGTCGTAGGTGTGCAGCAGCCGCCGCTGGGTGTGCAGCAGCTGCTCCGCGAGAGCGGACAGGTGGAAGCCGGGGGTGATGATCTGCGCGGCCTGGAAGTGCGTGTAGCCGGGCATGGGCAGGCCGCGGGTCTCCTCGGCGCGGGCGAGGACGACGGAGCACAGGTCGAGCAGGGCGGTGGCGAGGCGGACCACCTGCTCGCGGCCGAACATCGTCTGCGCGCAGGCCTGGAGGTCGTTGCGGCTGCGGTCGACGTGCCAGTGGGGCACGGGGGCCGGCAGCCGGGCCGTGACGTGGCGTTCGAGGGCGAAGGCGATGTCCGACATGTTGGCGTCGGGCCGTGCGGTGAGGGCCCCGGGCCCCACCTCGTCCAGCAGGGCGGTGACGGTGCGGGCCTCTGCCTCGGTGAGCAGCGCCATCCGGGCGTACTCGGCCGCCAGGGTCTTCTCGATGGCGATGTAGTGGCCCAGCAGGTGGCGGACCTCGAACCGGAACTGGGGTGCGAGTACCTCGTCGTGCAGCAGGTCGCTCGGCCCGCCGCGGATGCGGCCGCTGAGTTCGGCGGCGGGCGCCGGGGGCTGACTCGTCACGGTGACGGTGTCCGTTCTGTGCGGTGGGGTGGTGGGGCCCGGTGAAGGGGTGACCGGTGCGGCGTCGGGGATCACCGGACGCGGTGCCCGTCCGGCCGGGCGGCCGGGCCGAGAGCGGCGTCGAGGGCGGCGTCGAGGGCGGCGGCGACGGCCCGCACGTGGGGGGCCCTGACCAGTGCGTAGTGGTCGGCGTCGCTGTCGTGGCGCACGAGACCGTCCGGCACTCGTGTCGCCCACCGGTCGGCGGAGTGCAGCGCGGCACCGGTGGTGCTCTGGTGGAAGTGGACGGTGCCCGACGCCACGGGCGGCCGGTAGCGGGAGGCGGCCAGCAGTCCGGTGCGGAACACGGCGTGGTGCCGGGCCAGTGCGGCCGTGTCGAGGGCCGGCACGCGGCCGTCCACGGCGAGGGCTGCGGCGACGGCCCGCAGCTGGGCCGGGGTGCCGTCCGCCGCCTCCAGCGCGGCGCGCAGGGCGTCCCGTGCGGCGGCGCCTGGGTCGGCGCCCGCGGAGCGGGCGAGGTCGTCGTGGAACCACTCCAGAAGTGCGATGCCGTCGGCGGGCACGTCCGTGGTCCCGGGGTAGGCGGTGTCGAGCAGGGTGAGCGTGGCCACTTCCTCGCCGTCGGCGCGGAGCTGGTGGGCCATCTCGTAGGCGAGCAACCCGCCGAGGGACCAGCCGGCCAGGTGGTACGGCCCGTGGGGGCGGACGGTGCGCAGGGCCGCGACGTGGACGGCCGCGAGCTCCTGCACGCCCGCGTCCCCGGCGCCGTCCGGGGCGGCGGTCGTCAGCCCGGGCGCCGACAGGCCGTACACCGGCCGGCCCGGTCGCAGCGCCGTCGCGAGGGAGCGGTAGCACAGGACGTTGCCGCCGACGGGGTGGACGAGGACGAGCGGATCCAGGTCGCCGTCCGGCCGGATGCGGACGACGGTGTCCGCCGTGCCGGATCGCCGGCGGGCGCGCAGGGCCTGCGCCTGCCGGGCGACGGTGGGGTGTTCCATCACGGTGGCCACCGACAGGCGCTCACCGAACGCCTCGTTGATCCGGCCGATGAGGCGCAGGGCGTCGATCGAGTGGCCGCCGGCGGCGAAGAAGTCGTCGTCGGCGCCGACGGGTCCGGTGCGGAGGATCTGTTCCCACAGACCGGCGAGACGGGTCTCGGTGGCGCCGCGTGGCGGGCGGGACGGGGTCCGGCGGACCGCGTGCGCCGGGTCCGGGGCGGGCAGGGCCGCCCGGTCGAGCTTGCCGTTGCGGGTCAGGGGCAGCGCGTCGAGCAGCACCCACGCCGACGGCACCATGTGCCGCGGGAGCCGGGTGCGGGCGTAGGTATCGAGAGCCGCCCCGGCCGCGGCCTCGTCCGCCGCGGTGCCGCCGGTGCCGCCGATGTCAGCGGTGTCACCGGTGTCACCGGTGGGCACGACGTAGCCGGTCAGACGTTCGCCGTGGAGCAGTACGGCGCAGGCGCGGACCTCGGGGTGCTCGGCGAGGGCGGCCTCGATCTCGCCGGGCTCGACGCGGAAGCCGCGGATCTTCATCTGGTGGTCGGTGCGCCCGGCGTACTCCAGGGCGCCGTCCGTCCGGTGCCGGGCGAGGTCGCCGGTGCGGTACAGGCGCCGGGTGACGCCGTCGGCGCCGGTGAGCTGCACGAACCGTTCGGCGGTCAGGTCCGGGCGCCCGTGGTAGCCGAGGGCCAGTCCGACCCCTTCGAGGAACAGCTCGCCCGTGACGCCCGTCGGAACCTCGCGCAGGCGTGCGTCCAGCACATGGGTGCGCATGTTCGCGATGGGCCGGCCGATCGGCACGGTGTCCCCGGCGCCGGGCAGGCAGTGCCACGCGGTGACGTCGACGGCGGCCTCCGTCGGCCCGTACAGATTGTGCAGCTCGACGTGCGGGAGCAGGTCGAGGAAGCGGGTCTGCACCTCGTGGGGCAGGGCCTCGCCGCTGCACAGCACGCGGGTGAGACCGGCGGCGCGCCGGACCGCGAGCGGGTCGTCGAGGAAGACGTCGAGCATGGACGGCACGAAGTGCACGGTGCTGACGCCCTCCTCGGCGACGAGACCGGCCAGGTAGGCGGGGTCGCGTTGGCCGCCGGGGCGGGCAAGGACGAGTACGCCGCCGGTGAGCAGGGGCCAGAAGAACTCCCACACCGACACGTCGAACGTGTACGGCGTCTTCTGCAGGACGCGTTCGCCGGGGTTCAGCCCGTAGGCCTCCTGCATCCACAGCAGGCGGTTGGCGATGGCGCGGTGGGCGACCACCACGCCCTTCGGAGTGCCCGTCGAGCCCGAGGTGAAGATCATGTAGGCGGGGTCGTCCGGACCCGCGGCGGTCACGGGGACGGCGGCGGAGTCCGCTGCGGGGCCCGGTTCGTCGGGGACGACGACGGTCACCGTGGGGGCGTCGGCAGGGCCGGCCGCCCGCAGCGCCCCCGCCCGGCGGCCGTCCGCGACGACCAGGCCGATGCCGGCCTGGCTGAGCAGCGCCCGGGTGCGCGCCTCGGGGTGGTCGGGGTCCAGCGGCACGTACGCGGCACCGGACTTGAGCACCGCGAGCAGCGCGACCGGCAGCAGGAGGGAGCGGTCCATGAGCAGGCCCACGAAGGCACCGGGCCGGGCGCCGAGGGCCCGCAGTCGCGCGGCGAGGCGTTCGGCGGCCTCGTCGAGCTGCCGGTAGCCGAGTGCGGTGCCCTCGAAGCGGACAGCCGGCGCGTCGGGCGTTCGCCGGACCTGCCGTTCGATCAGCCCGGTCAGCGTGTGCGGGGCGTCGTAGTGCCGCGCGGTGTCGTTCCACACGGCGTGCCGGCGGTGGTCCTGCGGCGGCACCAGGTCGGCCTCGGTGCAGTCCAGGTCGGGTGTGTCGGCCAGCGCCCGCAGCGCCGCCGTGTAGGAGTCGTGCAGCGCGGCCATCCGCTCGGCGGTGAACCGTGCCGCGTCGTACCGCAGGCCCAGTTCCAGGGCGCGCCCGTCGGGGGTGCGGGAGAACTCCGCGCCGAACGCCATGTCCGTGGCGGCTTCGCCGGTCTCCTCCAGGACGGTGAACGTCCCGGCGGACGGCCCGTCGTGTTCGACGTGGAAGTGGGTGTAGTTGAAGAAGGTCTCGAACGGTGCCGTCCCGCCGTTGCGGCGGACGATCTCGGCGAGCGGGTAGCGCCGGTGCTCGTGCGCCCGCAGCTCCAGTTCGGCGACGCGGCGCACGAGGTCCCGCCAGCTCTCCCGGGTGACGGTGAGGCGGCAGGGCAGCGTGTTGAGGAAGGCTCCGACGACCTTGTCGCCGTCGGCCTCCTCCGTGCGCCCGTTGACCACGACGCCGGTGGTGATCTCGTCCGCGCCGCCCATCAGGGCCATGACCCGCGTGTGGGCGGCGAGCAGCACGGTGCGCAGCGGCACGCCGAGCGCGGCGGCGAGCGCGGACAGCCGCTCGTGGAGTCCGCCGGGCAGCGGGGCGTGGTGCCAGGTCATACGTGGCGCTCCCCCGGTGGTGGCGCTGCGCGGCAGGCGGGTCACGGGGGCGTCCTGCGTCACCTCGTCCCAGAAGGCGCGCGCAGCGGGGTCGGCGAGCGCGTCCCGCTCCAGTGCGACGAACGAGGCGAAGCGGGAGCGGGGTGCGGGGGCCGACGGTGCCGCGCCGTCCCCGGGGGCGCACAACTCGACGTAGCGGGAGAGGAGTTCGGTGAGCAGGGAGCGCTCGCTCCAGCCGTCCATGACGGCGTGGTGCTCGGCGATGAACAGCTGGAAGGCCGTGTCGGTGCGGCGCTGCACATGGAAGCGGATCAGCGGCGCCTCGTCCCAGGCGAACGGATTGGCGCGTTCGGCTTCGTACCGCGCGGCGACGGCCGCCTGCCGCCCGGCGGCGTCCCGTTCGCGCAGGTCCTCGAAGGTGATGCGGGGGCGGGCGTCGCGGTGGACGAGTTGGAGGGGTTCGCCGAAGCCGTGGGGGTCGAAGGAGGTGCGCAGCATCTCGTGCCGGGCGCCGGCCTCGGCGACCGTGCGCCGCCAGGCGTCCTCGGACCAGGGCGCCTGGATGTGGTACGAGCCGACGTTGTGGTAGACGCGGCCGGTACCGGCGGGCAGATCGCTGTGGAAGAGCATCCCGGCCTGGAGCCGGGTCATCGGGTAGGCGTCTTCCAGTCCCTGCGGCAGGGCGGCCCGGTCGGCGTCGCCCAGCAGGGAGAAGGGCCGGTACGACGGCGGGTCGGCCGGTGCGTCCGGCTCCGCGTCGACAGCCCCGGCGAGCCCGCGCACCGTCTGGTGCCGCATCAGGTCGGCCACGGTGAAGCGCAGTCCGCGGTCGCGGGCGCGGGCGAGCACCTGCAGCGACCGGATGGAGTCGCCGCCGAGGGCGAAGTAGTTGTCGAGCGCGCCGATCCGCGGGTGTCCGAGGACCTCCTGCCAGATCTCGGCGAGGGCCGTCTCGACCGGGCCGCTCACCGGTTCGTGCGCCGCCGCCGACCCCAGCGCGACCGCTCCCTCGGTACCCGGTGCCGGCAGGGCGCGCCGGTCGACCTTGCCGTTGCCGGTGAGCGGCAAGGCGGGGACGGTGAGGAAGGCGCCGGGGATCATGTAGTCGGGCAGCCGCGCGGCGAGGTGCGCGCGCAGGTCGTCGACGCTGAGCGGGCCGGTGCCGTCCGCCCCGGTGTGCGGGGCCGGTACGACGTACCCGGTCAGGACCGGGCTCCCGGTGGCGTCGCGGACGACACGGGCCACGGCGGCGCGGACCCCGGCGTGGGCGGTGAGGGCCGCCTCGATCTCGCCCAGCTCGATGCGGAAACCGCGCAGCTTGACCTGGTCGTCGATGCGGCCCAGGTACTCCAGTTCACCGTCCGCGCGCAGCCGGGCGAGGTCCCCGGTCCGGTAGCGCCGCTCCCCCGAGGCCGTCGTGGGGAAGCGTTCGGCGGTCAGCCGGGCGCGGTTGAGGTAGCCACGGGCGAGGCCCGCCCCGGCGACGTACAGCTCGCCCACGGCTCCGTGAGGCACCGCTCTGCCGCGGTCGTCCAGCAGGTGCAGCCGCAGGTCGGGAATGGGCACGCCGATGACGCTGCCGCGGCCCTCCTCGGCGTCGCGCGCGGTCAGGGGGCGGTAGGTGACGTGCACGGTGGTCTCGGTGATGCCGTACATGTTCACCAGGCGGGGCGCGGTGTCGCCGTGCCGCCGGAACCAGCCGCGCAGGGCGGCGACGTCCAGGGCCTCGCCGCCGAACACCACCTGCCGCAGCGCGAGCCGGTCCTGCCGCGGGCTCAGCTCGTCGGCGCGGTCGAACTGGTGGAAGGCGGACGGCGTCTGGTTGAGGACGGTGACCCGCTCCTCGCACAGCAGCCGGTGGAACTCCTGCGGGGAACGGCTCGTGACGTACGGCACGACGACGAGCCGGCCGCCGTGGGCCAGGGCGCCCCACAGTTCCCACACGGAGAAGTCGAAGGCGATGGAGTGGAAGAGGGTCCACACGTCGTCGGCGCCGAACCCGAACCAGTGGTCCGTGGCGGAGAACAGACGGGTGATGTTGCGGTGCGGCACCAGGGTGCCCTTGGGGCGTCCCGTGGAGCCGGAGGTGTAGATGACGTAGGCGAGGTCGTCGGGGGTGACCCCGCTGCGGGGGGCCGTCGCGGGCAGCCGGTCCAGCCCGTCCGCGTCGGCCTCCAGATCGACGGCGCGCAGGCCGGAAACGTCCCACAGCGGGCGGGTGCCGGTGGTGCCGACGACGTGCGCGAGGCCGGCGTCGCCGACTATGTGGTGCAGCCGCTCCGGCGGGCTGTCCGGGTCGAGCGGCAGGTACGCGCCCCCTGCTTTGAGGATGCCCAGCAGGCCGACGACGAGTTCGGCGGACCGGGGTACGCACAGGCCGACGAGGGTGCCGGGGCCGACGCCGAGGGCGCGCAGGCGGTGGGCCACCTGGTTGGCTCGGCGGTCGAGGTCGCCGTAGCACAGCTGACGGGTGCCGTCGGTGACGGCCACCGCGTCGGGTGTCCGGCCGGCGTGCTCGGCGAAGATCTCGTGGGCGCAGCGCTCGGGAGCCTGCGCGGCGGTGGCGGGCCGCGGGGAGGTCAGGGGCAGTTGTTCGGCGTCCGAGAGCATCGGGAGCGCGGACAGGGGCAGCTGCGGGGCGCTGACGGCGGCGTCCAGCAGCCGCAGATAGTGCCCGGTGAACCGCTCGATGGTCGCGGCTTCGTAGAGGTCGGCCCGGTACTCCAGACGCAGGTGCAGGCCGCCGCGCGACCGCACGACATCGAAGGTCAGGTCGAACTTCGCGGCGGCGGTGGGGCCTTCCAGCAGGCGGACGCGGGGGCCTGGCAGCCCGGCCGTGGTGTCGTCCTCGTCGTGGAAGCCGAAGAGCACGTCGAAGAACGGGGCCCGGTCCGTGGTGCGTCCGGGGTTGAGGTGTTCGACGATCCGCTCGAAGGGCAGGTCCTGGTGGTCCTGAGCGTCCGCGACGGTGTCCCGCACGGCGGCCACGTGATCGCGGAAGCCGGGGTCCGCGGTCAGGTCCGAGCGAATCACGAGGGTGTTGACGAACAGACCGACCGTGTCGGCGAACTGTGTGCGGTTGCGACCTGCGACGGGGGTGCCGACGAGGACGTCCTCACTGCCGGACCAGCGGCCGAGCACCACCTGGAAGGCGGCGAGCAGCGCCATGAAGCGGGTGCTGCCGGTGTCCCGGCAGACCTGGTCGAGCCGTTGCAGCACGGCGTCGGGCAACGGGACTTCGTGCGTGGCGGCGGTGCGGGGGGCGAGGGCGTGGGAGGCGGACCCGACGGCCGGGCGGTGGTCGGCGGGGATCCCGCAGGTCGGCAGTTCGCCGCCCAGCTGTTCCGCCCAGTAGGCGAGCTGTCGCTCGGCGGCGGGACCGCGCAGCCATTCCTCCTGCCATTCGGAGAAATCGGCGTACTGGAATTCCGGCTCTCCGACCCGAACCGGCGCCCCGGATTCGTCCGTGGCGGCGGCGTAGTCCTCCAGCATTTCCCGCAGCAGAATTCCCGCGGACCATCCGTCACCGACGATGTGGTGCATTCCGAGCGCCAGCACGGCGCCTTCGGGGCGGCGCAGCAGGGCGGCCCGGAACAGCGGGCCGGCGGCGAGGTCGAAGGGCCGCCGGTACTGGGCCTCCATCCAGCGCCGCACGGCGCCGTCGCCGGCGCCGTCCGCCGTCTCCACCGACCAGTCGAGCCGCGCGGAGGCGTCGACGCACTGCGTCAGCTCGCCGTCCGCCAGCACGAACCGGGTGCGCAGCGCCTCGTGCCGGTCGACCAGCCGCTGGGCGCAGGCCCGCAGCAGCTCCACCTCGACGTCGACGTCCGCGTCGAACGCGCAGAAGACCGGCATGTGATAAGTGGGCATGCCGCCCTGCAACTCCTGGAGGAAATACATCCGCTGCTGCGCCCGGGAGGCCCGGAAGACATCGACGGGTGGCTCTGCGGATGACGTGGTGAACGGTTCTCCCGGAACCACCGGGGCGACCGAAACGTGAGTGGCCAAGACAACTCCCTCGACCGTCACGCCTTTTCTGACGCACGGCACCTGTTCCCTCTGGGGCGAATGCCACGCTAAATGCATGCCGTGCACCGGAAACAGTCCCGACCTACTGGTCCCCGCAACCCGTGACACGAACGACAGCGCACGCGGTCTCCCGGTGACCAGGTCACCCAAGGCGGCGACGCCCGCCTCTGTGCGTCATCCCCCGCCGTCGCTCGCGGCGTAGTGGAGGATTCGTGATGTCGACCGAAGCAGCAGCACTCGCCCTGCAGGACCGTGCCCTCCTTTGGAGCACGGGCGAGATCCGGGCAACCGATGTCGTCACCGGCGCCTGTGATGCACTCGTTGCCGGACTCGACAGCCCTGCCCTGCGAACCCAGGCCGCGTGCACAGTCGTTCAGGATCAGGCTGGTGGATCAAGGCCGACGGCTGGCAGGGCCAGCTTCCGCTGGTGCTGCACTCGCCGGTGAGTTCCTGTGCGTCGTTGTAGGTGTAGCTGGTGCACGAGAACCGACTCCGGCTTGATTTTCGCGACCTGCGCACGCTGAGACACGGTTCATGGTCGTGTTGGGCTCCTGACGACGATCACCCCCATCGCAGGAGCCGCGCATGTCCAGAAGTGCCGACATCGATCTCGCGTTCGCACGCGCCGTCACGGTAGACGCCGTGGTGCGAGCTCTGGCCGGTGAGGGGTGGTCGCTGCAGGAACCGCTCGGGATCTCCTACGTGGTCGAAGACGACGACCTCTTCGACTGGCAGTCGACTTCCACCGAGCAGGCAGCTGAGGTGCTGGCCTTGGTGGATTCACCGGCCCACGTCGACCACCACGTCGGTGTCTGCATCTATCACTCAACTGCGGAAACCGGTGGCCAACTGCTCTTTTACGCAGGCCGATCGCACTGCTCCTTCATCCCGACGATCGACCGGCGGAGCCTCCCCGCAGCACCAGCCTTCACGGACCTGGCCTGGTATCTGAACGCACTGGTGCCGCCCCTGCTTACCCTGGGGCTGGCCAACTACACAGCGAGAGACCTTGTTGACTGAGACGCGGCAGTGCTTGTGACAGCGGCGCTGCCTCGCATCAGTATCGTCGGTCCAAAGCCTCGACAAGGCTGCGGAGTTCGCGCGACCGGCGGCGGGACATCGCCAGTATCACCGCTTCGAGGAACTCGCGGGCCTGCCGCGGATCACCGCAACAGGCCCACTCCGTACAGCCATCACTCTGGTACTCCAACAACCGTCGGTTCGGCTGGTGGACGAAACTCCGCCAGCGCACCATCGCCGACTCGATCGAGCCTGGCCACAAGTACTTCTTCTGACGTTGGATCCGTCGAACCTCGGCGAGCGCGGCCGAGGAGAGGCCACGGATGGCCGTGGTGTCGTCATGCTTCCGGCGTCGGCGCGGCAACTCGGCCCGGACGCGACCAGGCCGCCTACGCGGCATGGGCCTTTCTGTTGATCGTCATGCCGGCCATCTTTCCATCTGTGGTCGCTACGCGACCAGCCCGGACTGACCGGCTGTCCGCCATCGGGCGCCAGGTTGCCGATGTCCCAGAGCGGCCCCAGCTGCCCCTGCCCGGAGAAGGCGGTCCGACGTCCGCCCTCCTCCGTGCTGAGCAGGCTCAGCCTGGGCCGTCCGCGTGAAGGCATCGTCCACGAAGAGCATCTTCCGATCGAGCGACGGACGGATGGCCCCAGGCGGTCACCGTGCTGCGCTCACCTGCTAAGCTCACCGTCACTAATGAGCCTTCCTGGCCCGGATACGACATCCGTCCAGGAAGGCTTTTTTCATGCCCTGGCGCCGCTCGTCCGGGGACCAGCGCTCATCGAACAGGCCACCTCTGCAAAGGAGTCACGTGCCAGACGTATCCGTTCGTCTCGCGAACACCGCCGACCGCCCCGTGGTGGAGCGGCTCTGGCTGATGTTCCGCCATGACATGTCGGAGTTGGGCAATCTGCTGCCGAACGCTGACGGAACCTTCCGCAGCGACCGGCTCCACATGGCCTTCTCCGAGCCCGACTGGGCGCCGTACCTCCTCACAAGCGGTGACCGACCGGCCGGCTTCGCGTTCGTCCGCGGTCTGACCGCCCCGACACGGGTGCTGAACAGCTTCTTCGTGGTGCGTGGTGCACGGCGGACAGGGATCGGGCTGCACGCTGTTCAGGAGATCGCGGCCAGACACCCAGGCTCGTGGGAAGTCGCGTTCCAGGATGCCAACATCGCCGCTGTGCACTTCTGGCGTCGCGTCGCCACGGAGATCTCCGACGACGCGTGGACCGAGGAACGCCGACCGATCCCAGGGCGGCCCGAACTGCCTCCTGATGTCTGGATCTCGTTCAACGCCCCTGGGGAGACGGACGGCTGAGCATCAGGGCGGTCGATCCGGGCTGTCCCTGACGGCCGACGGGCGGCTCGTCAACCGGCGCGCTCGGCGAGCAGGGTGTGCGGGTTGCTGGATTCGTACCAGCCGAGGAAGGGAGGACAGACGTCGTAGCCCAGCAGCCGCTGCAACTCCTCGGGGTACTCGCGGACCACATCCATCGGCACGGCGAGATACTGATTCTCCTCCTGTCGCATATTGCCGGCGATGTAGGAGAGGGTCAGCCCGGTACGCGGCTCGGTGGACGCGTTACGGCCGCCGCCGTGATACAGACCGCCGAGCCAGATCAGCGCTGATCCGGCCGGCATCTCGGCCGGCACCGCCTCGTCGCGCTGCGGTGCCCGCTCGTCGTCCCAGCGGTGACTTCCCGGGATCGTCATGGTCGCGCCGTTCTCCGCGGTGAAATCGGTCATCGCGACCATGACCTGGACCCGGGTGGTGGGTGCGGGGTAGGGCCGCAGATGCGAGGTGTCGTCGCGGTGCAGCCACTGCGCGCCCTCGCCGGGCCAGATCTGGATCACCTGGGTCGCGCTGACCTGGATGTTGGGTGAGATGTTCACCTGCTGACCGCTGAACCACACCGGCACGGGCTGCTGTATCAGCCGGCGGGCAGCCCCGAGGAACAACGGGTGCAGCGCGACGGCGGCCATGTGCCGGCTACGGGCGAACAGCGAGGACATCCGTTTGGTCTTGTGGCCGGAGAAGTCGTTGTCGCCGTAGCCGAACTTCTCCAGCGCGGGACCCAGGTCGGTCCACAGCGCCTGTCGAGTGTCGGGGTCCAGGAACTCCTCCACGACGACTGCACCATGTTGGTCGAGGAGACTGCAGACCCGGTCGAGATCGGCATCGGAGTGGACCGTGACGAGGTCTTCGTCGGTCATTTGTTTCCCTTCCCTGTAGGCGTGCGGTTCGTCTGCCGGAAGCGGTTGATCGCGTCGAGATGCCGCTCGCGCATCGCGGTGTCACGGACGCCCAGCCCCTCGTGCGGTGCCAGGGCCAGCACGCCGACCTTGCCGAGGTGCCGGTTGCGGTACACGTCGTCGACTGCCTGACCGGCGTGTTCCAGGGTGTACGTGCGGGAGAGGGTGGGGTGGATCCTGCCCTTGGCTATGAGCCGGTTGGACTCCCATGCCTCCCGGTAGTTGGCGAAATGCGATCCGACGATCCGCTTCAGCGACATCCACAGGTAGCGGTTGTCGTACTCGTGGCGGTAGCCGGAGGTGGAGGCACAGGTGACGATGGTGCCGCCCTTGCGGGTGACGTACACCGAGGCGCCGAAGGTGTCCCGGCCGGGATGCTCGAAGACGATGTCGGGATCCTCCCCACCCGTGAGCTCCCGGATCCGGCGGCCGAACCGTTTCCATTCCGCCGGGTCCTGGGTGTACTCGTCCTTCCAGAAGGTGTAGCCCTCGTCGGCACGGTCGATGATCGCGTCGGCGCCCATCGCCCGGCAGATGGCGGCCTTGGCCGGGCTGGACACCACACAGATCGGGTTGGCGCCGCCGGCCAGCGCGAACTGCGTCGCGAACGCCCCCACGCCGCCGGACGCGCCCCAGATGAGCACGTTGTCGCCCTGCTTCAGCCGGGCACCGTTGCGGGAGACCAGTTGCCGGTACGCGGTGGAGGCGACCAGACCGGGTGTGCCGGCCTCCTCCCAGGTCAGGTGCGCCGGTTTGGGCATCAGCTGGTTCGCCTTGACCAGCGCCAGTTGTGCCAGGCCGCCGAAGTTGGTCTCGTACCCCCAGATGCGCTGGTCCGGATCGAGCATCGTGTCGCTGTGCCCGTCGGGCGCCTCCAACTCGGCCGACAGGCAGTGCGCGACGACCTCGTCGCCGGGGTTCCACGCGAACACGCCGGGCCCGGTACGCAGCACGACTCCGGAGAGGTCGGAGCCGATGACGTGGTAGGGGAGGTCGTGCCGCCGGGCCAGGGGCGAGCGGCGGCCGTACCGGGCCAGGAACGTGAACGTCGGCAGCGGTTCGAAGAGCGCGGACCACACGGTGTTGTAGTTGATCGAGCCGGCCATCACCGCCACCAGCGCCTCGCCGGGCCCGACCTGGGGCACGGCGACTTCGTCGAGGTGCATCGACCGGCGCGGATCGCGGTCCTCGGCCGCGACCCGGACGAACATCTCGACCTCGTCCGCGTGCAGGGTCACGGCGCGGTAGCTCTCCGGGACGGGCAGCGCGGCGAAGTCCTCCGGCCGGGTGTCCGGGTCGAGAACGGCGTCGATGATGTCTTGCATCTGTGCTCCTCCGTGTACGCGACTGCGGAAGCGGGGGGACCGGCGGGCCGCCGCCCGGTCAGTGCACGAGCCGTCCCATCAGGCGCTTGAGTTCGGCGGCCGGATCGGTGGTGAGTCCGCCGTGCACGGGACTGGTCTGGATCACGGTGCTGCGGGGTGCGGTGAGCCAGCCGAAGCGCGCCCCGCGCGTGCCGGACCCGGCGGGACCGCCCTCGGGGCCGCCCGCGCACACCGCGCGGATGGTGTCCAGGGCCGCCGTGACCATCTCGATGTCGATGTCGGGGTCCAGCGCGCGAAGCCGGTCGGCGTCGACGTGGATCGCGGCGCCGAGGAAGTCGGCGCCGGGGCAGTAGAGCAGCGCCCCGACGTTGATCCGCTCGCTGCGGTCGACTCGCGGGACGGCGCGCAGCAGGGCGTAGTCGAAGCCGAGGAGGGACGGCGTGGCGGTGGTCATGCGTCCTCCTCCGGCCACCACGCGCGGGGTCCGGCGCATCGGGTGAGCAGATAGTCCACGTAGCGCCGCCGCAGGTCGGCGGGGTCCGCGTCCTGGGGCACGGAGTTCATGCCCAGCAGGAAGCTGTCCGGGACCAGGGCGGTGATCTCGGTCAGCGTCTCGGCGGTCACCGCCTCGGCGAGTTCGGCGTCCAGTTTGGCGAGAACGGCCGGGGCGAGGGTAGCGACCAAGTCGGCGAGCACGTGCTGGGACAGGTCGTAGCGGCGCTCGGCCCAGGCGGCGACGGCCGGCCAGGAGTGCTGGAACAGCAGTGCGGCACCGTGGTCGATGGCCCAGAGCCGGCGGTGCCAGATGATCAGGTTGGGGTTGGACCAGCTGCGGTCGACGTTGGCGGTCAGCGCGTCCAGCCAGTAGATCCTGGCGGCCTCCTCGGCGGGCGGCTCCCATCCGACCCCGTCGTAACCGACCGACCCGGGCAGGAAGTCCATGCCCAGGTTCTCGCCGGCGCTGGCCCGCAGTAGCTCCTGGATCTCCTGGTCGGGGTCGCGGCGCGCCATTTCCGGGTCGATGTCTATGGTGACGAGCTCGGGGACACGGATCCCCAGTCGCCGGCCGAGTTCGCCGACGACGATCTCCGCGACCAGGGCCGCGGTGCCCTGGCCCGCGCCGCGGAACTTCACGACGTAGATGCCGTCGTTGTCGGCCTCCACCAGGCCGGGCAGCGATCCGCCCTCACGCAGGGGCGTCAGGTACTGCGTTCCTAATACTCTTTGCAACAAAACTCATCCTGCTGTTCGTTGTCGGGCATGGAAACGGTGGTCACACGAGCTGGACGGGCAGTCGTGTGACGGCTTTCAGGAAGCGCGGGCCGACCTCGTCGGGGTCGGCGGCCAGGCGCACGTCGGGGTAGCGCGCGAACAGCTTGTTGAGCGCGATCTCGGTCTCCGCCGTGGCCAGCGACGCCCCCGGGCAGAAGTGGTCGCCGGCGGCGAAGCTGAGCTGGGGGTTGTCGGCGCGGGTGACGTCGAGGACGCGCGGGTCGGTGAACCGCTCAGGGTCGTTGTTGGCGGCGCCGACCACGAGCTGGATCTGGCCGTCCTTGGGGATGGTCACCCCGTCGATCTCGATCGGCTCCGCGGCGAAGCGCGGCAGGGCCATCTTGATCGGACCGGAGTAGCGCATCAGCTCGCGGACCGCCTGGACGGTGTTCTCCGGGTGCGACTTGACCAGCTCCAGCTGGTCGGGGTGGACCAGGAGGTTGAAGAAGCTGAGCGAGATCGAGTGCCGGACGGTGTCGAGGCCGGCCTGCACCAGGACCAGGACCAGGGCGACGAGTTCGACCTCGTCGAGCTTCTCGGTCTCGTCGCTGATCTGGACCAGGTCGGAGATCAGGTCGTCGCCGGGCTGGGCGCGGCGCGCGCCTATCAGCCGGATGACCGTGTCGACCATGCCGTGGAGCGCGGGCGGCAGGATCTCCGGGTCGGGGCGGACGAAGGTGGTGAACGCCTCGGACCACTTCAGCCACTGGTCGCGGTACTCGTCGTCGACGCCGAGGAGTTCGCAGATGACCGTGGTGGAGATCGGGTGGGCGTACCCGGCGACGAGGTCCGTCTCGCCTTCGGGGTCCATTTGGTCGAGCAACTGGTCCGCGAGCCGCTCGATCCGGGGGCGCAGGGACTTGACCCGGCGCACCGAGAACGCCCGGTCGATCAGGGAGCGCACGCGCCGGTGGTCCTCCGGCACCATCGTCATGATCGTCGAGTCGAAGTACTTGAGCAGTTCCTCGGGCACGCCGCGACGGCGCATGCTGTCGAGGTGGACGCCCTCCGGCGGGTGGTTGCTGACCCGGCGATCGGCGAAGAGGCTGCGGACCGCCTCGTAACGGGTGACGACGTAGACGTCGGCGCCGTCGGAGAAGCGGCCCGGGCACACCGGCCGGGGCGCGCCTGTCCAGCGCTCCCCCGCCTCGCGGTCGGTCACGAAGTTGACGTCGGACAGGTCGAACTCGACGTCCGTCCAATCGAATGTTCCGGTCACCAAGATCCCCAATCGCTGGCTTCACCACGCTGATCCGAGTGCTCACGGGGGCCGTCGGCGAGCGGTGCGGCACACCCCGGGTTGAACTGTGCGGTTTTCAGATACAGGACTGTATCAGAATGCGGTACTGTATCTGTGTTCTCGGAAGGAGGCCCATCATCGGCAAACGACTCACCCGGCAGGAGAGCCGGGAAATCACGCGCCAGGACCTGCTGCAGGCAGCTGCCGACCTGTTCGCCGAATGCGGTGTCAACGGCACCTCGGTCGAACAGATCGTGGAACGCGCCGGGTACTCCCGGGGCGCCTTCTACGGCAACTTCGACGGCAAGCAACAGCTGATCCTGGCTCTCCTGGAGCAGCGCACCGAGCGTGAACTGGCCGAGGTGCAGGCACTCAGCGCCGACGCCGGCTCGTTCGAGGAGACGATCGAGCACCTGCGCAACTGGCATCGCGGGCGGGACAAGAACTTCGCGAGCTGACTGGCCCTGCGCACCGAACTGTGGCTCTACGGCATGCGCGATCCGGCGGTGTTGTCGGTGCTGGCCGACCGTGAGCGCCGTTCCCGCGAGGCGATGGCCCAGGCCCTCGCGCAGGGTTTCGCCGCACGGTCGGTCACCCCGCCCGCGCCGGTGGAGCTGCTCGCCCTGATCGTGCACGCCCTGGACGACGGGCTCTCCATCCAGCGCGTGCTCTCGGCCGGCGAGAGCCCGGCCGGGGGCGTCATGGACGTGGTGGATCTGCTGATGCGGTCGTGGACCGCGCTGGCCCGCGCCGGAACCCCCGAAGCCACCGATCCGCCCGCCTCTGAGGGCGGCGCCACTCCCTGAGCCGTCGGCCGGTCCCCTCTTCCGGCCGCGCCATACCGAAGAACTGGAGTACCACCCATGAGCGAGGAAGCGAAGTCGACGACGGCGGAAGCGGCTCTCGGACCGCCCGTCGCCGCCGACGGCCCGGACCCCAAGCGCTGGTTGGCGCTGATCGTCCTGCTTGCCGCGACCTTCATGGACCTGCTCGACGTCAACATCGTCACCGTGGCGATCCCGAGCGTTCAGAAGGACCTCGGCGCCTCCTCGGCCGCCGTCCAGGCGCTGAACGTCGGTTACACCCTGTCCTTCGCGGTCACACTGATCACCGGCGGCCGGCTCGGCGACATCTTCGGCCGCAAACGGGCCTTCCTGATCGGCGTCGCCGGCTTCGTCGTGGCGTCGGCCCTGTGTGCCTTCGCCCCCAGCGCCGAAGTCCTGGTGACGTCCCGGGTGCTGCAGGGCATGGCCGCCGCCATCATGGTGCCGCAGGTCCTGGCGGTCATCTACGTGACCTTTCCGGCGGAGGAGATCGGCCGGGTCGTGAGTCTGTACGCCAGCATGATCGGCCTGGCCATCGTCGCCGGACCGCTGCTGGGCGGCGTGCTGATCTCCTGGGACCCGGGCGGCCTGGGCTGGCGGACCGTCTTCTTGGTCAACCTGCCGTTCGGCGTGGCCGCCCTGATCGCCGGCGCGCTGTGGATGCGCGAGTCGAAGTCGCCCCGCGCCACCCGGCTGGACCTGGTCGGCATGGTGCTGGTGACCACCGGCCTGCTGTTGCTGCTGCTGCCCCTGCTGCGCGGCCGCGAACTCGGCTGGCCCGCCTCAAGCATCGGCTCGCTCGTGGCCTCCGTACCGGTCCTCGTGGCGTTCGTGTACTACGAGCGGTACAAGACCGCCAAGGACGGGTCGCCCCTGGTCGTCCTCTCCCTCTTCAGGATCCGGACCTTCGGGGCCGGGGTCGGCGCACAACTGCTCTTCAGCTGCATCCCGGCCGGCTTCTTCCTCAGCTGGACGCTCTACCTGCAGGGCGGTCTGGGCTGGTCGGCGCTGCACACCGGTCTCACCGCGATCCCGTTCTCGTTGGGCGTCCCGATCGCCGGCAACCTCGCCGTCCGCAAACTCTTCCCCCTCTACGGACGCAAGTGCCTGTTCGGCGGGGCGCTGCTGATGATGGCCGGGCTCCTGCTGTACGCGTGGATCGCCGACCGGGCGGGCGACGGGATCACCTCCTGGCACGCCGTCGTCCCGATGCTGCTGCTCGGCTCCGGCATGGGCATGCTGCTGGCCCCGCTGACCGGCATGACCCTGAACGACGTCGAGCCGCGGGAGGCCGGCGCGGCGTCCGGCCTGATCAACGCGGCCGGTCAGCTCGGCGCCGCCCTCGGCGTGGCCATCATCGGCGCGATCTTCTTCTCCGGCCTCGCCGCCAACGCGGGCACGCAGGCCGACCGGGTGCTGCCGAGCGTCCCGGCCGTCGCCTCGCAGCAGGCCGGGATCCGCGCCTGCGCCGTCGACTCCCACGACCAGGCCGACCTCACCGCCGTGCCCGACTCCTGCCGCGCCCTCGGAACCGAGGACCCCGCCCGGCAGAAGGCGATCGGGAACGCCCTGACCGACATCAACTCCAGGACGTTCACGGCCACCTTCAGCGAAGCCCTCTACTGGGCGTCCGCGGGCCTGGCCGCGGTGATCTGCCTGCTGTTCCTGCTGCCGCGGCAACCGCGGCGGCTGGGAGTGTCCTGACCGTCCCCGTCCCCGTCCCCGTCCCCCCGGCACCTGAGAGGCACCTCCACCATGCCCCGCAAGAGTTATCAGGTCATCGTCTACGGCAAGTTCGCGCCGCTCGACGACGACCAGCGCGCCAAGCTGCTGGCCGTGGCCGACCAGCACGACCTGTTCCACTCGAAGTTCACCGAGGAGGGCACGGTCACCTACGAGCGGACCCTGCTCACCTTCACCTTCCGCTGTGCCGTGAAGGCCGACGCCGAGGACAAGACCGAGAAGGTCGTCGCCGGGGTCGAGGAACTGGCCACGGCCGCCGTCCGCGGCCTCGGCGCCGATGTGCGCGATCTGCGGTCCGTCTGCACCGACCTGGAGACCATCAAGATCAAGCGGCGGGGACGATGACGCCCGAGACATTCACCGTTCTCCTTTCCGACTCCGCTGTTCGGCGGGTTTTCTCGGCCGTGGCCCTGGGCTCGTCGACCTCCGCGGAGATCCTCGCCGCGACCGGGCTCGCGGCCCCGGAGGCCGCCCCGGCCATCGGCCGGCTGCTGCGCGAGGGCCTGGTCGTCCCCCGGGGCCGGGGCCGGCTGGCGGTCGACGAGGCCGCCCTGGGTGCCGCGGCCGAGATCGCCGGACGCCGTCTGCGGGAGCAGGCGGAGGCCGAACAGCCCGATCCCGGGCTGCGCGGCTACGTCCGTGGCACGGTGCTGGTCCGGTTGCCGGAGGACGACGACGAGACCCGGCGGGCGGTGCTGGACCATGTGGCGGCGACGACCTTCGAGGCCGGTCGGGAGTACGACGAACGCACCGTGACCGATCTGCTGCGGCCGTGGTGCGAGGGCGCCGCCGTGGACCCGGTCTCGCTGCGGCGGTCCCTGGTCGACGACGGGTTCCTGCACCGCGAGTCCGGGTCCTACCGGCTCGTCTCCCTCGTGGGGCCCGGCTCGTCATCCTGACCCCGCCGCGGCCGGCGAGGGCCGCGGGCGCCGGACGGCCGCCAGGACGGCGGCCTGGTAGGGAGTGAGCGCCGGCGCCGGCGGGGCGGACGTCGGCCAGTGCGGGTCGCGGCCGTAGGTGAACAGCGTGCCGAGCGACGACAGCATGGCCCGGCGTTCGGTCCGCCGGCGGCCGGAGGGCAGCACCTCCCCCGGCCGTCCGGCGCTCTCCAGCGTCTGCCGCAGGCTGGAGAGCAGCACCGGATGGGTGCTCACCTCGACGAAGATCTCATGACCGTCCTCGGCCAGCCGGCCGGTGGCGGCGGCCAGCCGGACCGGCTCCCGGAGGTTGCGCATCCAGTACGCGGGCCCCAGGTCGGTGCCGGGGACCGGCGCCGCGGTCACGGTCGAGTAGAACGGCACCCGTGACGGCACCGGGCTCAGCGGGCGCAGCGCCCCAGCCAGGTCGTCGCGCAGTTCGTCGACGTAGTGGCTGTGCGAGGCGACCGTACCCCGCACCATCCGGCAGTAGACGCCGCGCCGATCGAGGTCCTCGACCAGCGCCGTCAGCGTGGCGGTGTCCCCGGCCAGCACGGTCGAGCGGGGACTGTTCTCCCCGGCGACGCAGATACGGCCTCCGCTGGAGGCGGCCAGGGCGTGCGCGGCCTCGGGCGACAGCTCGGTGGTGGCCAGCGCGCCCCGGCCGGCGATCCGCCGCAGCAGGGCGCTGCGACGGCAGGCGATCAGCAGGGCGTCGTCGAGGGTGAGCGCTCCGGCCGCGTACCCGGCGGAGATCTCGCCCATGCTGTGCCCGGTCACCGCGTCCGGCTCCACCCGCCAACTGCGCCACAGGGCCACCAGGGCGATCTGCAACGACACCATCGTCGGCTGCAGCACGTCGATCTCACCGAGCCGCGACATCGCCGGGCCGGCCCGCAACTGCTGGATCACCGAGAAGCCGGCCAGCTCGCGTACCCGTTCGTCGCAGCGCCGCAGCGCCGCGCCGAACACCGGCTCGGTGTCGAGCAGTTCCAGGCCCATGCCGTCCCACTGGGCGCCCTGGCCGGCGAAGACGAACACCAGTCCCGGCCGCCGGGACGGCGACGGAGGCGGTATCCGGTCGGCCCACTCCCGTACCAGCTTGTCCAGGCCCTCGGCGAGGTCGTCGTAGGAATCGGCGGTGAGAGCGGCCCGGTGGGCCAGACCGGGTGTCCTGGCTGCCGCGTCGTGGCAGTACCGGGCCAGCGTGGGCAGGTCCCGGCCGGCGCGGATCCGGTCCGCGTGCCCGCGGAGGGCGGCGAGCAGGCCCTCCTCGGTCCCGGCGGCGACGGCGAACAGCCGTACGGTCACTTCTCCCCCTCAGACTCGGACGGCGACCTGGTGCCGGTAGCTCTCCATCGGCAGGCCGCTCATCCACGGCACGAGGCCGAGCCGGCTGAGTACCTTGACCGAGGAGGGCGGCCGGTAGCCGGCGAACATGCCGCCGAACATCAGGATCTGACTGTGCGTGGCGATCGTGCGCACCAGCGGGTTCATCCGCTGCCGGTCGAGCGTGCGGCGGAAGCGGCTGCCCGGGGCCATCCGGCGGCGCACCGCGGCGCGGACCTCGGCGGAGACGTCGTGATCGGTGATCCACTTCAGCTGGGGCATCTCCTCGGTGATCCCCCGCATCGTCCGCAGCCGCTGGCGGGTGAACACGTCGATGTGCGACAGCGTCCCGCCCGGCCGCAGCACCCGCGCGGCCTCGTGCAGAAAGCGGCCCAGATCGGGATACGTGTGCGAGCTCTCGATGTTGATCAGCACATCCACCGAGGAGTCCTCGAACGGCAGCTTCTCGGCGTCGCCCTGGACGAAGCGCAGGGTCTCACCCCGCGCCAGCGTGGCCTCGGCCCGGGCGACCGCCTTCGGCGACAGGTCGAGGCCGGTCATCCGGGCGCCGGGGACGAGGCGGGACAGGAAGTTGAGCCCTTCGCCCGTCCCGCAGCCCACCTCCAGAACCGTCCGGTCGGCGCACCCGTCCAGACCGTCGGGCAGGTCGCGCAGGGCCAGGTAGTAGAGCTGCTCGCTGAACCCGTCGGTGCCGAAGTCGGTGAACCCGGGCAGCCGGGCCTCGATCTCGGCCGCCAGACCGGGGTCGTACATCCCCCAGTTCCACAGCTCACCGCGACCGGACAGGGTGGCCGCCATGTCGTAGATGGAGGAACTGGCGGATTTCATCCCGGCGGCCTCGGCCCCCGAGCGGGGTGCTCTGGACTCGTCGAGGTTGATGTCCGCGAGACCGGCGGTGAAGGCGGTCATCACATCGGGTTGGCTCATTGGGGTCTCCGAGTTCGCCGGATCGGTGCGGTCACGCGTCGACGGTGTCGCCGCGTATCAGGTCGTCGGCGCCGTCCGGCGCCTCGGCGGGGTCGGAACCGACGTGCTGCGGTCGGTTGCCGTCGTCGACGAAGACCACGCTCGGCCGGTACGCGCGAGCCTGTTCCTCGGTCATCGCCGCGTAGGAGATGACGATCACCAGGTCGCCGGGACTGATCAGCCGGGCCGCCGCGCCGTTGATGCCCACCACTCCGCTGCCGGCCGGCCCCTCGATGACGTACGTGCTGAGCCGGGCGCCGTTGTCGATGTCGACGACGTCGACCTTCTCCCCGGGCAGCAGGTTCGCGGCGGCCATCAGCGTCGAGTCGAGCGTCAGCGAGCCGACGTAGTGCAGGTCCGCCTGCGTCACGGTGGCGCGGTGGATCTTCGACTTGAGCATCTCTCGGTACACCGGGTGGTCTCCGTTCACCATGTCACCGGCAGCTCGTGGACGCCGTAGATGATCGATTCGGGGTTGGTGCGGACCTGGTCCTCGGGGATCGCCAGCCGCAGCCCGGGCAGCCGCCGGGCCAGCCCCTCGAACGCGATCCGCAGCTCAAGGCGGGCCAGTTGCTGGCCGACGCACTGGTGGATGCCGTAACCGAACGACAGGTGCGCCACCGGCGGCCGGGTGATGTCCAGGCGGTCCGGGTCCTCGCAGAGCGACGGGTCCCGGTTGGCCGCGGCCAGCGACAGGGACACGGCGTCTCCCTCGGTGAAGTGGTGCCCGTCGAAGTCCATGTCGGCGCCGGCCGCGCGGATCGAGCCGGCGTGCATGACCGTCACGTAACGCAGCAGTTCCTCCACCGCGCCCGCGCCCAGGCCCGGGTCCGCGGCCAGCGCCGCGTACTGGTCGGGGTGTGCCAGCAGGGCGAAGGTGCCCAGCGCGATCATGTTCTTGCTGGTGTCGTAGCCGCCCACGAGCAGCACGCTGCCGATGGTCGCCAGCTCCTCGTCGCTGAAAGCGCCGTCGGAGACCAGCGTGCCGAGCAGGTCGTCGGTGGGCTCCTCGCGTTTGGCGCGGATCAGCTCCATCAGCTGCCCGCCCACGTTCTGCCAGCCGGCGATCGCCTCCTCCGCGCTGGAGTGGACGGTCAGCAGCGCCTTGATGCCCTTGACGAACACGTCCCGCCGGTCGGCGGGAACACCGAGCAGCTCGCAGATCACCAGCCCGGCGACCGGCTCGGCGAACGCGGCGACCAGGTCGGTGGGTCCGCCTTCCTCGATCATCCTGCCGAGATACAGGTCGACGTGCTCGGTCAGCCTCGGCTCCATCGTCCGGGTGCGGCGGGCCGAGAACCAGGCGGTCAGCCGGCGCCGGTAGTGGGTGTGCTCCGGCGGGTCCATCGCCGTGAACATCCCCGGCGCCAGTTCGGTCCGGTTCCCGGCCATCGGCAGCGGGATCGGCGTGCGCAGCAGGTCGCCGCGCGAGCTCATGCCCCGGGCGGCGAGGAGCCGGCGGACCTCGTCGTAGCCGGTGATCAGCCAGCCGAGGTGGCCGTCCGGGAAGACCATGCGGGCCACCGGCTGCTCCTCGCGCAGCTCGGCGAGCTCGGGTGCGGGGTCGAACGGGCACGTGCCACGGGTCATGGGCAGGCCGTCGACGGGACGAACGGTCTCGGACACAACGCTCTCCTTTGCTATACGCCGGCGGACCCGACGATCTCGGCGGCTTCGGTGATGAGTCGGTCGGCCAGTTCGTCGGCGTGCCGGTCACGCCAGGCCTCGTACGTGGTGCCGCGCAGCCAGTGGTTGCAGGCGCCCAGCGCCGGCCCGCAGGCCACCTGGTAGTCCGCGACCCGCTCCGGGGTGCCCTCGATCGCCCAGCGCTGTGCCTGGGCGCAGTACCAGCGGAAGACCAGGGCCATCCGGCGCTTGGGGTCGGCCGGCTCGCCGGCGGGGACGACCCGCGACGCCAGCTCCTCGAAGCCGGCGCCGAAGTAGTCGCGTTCCACCCGGGACCGGATCCAGCCGGGCACGGCGTCCCAGGAGTCGTAGGTGCGCCACAGGTCGTAGAGCTTTCCGGCGCGCACATGGAAGAGCACGCCCTTGCGCAGCACCCGGGCCCGGCCGCCGAGTTCGAACAGGGCACCGTGCGGGGCGTACGCGGTGTCGTGCACGTCGAGGTTCGGCAGCAGGTCCTTGGCGGCTTCGCTGAGCCCGCTCTCGGCGGTGCAGAGGTTGATCGACCCGGTGAGGATGAAGTCGGCGCCCAGGACGAACGCGGCGGCGGCCGACTCCGGGGAGCCGATGCCTCCACCGCCCCCGACGCGTACGCCGGAGGCGACCCCGCCGAGCTGTGTGCGCAGCCGTCGCACCGAGGGCAGCAGCGCGGGCAGGGAGCCCTGGTCGGTGTAGTCGGCTCCGTCGCCGATCGCGCAGATGTCGTCGGCCAGGGCGATCCGCTCGCCGGCCGCGGCCTCCTCGGCATTGAGCAGTCCGTCGTCCACCAGCCGTGTCACGAGGGGGCGCGGCGGTGGTGCGAAGAACAGGCGGGCGGTGTCCAGGCGGGTCACCTTGGCGAGCAGCTTGCGCGGGGCGTGCACCGTTCCGTCCGCCAGGATGCGGGCACCGGTCAGACGGTGCCTCACCAGTGCGGGGGTCACCTCGACGTACGTGGCCGCCTCGACGAGACGGACGTTCTCACGGACCAGCAGGTCGACCATGTCGGCCTCGGCGCGCGGGTCGAAGGGGTCGTAGGTGATGTTGACCCCGAACGGCGCGTCGGCCCCGGCGGCCGCCCGGATGCCGCGGATCGCGTCGGCGACGTCCGCGAGCGGGAGCCCGGCCGCCCCGAAGTGGCCGAGCAGGCCGGAGCGGGCCAGCCGGGCGACCAGGGCGACGGAGCTGACGCCGTGGTGCATGCCGCCGGCGACGTAGGCGTGCCGGACCCCGTGGTCGCGCCGGAACGCCGCCGAGCCCAGCTCCGCGCGCCGCGGTGCCGGAGCGTTGACCGGCCCGGTCGGCACCGTGGTCCGTGCCGGTTCGGGCCGCAGTGGGGTGGCCTCGTCCCGGATCCGGGCGATCAGCTTGGTCAGCACCTGTCCCGGGCCCAGTTCGCGGACCCGGAAGTCGCCCCGGCCCATGAGCAGCCGGATGCTGTCGGTCCACCGCACCGGGGAGACGATCTGGCGGCGCAGGGTGGCGGCCACGGCGTCCGGCTCGTACGGCCGGGCGTCGACGTTGCTGATCACCGGGATCTTCGGGGCGGCGAAGGCGGTGGCGTCCAGCAGGCGCCCGAACTCCTCCGCGGCCTGCGCCATGTAGCGGCTGTGGAAGGGGGCGCTGACGTTGAGCGGGGCACAGCGGGCGCCCTTGTCCTTGAACACCGCAAGCGCGCGGTTGACCGCGTCGGCCGGGCCGGCGACGACCGTCTGGGTCGGCGCGTTGTAGTTGGCGATGTCCAGTCCGGACAGCTCGTCGTCGCGCAGCACCTCCCGGACCAGGGACGAGTCGACGGCCGAGACCGCGGCCATGGTGCCGCCGGTGACCTGTCCCATCAGCCGGCCGCGTTCGGCGACCAGGCGCAGGCCGGTTTCGAAGTCGTACACGCCCGCGGCGAACAGGGCGGCGAACTCACCGAGGCTGTGCCCGAGCAGGTAGTCGGGCAGACGGCCGCCCTCCTGTACGGTGGCCAGCCAGGAGAGCGCGCCGACCACGTACAGGGCCGGCTGGGTGTACCGGG
Source organism: Streptomyces collinus Tu 365 (assembly GCF_000444875.1). NCBI lineage: Bacteria > Bacillati > Actinomycetota > Actinomycetes > Kitasatosporales > Streptomycetaceae > Streptomyces > Streptomyces collinus. The sequence goes on along the minus strand of NC_021985.1, from coordinate 7,847,805 downwards.
TGTCGCGCAGGTTGCGGCCGGGGTCCTCAAGGCACAGTTCACGGATCGAGTACCCGAGGACGGCGTCGGCCCGTTCGACCAGTTCGGGGAACCGGTCGAACAGGTCTCGGCCCATGCCCTTGACCTGAGCGCCCTGACCCGGGAAGACGTAGACGTCGAAGCCGTCGCCCGGGGTGGCGGGGTCGGCCACGGGCGTCGGAGCGGTCATGGTGGTCACCTCGGTTCGTCGAGCCGGGGCGGCGATGACCGAGCGGGTGTCGAGCACCGCCTGGTACAGCACCTCGTCCCGGGCGTACGGGGAGAGCAGCGGCAGCACCCGGGACCGGCTGCCCTCGGGAAGCCGCGCCCGTACCAGGTTGGCCATCGACCCGGACGGTCCGAGGTCCAGGAAGAGCAGGTCGTCGCGGGCCAGCAGCGGTTCGAGGGCGCGTGACAGGTCGAACGGCTCACGGAGGACCTGCCAGAAGTGGTCCGGGCCGGGGTGGCGCACCTCGGCACCGGTGGTTCCGGAGATCAGCGGGATCGACGCGGCTCGGGGCGTGAGACCGCCCACGAGCTTCGTGAAGGCGTCGCGCACGCCGTCGATCAGCGGCGAGTGGAACGGGAACAACACCGGGAGCCGTTGGCAGAGCACACCCGAGGCGGCCAAGTGGCGCTCGATGGCGTCGAGCCGGCCGGCCGTGCCCGCGAGCACGAAGTTGTCCGGCCCGTTGATCGCGGCCAGATGCGCCCCGGCCAGCGCGGGTTCGCGGTCGACGAGGCCGGCGTCGGCGAGGACCGCCAGCATCCCGCCGCGCGGGCACTCAGCCTCGAAGAGCGCCACCTGCTCCAGCAGCGAGCGCAGACATTCCTCGGGGTCGAAGATGCCGGCCACCGCGGCGGCGACGACCTCGCCCAGGCTGGCGCCGAGCACCAGCTCCGGCTCGAAGCCGTGGGCGCGCAGCATGCGGGCCAGAGCGTACTCGACCATGAAGATGGCCGGCTGGGTGAGCGACAGGCGGGTCATCGCCAGCTCGGCGCCGCGGCCGTCGCCGTGGATCGCGTCGATGACCGAGTCGCCGTTGATCTCGCGCACCACCGCGTCCAGAGAATCCAGAGCGTCGCGGAAGAACGGGTCGGCACCGTAGAGCCACCGGCCCATGCCGTGGTACTGGGAGCCCTGCCCGGCGAAGAGGAAGACCGGTTTCAGCATGGTGAGTGGTCCCCTTCGGCCGCTCACCCGAGCCCGCGCAGGCGGCCGGCCAGCGCGGCGGGGGTCGGGTTCTCGAACACGTCGGTGAGTGGCAGCCGGACACCTGTCTCGTCCTTGATGCGCTGGGCGAGGGCGGCGGCGAGCAGCGAGTGGCCACCGCTGGTGAAGAAGTGGGAGTCGGCGTCCAGGTCCGGCTGGTCGAGCAGCTCGGCGAAGAGCTTGGTCAGGGTGGCGGTGAGCGCGTCGCCGCCGACCGGGCCCGCGGCGTCACCGCCGGTCGCGGCCGGCCTGCGCGCGGCGAGGTCCGCCAGCGCCAGGTAGTCGACCTTGTCGCTTCCGGTACGCGGAAACGCCTCCACCGCGAGGAAGCGGTGCGGCACCACCGAGCGCGGCAGCCGCTGCCGGGCGTACTCCCAGAGCTCGCCCATCGCCTCGGGCCGGTGCGGCACCTGGACGAAAGCGGCCAGGCTGCCGTCCGTGCCGGGGTCGCCGACCACCAGCACGGCGGCCGCCTCGACGTCCGGGTGATCGGACAACACCGCCTCGATCTCGCCCAGTTCGATCCGGTTGCCGCGCAGCTTCACCTGCCGGTCCATGCGGCCCAGCAGGTTGATGCGGCCGTCCGGCAGCCAGCGCGCCACGTCTCCGGAGCGGTAGAAGCGTCCCCACCGGGGGTTCGATCCGAACCGCTCGGCGGTGAGGTCGGGCCGCCCGTGGTAGCCGGCGGCGACACCGACCCCGGCGACGCACAATTCGCCGCGCAGGCCGATCGGCAGCGGCTCCCCGTCCGGGCCGGCGATGAAGACCCGGGTGTTGGCGATCGGCGTCCCCACGTCGACCCGGTCGCCGGGGTCCGTCGGCACCCGTCCTGCGGTCGCCCAGATCGTGCTCTCCGTGGGGCCGTAGACGTTCCACAGTTCGGCGCCCGCCCCGGTCAGGGTCGCGGCCAGGCCGCCGGGCAGTGGCTCACCTCCGCTGAGCAGCGTGCGGCCTGCGACCAGAGCGGTGATCCGGTCGGCGACGAGTCGCCAGGTGGTCGGCGTCGCCTGCAGGAATCCGATGTCGTGGACGCGTATCGCCTCGGCCAGCAGGGCTCCGTCGGTGCGCGCCTCGTCGGGCAGCACGACCGTGTGGCCGCCGTGCAGCAGCGGCATCATCAGTTCCAGCGACGAGGTGTCGAAACTGTACGTGCTGAGCCAGCCGGTGGGCCGCGCCGTCGCGGCGACGCCGAAGCGCACCGCGTAGTCGGTGATGTGGTTGGCCAGGCTCCGGTGGGTGATGGGGATGCCCTTGGGCCGTCCCGTCGATCCGGAGGTGTAGATCACGTACGCGAGGGCGTCCGGCCCTGCCGCGCCGGTCCTGTCGCGGTCGACGGGGAGGGTGGGCGCGGCGTCGACGTCGGGGGCGGGGACCGTCCGGCGGTCGCCGGGCGCGGTGAGGCCGTCGCCGGTCACCACCACCCGTGCGCCCGCGTCGTCCAGCTGGTAGGCGATGCGCTCCGCCGGGTGGTGCGGGTCCAGCGGCAGGTACGCCGCACCGGCGAGCCAGGTCCCGAACACCGCGGCGGCCAGTGCCGCACCCCGCGGCACGAGCAGCGCGACGATGTCGCCGGGGCGGACGCCGGCCGCCGTCAGCCGCTCGGCGGTGTGCGCCGCGGCGGACCACAGGCGACCGTAGCTCACTCCACGGTCTCCGTCGCGGACCGCGAGGGCGTCCGGCTCGGCGGCGGCGCGCTCGGCGAATCCGGCGAGCACCGACGTCAGCTCGATCGGGCGGTCGGTGGCGTTGGCGGCGTCGATGACCGCGTGGTCCCGGGGTGACCAGATCGACAGCGAGCCGACCGGCGTGTCCAGGGCGGCGCCGACGGCGACCAGCAGCGCGTCGTAGCGGCGGACCATGAGGTCGACGTCCGCGCGGTCCAGGACCCCGGTGTAGAACGCCGCGCGCACGGTTGCGCTGTCACGGTCGGAGGTCACGAAGAATTCCAGGTCGAACTGGCTGAACCCGTTCTCGACCACGACCAGTTCCGCCGCGGCGCCCGCCACCGTGAAGGTGCGCTGGCCGGCGGTGAACGGCACGTAGTTGAACACGTGCCGGAACAGCACGTTGCGCCAGCCGGAACCGTCGCGCTCGACCACGTCGAGCAGTTCGTCGGCGGGGGTGTCCGCGTGGGTCATCGCCTCCATGAAGACCCGGCGCGCCCGGCCGACCAGCTCGCGGAAACCTGCCGTGCGCTCGGTCAGCAGGCGCAGCGTGACCAGGTTGCTGTGGTAGCCGACCGCCCCGGCCGCTTCCCGGCCGCGCGTGTTGACCGGCGAGCCGATGGTCAGGTCGGGTCCGGCGCCGTGTCCGGCCAGCAGCACCGCGTACGCGGTGAGCAGGACGACCGACTCGGGCGCGCGCAGCTCGCGTTGCAGCCGCCGGACGACCTCGTGCGCCTCGGGCGACAGGACGTGGGTGACCTCGTCACCCTCCAGCGTGGTGGTCGCCGGGGCCGGCTTCTCGCACCACAGCTCCGAGCCGGACGAGCGGAACCCGGCCATGGTGTCGCGCCAGAACGTGAGGCTCCGTTCGGAGGGCGCGGGCTCGTGCCAGGCGGGCACCGGGTCCGGCTCGGGGGTCCGGCCGGCCAGCACCGCCTCGTAGAACTCGACGAGCTGGGCGCGCAGGACGGCGGTGGACTGCACGTCGGCGATGGCGTGGTGCAGCGCGAGACAGAGGATGTCGTCGTCGGGGCCGTGCAGCAGCAGGGCGCGAAGCAGCGGGCTCCCGTCGGCCCGGAAGGGGCGGGCCACGAAAGCGGTCAGGGCGTCGCGCTCGTCACCGTGCCCGGCGCCGTGGTCGTCACCGTGCGCGTCCGCCTGCTCCGGCTCGATGCGGAGGCTGGGCAGGACGGTCCTGGTCAGGGCGTCGTCGCTGCGGTGGAAGACCGTGCGCAGCACCTCGTACCGGCGGGGCAGCAGGTCGAGTGCCGTGGCCAGGGCGGCCGGGTCGAGGCGGCCGGCGACGCGGAAGGCCAGCGACAGGTTGTTGGCGCCGCTGCCGGGCACGAGGTCGTCGAGCAGCCACAGAGCGGTCTCCTTGCGCGAGGCGCGCCCGCGGGCGTCCGCCGCGCCGGCCGTCATCGGCGGGCCTGCGAGCCGGTGCCGAGCAGGCCGGCCACGGTCGTGGCGACCTCCGGGGTGCGCAGCAGATCGCGGTGCTCCACCTCGAACCGGACCTCGTCCGCCACGGCGATCGGTGCCAGGCCGGGGGTGGCGCGCATCCGGTTGAGTCCGCTGGCCGGGCTCGCCGAGGTGACGACGGTGGCCCGGGACCAGCCGGGACGCGGATCGAGTCCGGCGGCGACGCCGAGATAGGTCATGAACGAGCCGACCAGGGCCACCAGTTCACCGGCGTAGCCCTCGTCGAGGCCGGCGCGGCGCAGCGCGGCCGAGCCGATCGGCTCGAAGATCGCATAGAGCTCGGTGGCGAACGCGGCCGGGGTGATCCCGGGCCGGGCGGCCAGGCGCTCCGCGGCGCCGGCCAGCTCGTCGACCTCGGCCGGGGTCAGTACGGCGGTCATGTTGCCGATGACCCGGCCGAACTGCAGGTGCACGGTGGGCACGTCGACGAGTTCGGGGTCGAAGACCACCACCTGCGGGGCGACCGGCTGGCGGTCGGCGATCCTCTCGGCCAGGGCGCCGGCGAAGACCGATCCGGCGCAGTAGCCGAGGACCGCCCGGACCCTGCGTCCGCTCGCGGCGACCTCGGCCAGCCAGGGCGCGAGGTACTCGTCCGGGTCGATGCCGGGGCCGGGGGCCCGGGCCGGTGCGACGGTCTGCCACAGCGCGCAGTCCAGTCCCAGGCTGGGCGTCAGGTCGGCGAAACCGCCCTCGTTGCGGCCCGTCACCGGGAAGTCGGTGGCGAGCACGACGTCGGCGTCCGATGCTGCGTCGAGCACCACATTCCACACGGAAGGGCTTGGCATCTGGCAATTCTCCTGAATATCGAGAGGTCAATCAGGGAGGTCACTACAGGGCAATTTCGCACGCATCGCCGGAGCCGTTCCTCGCCGATGCTATTCACCATCCGAGGCGTTGTCCACCTCGATTTTCCGGGACAATTCCCGGAGCTATTTCGATTTTTTTGACACACCTGATCAGGCAAGGTCCTCTGAGGGCCACGCCGAAATGGATGACTAATTCGCCGGTCGGCTGAGTCGGCTGCCTATTCCCCCTCGCTCATTCGCGTAACCACGAGATCGGCGAGAGCCTGCGGAGTGGGGCATTCATAGAGCACGTCCGCCGGCCATTCCAGACCGGTCAGTGTGCCCAGATGATCACGCAGCTCCAGTGCGGTGACCGAGGAAAGTCCCAGATCGAAGAAGTCGTCGGCGGGGTCGATCCCGGCGCCCGAGTCGTGCCCCAGCACGGCCGCTGCCAGCCCCCGCACTCCGGTCAGGACCTCGGCGTCCCACCGGTCGCGGGGCAGCTCCGCCAGCGCCGCCCGCAGTCCACCGGCCGGAGCGGAACCGGTGGCGTGGCCCGGGGGTTCGACGCGCCGGGCCGGCCCGGGCACCGCCTCGTCCTCGTACTCGGCGACGAAGACCTCGTCCCCGTACTCGGCCACGAACACCCCCTCCGGCCGGATGCGGGCCGCGCTGTACCCCTGTCCGATCACGGCGCACAGCCGGGCCCGGGCCACGGCGTCCGTCTCCGGCGGAAGGTCGACGACATGATCCGCGACCGGCGGCGGCGAGCCGTCCCGGGTGAGAACCCACAACGGCACCCCGGGTGGCACGGCCGGCTCCGCGCCGGGCAGGGCGATCACCAGATCGGGGTGCTGTGCGCCATCGCCCGTCACCCGGGCACCGTGTCTGGCCAGCGCCCCGGCGAGGGCATCGGTCAGATCCGGGTCGCCGTCGGGGGGCGGCACCAGCGCCACGGCCAGGTCCAGGACCGGGGGCGCGGCGTCCGGGACCGGTCGCCACCGCACCGGTCGCCGTGCCGCACCGGCACCGGACCGCAACCGTGCGACGGCGGCGAGAACCTGGAGCGGCGTCTCGTCACCCCGCAGACCGAGCATGCTCAGCGCCGCCTCCGGGTCACTGGAGCCCAGGACCGACCAGAGAGCGTCGCGGGTGGGCTGGGGCGGTGCGGCGGGGGTCGGTGGGAGCGGGGCCGGAGCGGAGGGCTGCGGTACCGGGCCCGAGGGCTGCTGTCGCGGGGTGGGCCAGTAGCGCCGCGGCTGGAACGCGTAGTGCGGCAAGGGGTGGCGTCGTGGTGGGTGGTCCGTGTGTACGGCCTGCCAGTCGACGTGTACGCCGTGCGTGTGCAGGGTGCCGAGCGCGTCGAGGGCGGCCCGGGTGTCGTCGCGGTCCCGCCTGGCCAGGGCCACCGCGGGACCCGGTGCCGCGGGCAGGCAGGGGCGTACGGCCGGGGCGAGCACCGCGTCCGGGCCCAGTTCGAGGAACGTGGTGCCCCCCGTCCGGTCCGCCTCCTGCACCGCGTCGAGGAAGCGGACGGAGCCGCGGAGCTGGTCCACCCAGTACGCCGACGAGATCATCTTCTCCTCGGTCCGCACCGTGGAGACGATCGGGATCCGGGGCTGCTGGAACGTGACCGTCTCGGCGACCGACCGGAACTCGGCGAGCGCCGGTTCCACCCGGGCCGAGTGGAACGCCGTCCCGACCCGCAGCCGGCGGGTGCGATGCCCGCGATCGGACAGCACGCCGGCGACCTCCAGGACGGCGTCCTCGTCCCCGGAGAGCACGACCGCGTCCGGGCCGTTCACCGCGGCGATCGACACCCGGTCGGCGTACCCGGCCAGCAGCGGCAGGACCACCGCCTCGGCGGCCCGTACGGACACCATCGCGCCGCCGGCCGGCAGACCCGCCATGGCCCGGCCACGGGCGGCCACGAGCGTGGCGGCGTCGTCGAGCGTGAGCATGCCTGCCAGGTACGCCGCGGACAGCTCGCCGATCGAGTGGCCGATCAGCATCTCCGGCCGCAGCCCCCAGGCGGTGATCAGCCGGAACTGGGCCACCTGGAGGGCGAAGAGGGCGGGCTGCGTGTACTCCGTGCGGTCGAGCAGGCCGCCGTCGCCCCACACCACGTCGCGCAGCGGGGTGTCCGACGTGAAGTGCGCGCTCACCTCGTCGAAGGCCCGCGCGTACTCGGGGAACGTCTCGTACAGCCCGCGCCCCATCCCGGGCAGCTGGCTGCCCTGACCGGTGAAGAGCAGGACCAGCCGGTGCCGCGCGGCGGTGGCGCGGAGCACGCCCGGCCCGGGGTTCCCCTCGGCGAGGGCGGTGAGCGCTGACCGCAGCGCGGTCTCGTCCCGGCCGGTGACCATGGCCCGGTGCTTGTGGACGGCACGGGCGGTGGCGAGTGCGTACGCCACCGCCGGCGGATCCGCGGCGGCGGTGGCCGTCAAGCGGGCGGCCTGCTCGCGCAACGCCGCCTCGGACCGTGCCGACAGCAGCCACGGCACCCCGTCGAGGACCGGCCGTTCCCCCTCCCGCACGTCCGGCTCCGGGGGCGCCTCCTCGATCACCACGTGCGCGTTGGTGCCGCTGATCCCGAACGAGGACACCCCCATGCGCCGCGGCTCCTCGCGTCGCGGCCAGGGCTGCGCCGAGGCCAGCAGCGCCACGTCGCCCGCGGTCCAGTCCACGTGCGGGGACGGCTCGTCGATGTGCAGACTGCGCGGCAGCACACCGTGCCGCAGCGCCAGCACCGCCTTGATCACCCCGGCCACACCGGCCGCGGCCTGGGTGTGCCCGACGTTGGACTTGACCGAGCCGAGCCACAGCGGGCGCGGGCGGTCGCGGCCGTACACCGCGAGCACCGCCTGCGCCTCGATGGGATCGCCGAGAACGGTGCCCGTGCCGTGCGCCTCCACCGCGTCCACGTCGGCCGGACCCAGCCCGGCGGCGGTCAGCGCCGCCCGGATCACCCGCTCCTGGGCCGGACCGTTCGGGGCGGTGAGTCCGTTGCTGGCCCCGTCGGAGTTGACCGCGCTGCCGCGCAGCACGGCCAGCACCTGGTGACCGTGCTCGCGGGCCCGCGACAGCCGCTCGACCAGGACCACGCCGACGCCCTCGCCCATGCCGGTGCCGTCGGCGGCCGCGGCGAACGGTTTGCACCGGCCGTCCGCGGCGAGCCCGCGCTGGCGGCTGAACTCCACGAACACCGCGGGCGTGGCCAGTACGGTGACCCCGCCGGCGAACGCCAGGTCGCACTCTCCGGCCCGGATCGCCTGTGCGGCCAGGTGCAGGGCGACGAGCGACGACGAGCAGGCGGTGTCCACGGTGACGGCCGGCCCTTGCAGCCCGAAGGTGTACGCCACCCTCCCGGACAGCACACCGCCGCCGACGCCCGGCGCGAGGAACCCCTCGGCAGCGGCTCCCTCCAGCAGCCGGCCGTAGTCCTGGTACATGGCGCCCATGAACACGCCGGTACCGGTGCCGCGCAGCGTGTCCGGGTCGACGCCGGCGTCCTCGCACGTCTCCCAGACGGTCTCCAGCAGCAGCCGCTGCTGCGGGTCCATCGCCACGGCCTCCCGCGGCGACACCCCGAAGAAGGCGGCGTCGAACTCGGCCACGCCGGAGACGAACCCGCCGGACCGGGCGTACGAGGTGCCGGGCGCGTCCGGGTCCGGGTCGTGCAGTTCCGCGAGGGGCCAGCCGCGGTCGTCCGGGAACGGCACGATCGCGTCCCGTTCGCAGACCAGCAGGTCCCACAGGTCGTCCGGGCCGCGGACGCCGCCGGGCAGCCGGCAGCCGATGCCGACCACCACCACCGGGTCGTCCGCGGTGCCGACGGCCACCGGGGCGGCGCTCGGCCGCTCCGCGCCGGCCAGGCGCTCGCCGAGGTGCCGGGCCAGCGCGGCCGGGTTGGGGTGGTCGAACACGAGCGTGGCCGGCAGCCGCATCCCGGCGGCCCCGGCGAGCCGGTTGCGCAGCTGCACCGCGCTGAGCGAGCCGAACCCGGCGTCCTTGAACGCCCGATCCGGGTCGATCATGTCGGGTGAGGCGTACCCCAGCACGGCGGCGGCGTGCCCCAGCACCAAGTCGAGCAGTACCCGGTGCCGGTCGGCCGGGCTCCTGCCGGCGAGCCGGGCCGCCAGCTCGGAGTCAGCGGCGGCGCCACGGGTGGCCGTACGCCGGGCCGGCGCCCCGGCGAGGGCCCGCACGGCCTGCGGCACGGCGTCGCCACCGGCCCGCAGTGCGGCCAGGTCGAGCCGGATCGGCACGAGCACCGGCTCGGCCACGGTCAGGGCGGCGTCCAGCGCGGCGAGAGCGGCGTCGCGTGGCAGCGGCGGGAACCCGGAGCGGCGGAACCGGGCCAGGTCGGCGCCGCCGGTCATGGTGCTCTCGTCGGCCCACAGGCCCCAGGCCAGCGAGACACCGGGCAGCCCGGCGGTCCGGCGTATCCGGGCCAGCGCGTCCAGGGCGGCGTTGGCCGCGGCGTAGTTCGCCTGGCCGAGACCGCCGAGCACGCCCACCGCGGAGGAGAACAGGACGAGCCGGGCCCGGGGCAGCAGTTCGTGCAGGAGCCAGGCCGCGTCGACCTTGGGACGCAGCACCCGGGCCAGCCGCTCCGGTGTGAGGTCGGCGACCAGTCCGTCGTCGAGCACCCCCGCGGCGTGCACCACGGTGTGGATGTCGGTCGTGGCGGATAGCGCGGTCAGCTCCGCCCGGTCCGCGACGTCGCACGCCACCAGGGAGACGTGCGCACCGGCGGCGGTCAGCTCCGCGGCCAGGGCGGCGGCCTGGGGTGCCCGCGGCCCCCGCCGGCTCGCCAGCACCACATCACGGACGCCCAGGTCGTGCACGAGATGCCGGGCGACGATCCCGCCGAGCGTGCCGGAGGCACCGGTCACCAGGACGGTGCCGAGGTCGCCGACCGGCTCACCCGCCGGGGGCACCCGGACCAGCCGGAGCTCCCGCGCGGTGCCGGCGGCGAGGCCCGTCTGCGGCCCGCCCGCGGCCAGCGCGGCCGGCACCGCCGCGACCGTGGCGTCGTCGGCGTCGGCGAGGTCGAGCACCGCGAAGCGGTCCGGGTGTTCCGACTCGGCACAGCGCACCAGCGCCGCGGTCGCGGCCTCACCGGGATCGTCGAGGATCCGCCGGGTCACCACGACCAGGGTGGAGGTGGCCCGGCGTTCGTCGGCCAGCCACTCCTGCACCAGGGCGAGCGCGCGCTCGGCGGCCGCGGCGGGTGGACCGGACGGGGCCGGGACCAGAACGTAGGGCGCGGCGTCGGCACTCGGCGGCACCCGCAGCAAGCGGGCGAGGGCGGGATCGGGGACCGCGTACCCGGCGGCGGGACCGTCCGGCAGCGTCCGCGGCGTCCACTGCGGAAGCAGCAGGTCGCCGCGGTCCGGCAGGCCGAGCGCGCCGTCCGGGAGCGGGCTGAGCACCAGGGACCGCACCGACGCGACCGGCGTCCCCGCCGGGTCGGTCAGCTCGATGCGGACCACGCCGTCCCGGACGCCGGTGAGCGTGGCCCGGACGGTGTCCGCGCCCACGGCGTGCACCTGGACCCCGGTCCACTCGAACGGCAGCGCGGGCCGGTCCCGCGCCCCGGTGGGGAGGTCTCCGAGCGCCAGCGGGTGCAGACAGGCGTCCAGCAGGGCGGGGTGGATGCCGAACCCGCCCGGCTCGGCGCCGGGCAGGGCGACCTCGGCGTACAGGTCCCCGGCCCGGTCGCGCCACAGTCCGCGGACGCCACGGAAGATCGGCCCGTACCGGAGTCCGGCGCCGTCCAGCCGGGCGTACAGCTCGTCCACGTCGAGCGGCTCGGCGCCCGCCGGTGGCCATGCGGTCGCCGCGCGCGGCGGTGGGTCGCCGACGGGTGCGAGGGCGGCGGTGGCGTGCGGCGTCCACGCGCCGGCGCCGACCCGGCCCTGCACGGTCACGTCCCGTGACCCGTCCGTACCGGGCTCGCCGGCCTCGATCCGCAGCCGGACCTCGGCGTCCTCGGGCACCACGACCGGGGCGAGAAGGGTCAGCTGCTCGATCACCGGGCAACCGGCCTCGTCACCGGCCCGGGACACCAGGTCCACCATGGCGGCGCCGGGGAGCACGACATGCTCCTCGACGGTGTGTTCGGACAGCCACGGGTGGGTGGCGGCCGACAGCCGGCCGGTCAGCACGAGCCGGTCGGCCCCGGGCACGGCGGCTCGCAGGACCGGGTGCTCGACGGCGTCCAGGCCCAGGGCGGACGGGTCGCCGCCGCCGGCCGGCAGCCAGTACCGCTCGGTCACGAACGCGGTGGTGGGCAGTTCGACCGGCCGGGCCCCGGGCCACACGGCGGACCAGTCCGGGCGGACGCCCTGCACGTGCAGCTGCGCCAGCGCCCGGACCAGCTGATCGGGTCCGCCCTCGTCACGGCGCAGCGTGTGCAGGACGGCGACCTCGGCGCCGATCTCGTCCAGGGTCTCCTGGGCACCGGTGGTCACCACCGGGTGCGGGCTGACCTCCAGCAGCGTGGTGCAGCCGTGCCCGGCGAGTGCGGTGACCGCCTCGTCGAAACGGACCGGCTCGCGGAGGTTGCGGTACCAGTAGTCGGCGTCGAAGGCGTCGTCGCCGTCGATCCACCGGCCCTCGACCGAGGAGAAGAAAGGGACGGCCGGCGGGCGCGGGGTCACCGGGGCGAGCGCGGTGCGGACCCTGTCCCGTACGCGCTCCACGTGCGCGCTGTGCGACGCGTAGTCCACGTCGACCCGGCGGGCCCGTACGCCCTCGGTCTCCAGCTCGGCGAGCAGCTCGTCCAAGGCGTCGGCGTCACCGGAGACCACGGCCGAGGAGGTGCCGTTGACGGCGGCCAGGGACAGCCGCCCGGTCCAGGCGTGCAGACGTTCGCGGACCTGCTCGGCGGGCAGCGCCACCGACATCATGCCGCCGAGGCCGGACAGCTCCACCAGCGCCTGGCTGCGCAGCGCCACCACCCGGGCGGCGTCCGGCAGGGTCAGCGCACCGGCGACGTGCGCGGCGGCGATCTCCCCCTGGCTGTGGCCGGCGACCGCGGCCGGGGTGACGCCCACCGAACGCCACACCTCGGCCAGAGCCACCATCATCGAGAACAGCACCGGCTGCACGACGTCGACCCGGTCGTGGTCCTGCTCGCCGCGCAGCACGGCGGTCAGCTCGAAGTCGACGTACGGCGCGAGGGCGGCCTCGCACTCGGCGATCCGGTCCCGGAAGACCGGGCTGCTCTGCAGCATCCGTACCGCCATGTTCCGCCACTGCGATCCTTGGCCGGGGAAGAGGAAGGCCACCGGGCCGGGCGCCCCGGTGACGCCCTCCACCACCGCCGGTGACGGCCGTCCGGCGGCGATGTCGGCGAGACCGGCCAGCAGTTCGGCACGGTCGTCGGCGCAGACCACGGCCCGGTACTCGTGCCCGGTCCGCGTCGTGACCAAGGACGACGCGATGTCCCGCCGGTCCTGGTCGGGCCGGGCGCCGAGATCGGCGGCGAGCGCGGCGGCCTGGGCGCGCAGCCCGGCGGGCGACCGGCCGGACACGGCCCAGGCAGCCGGCCACGACGCCGCGGGCTCGCTGCCGGGTGCCGGGGTGGCCGCCGCGGGCTCCTCGAGGATGACGTGCGCGTTGGTGCCGCTGACACCGAAGGACGAGACGGCCGCTCGGCGCGGTTCGTCGCCGGCCGGCCACGGCACCGGCTCGGCGAGCAGCTCGACCGATCCGGCCGACCAGTCCACGTAGGGCGTGGGCCGGTCCATGTGCAGCGTGCGGGGCAGCTCCCCGTGCCGCATGGCCATCACGACCTTGATGATCCCGGCGACGCCGGCCGCGGCCTGGGTGTGCCCGAGGTTGGACTTGATCGAGCCCAGCCGCAGCGGTCGCGGGCGGTCGCCGCCGTACACCGCGAGCACCGCCTGCGCCTCCACCGGGTCACCCAGCGGGGTGCCGGTGCCGTGCGCCTCCACCACGGCGACCTGGGCCGGGGTGAGGCCGGCGTCGACCAGGGCGTCCTGGATCACGCGGCACTGCGCGGGGCCGTTCGGGGCGGTCAGGCCGTTGCTGGCCCCGTCGGAGTTGACGGCGACGCCGCGGACGATCGCCTGGACCCGGCGGCCGGCCGCCTCCGCGGCGGAGCGCCGTTCCAGCACCAGCACGCCGACGCCCTCGGACCAGGCGGTGCCGTCGGCGGCCGCCGCGAACGGCTTGCACCGCCCGTCCGGTGCGAGCCCGCGCTGCCGGCTGAACTCGACGAACGCGCTCGGCGTGGCCATCACGGTGACCCCGCCGACCAGCGCCATGTCGCATTCGCCGCGTTGCAGGGCACGGACCGCCTGGTGCAGCGCGACCAGCGACGACGAGCACGCGGTGTCCACGGTGACGGCCGGGCCGCGCAGCCCGAGCTGGTAGGCGACCCGCCCGGACACGACGCTGCCACCGCCCTGGGCGCCCTGGTAGTCGTGGTGCATCACCCCGGTGAAGACCCCGGTACGGGTGTCCCGCAGCGCCGCCGGGTCGAGACCGGCCCGCTCCACCGCCTCCCACGAGGTCTGCAGGATCAGCCGCTGCTGCGGGTCGGTGTACAGCGCCTCCTTCGGTGAGATACCGAAGAAGCCGGCGTCGAAGGCCGCGGCGTCGTGCAGGAAGCCGCCCTCCCGGACCGTGGATGTTCCGGGGTGGTCGGGGTCGGGGTGGTACAGCCCGTCCACGTCCCAGCCGCGGTCGCGGGGGAACCCGGTGATGCCGTCGCGGCCCTCGGCCACCAGCGACCAGAGGTCCTCGGGCGACTCCACGCCGCCCGGGTAGTGGCAGGCCATGCCGACCACGGCGATCGGCTCACCGGACCGGCTCTCCACCTCGCGCAGCCGCCGACGGGTGACCTGCAGCTCCGCGGTGACACGGCGCAGGTAGTCACGGAGTTTGTCCTCACTGCTCATCGGTCCTCCTGACCCCGTACGGGGCTGCCCAGCTCGGCGTCGATCAGGGCGAACACCTCGTCGTCGGTTGCGGCGGCGAACAGGTCCGGCGGTGCCTCGGGCGTCGCCGGGCTCAGGGCGGTGAGCAGCCCACGCACCCGTTCGACCACCCGGTCGCGGAACACCTCGTCGGTGGCCGCCTCGGTCAGACCGGCGGCCAGGCGGTCGAAGTCGGCGAACAGCGCCGGCAGGTCGTCGGCACCGCCGGTGCCGCCGTCGAACCGCCCGGCGAGGTGCTCCACCAGATCAGCGGGGGTGGGATGGTCGAAGACGAGGGTCGCCTCCAGCGTCAGGCCGAGCGCCGCGCCGAGGCGGTTGCGGAACTCCACCGAGCTCAGCGAGTCGAACCCCAGCTCCTGGAAGGAGCGCCCCGGATCGATCGCGGCGGCACCGGCGTAGCCGAGCACGGCCGCGGCCTCGCCGCGGACCAGGCCCGACAGCCTGGCGCGCAGCTCCGCGGATCCCAGCCCGGCCAGGCCCGCGTCGGATACGACGGCCGGTGCGGCACTCAGCAGGCCGCGCAGTACGGGGGGTACGGCCGCGGGGGTGCCCGGGGCCAACCGCAGCGCGACCACCTCGGGCTCCGTACCGGCCAGCGCGGCGTCCAGCAGGCGCAGTCCCGCCTCGACCGTCAGCCCGGCGAGGCCGGCGCGGGCCAGCCGTTCGCGGTCGGCGGTCATGCCGTCGTCGAGGTCCCATGGCCCCCAGGCCACCGAGACCGCTCGGCCGCCCGCCGCGACCCGGTGCCGGGCCAGCGCGTCGAGATAGGCGTTGGCCGCGGCGTAGTTGCCCTGGCCGGGCCCGCCGAGCACACCGGCCGCCGAGGAGAAGAGCACCAGCTCGGCCTCGGGCAACAGCTCGTGCAGGTGGTGGGCGCCGGCGGCCTTGGCCCGCCACACGGTCTCCAGCCGGTCGGCGTCCAGCGCGGTCACCACACCGTCGTCGAGCACCCCGGCGGCGTGCACCACCATGCTGATCGTCCGGTCGGCGAGCAGCGCGGCCAGCGCATCCCGGTCACCGACGTCGCAGGCGACCGGCTCGATCCGCGCGCTCAGATCGCGGAGCCCGGTGGGGACGCGGCCACTGCGGCTGACCAGGAGCACGTCGGTGAATCCGTGCCGGGCGACCAGGTGACGCACCACCGGGCCGGCGAGGCCACCGCTGCCCCCGGTGACGAGCAGCGTGCCCGGCCGGCGCGGGGGCGGCGCGTCGGTGGCCGGGGCGCGTACGAGGCGGGCCGCCAGCACCCGCCCGTCGCGGACGGTCAGCTGCGGCTCGCCGGTGGCCAGGGCATGCGGCAGGACCTCCACCGCGTCCGCCCCGGACAGCTCGACGAGTGAGAAGCGGCCGGGGTGCTCGGACTGCGCCGAGCGCAGCAGTCCCCATGCGGCGGCCGTGGCCGGGCCCGGGTCCATGGTGACGAAGACCAGGTGGGCGTCGCCGAAGCGGCTCTCGCCGAGCCAGTGCCGCGCCTGTTCAAGGACGTCACGGGTCAGCTCGAACGCGGCGGACGCCGACGTCCCCGTCGCGGCGACCGGCACGATCACCACCTCGGCGGGTCCGGTCAGCGCCGCCGCGGTGTCCGCGCGGGTCACGGTCACGCCCGCGGCGGTGAGCGCGGCGCCGACGCCGTCCCGGTCGGGGCCCACGACGGCGTACCGGCCGGGTGAGCCGGGACGGACGTCGTCGAGGGGCACCCAGTCGACGCGGTACAGGGGGTCTGCCGAGGCTCCGGCGGGGCGCAGGGTCACCGCGTCCACCGAGGCCACCGGCCCGCCGGCGGCATCGGTGAGCCGCACGGACACGACACCGGGGCGGACCGGGGCGACGCAGGCCCGCGCGGCGACCGCGCCGCTCGCCGCGGCCCGGATCCCGGACCAGGCGAACGGCAGGTGAACCCGGCCGTCCGGGACGAATCCGCCGAGCGCCACCGTGTGCAGCGCCGCGTCCAGGAGAACGGGGTGCACGGCGTACGGGCCGGCGTCACCGCCGGGCACGGTGACGTCGGCGTACACGGTGTCGCCGGCCCGCCAGGCGCGGCGCAGCCCCTGGAACGCGGGACCGTAGCCGGGCAACCGGTCGTAGAGGCCGGTGAGGTCGAGCTCCTCGGCGTCGCCGGGCAGCGGGGGCGGTCCGGTCACGGCGCCACCGGCGGGGGCGAGTGCTCCGGTCGCGTGCCGGGTCCAGCCCGGTTCTCCGGCAGCGCGGGCGTGCACCTCGAAGGCGCATCGCCCGTCGTCACCGGGCAGGGCCGCGGTGAGCCGCAGGTCGGTGTCGCCGAACGGCAGCGGCGCCTCGATCACCAGCTCGGCCACGACCGGCCGGCCGAGCCGGGCGCCGGCCCGCAGGGCCAGGTCGGCGAAGAACGTCCCGGGCACCAGCGTGGTCCCGTCGACGGCGTGGTCGGCCAGCCAGCCGTGGCCGTCCCGCGAGATCCTGGCCGGCAGCACATGCCCGCCGGGCAGTTCCATCAGGTCGGCCCGCACCCGGCCCGGGTCCGTGCCGGTGGTCACCCAGTGCCGGTCCCGGGCGAACGGGTATCCGGGCAGCGACAGTCGGCGTGCTCGCGCCGGCATCGGCGGGGTGATCTCGGCCCCGGTGACCCAGGCGGCGGCGAGCGCGTCGAGGTCGTCACCGGTCACCGCCGCGGCCGGTTTCCGCCGGCGGCCGCGATGGCAGCCGACCCCGGTGCGCAACGCCGTCAGCAGTTCGGCGGTGGTCGTGGCCACGACGGCGAGCCGCTCGTCCAGGTGCTCACGCCCGGACCACAACGTGTACGCCAGCGCCGCCGGGTCCACCGCGACGGCCGCCGTGCGCAGGGCGGCGGCCAGGGCATCGGCGGTGGTCTCTCCGTCGATCACGGGGCGGGTCCCGAACACCTCCTGGACGCGGTGGGCGAGGTCGGCCAGTTGCGGGAAGTCCAGGCCCAGTTCGGCGAACGGCTCGTCGGGCCGTGCCGCGGTCGCACCGACCTCGGTCACCAGCGCGGTCACGGTCGCGGCCACGTCCTCGCCGGTGCCCTCCAGGTGGGTCACCAGCCGGGCCACGCTCTCGTCGAGGCGGGCGGTGTCCCGGGCGGACACCACGAACAGCCGCGGCTCGGCCGGTTCCGGCACGGCCGGCGGCGCCGGCCACTCGGCGAGGACGACGTGCGCGTTGGCCCCGCCCGCACCGAAGGAGCTGATCGCCGCGGTCCGCGGCACGTCCGCGCGTCCCGGCCACGGCGCCCGTTCGCGCTGTACCCGGAACCGTGCGGTCTCCCACCGCACCGCGCTGGTCAGCGGGTCGGCGTGCAACGACGGCACGAGTTCCCGATGGCGCAGTTGAAGTACGACCTTGGTGAGCGCCGCGACGCCGGCCGCGGACTCCAGGTGCCCGATGTTCGACTTGACCGATCCGATCGGCCAGGGACCCGGGCCGGCGCCGATCCGGTCGAAGGCCTCCTCCAGCGCGGCGACCTCGATCGGGTCGCCGAGGCTGGTGCCGGTGCCGTGCGCCTCCAGGTAGCCGAGGTGGGCGGGGTCGACCGCGGCCCGGCGCAGCGACCCTGCGATCAGGGCGGCCTGCGATGCCGGGTTCGGCACGGAGAACCCGGCGGTGCGGCCGCCGTGGTTGACCGCGGTACCGCGGATGACGGCGTGGACGTGGTCGCCGTCGCGCAGCGCGTCGCGCAGCGGGCGCAGCAGCACCACGCCGACTCCCTCGCCGGGCACGTAGCCGTCCCCGCCCTCACCGAAGGCGCGGCAACGCCCGTCGGTGGACAGGAAGGAGGACTGGCTCAGCAGCAGGTACTTGTTCGGGTGCACGGCCAGGTTGACGCCACCGGCCAGGGCCGCCTCGCACTCCCCCCGGCGGATGGCCTCGACGGCCAGGTGCAGCGCGGTCAGCGAGGACGAGCACATGCTGTCCAGGGCGATGCTCGGTCCGCGCAGGTCCAGGAAGTACGACACCCGGTTGGCGATGGACGCGCTGAACGACGAGGGCACCGGGCCCGGCTCCGGGCCGACGCCGTAGAGCTGGTACTGGTTGTACATCACCCCGGCGAACACCCCGACGGGCCGGCCGCGCCAGGCCGACGGCGCGTGCCCGGCCTCCTCGAACGCGTGCCACGCCTCCTGCAGGAACAGCCGCTCCTGCGGGTCCAGCACGGCCGCCTCGTTCGGCGAGATGTGGAAGAACTCCGCGTCGAACTCGTCCACCCCCGAGAGGAAGCCACCCCATTTGCCGTAGGAGCGTCCGGGCGTCCGGCGGTCTTCGGAGTAGATCGCCGCGTGATCCCATCGATCGGCGGGCACCGTGCTGACGCAGTCACGGCCGTCGCGCAGGTTCGCCCAGAACTCGTCGAGGTCGCGGGCCATCGGGTAGCGGCCGCTGATGCCCACCACGGCGATCGCGTCGTCGTCGGGTCCGACCGGCTCGGGGTCCGCCTCCGGCGGGGTGAACTCGGCCGTGATCCGGGCCGCGTGGTCCGCCTCCGGCGGGGTGAACTCGGCCGTGATCCGGGCCGCGTCCCCGTTCAGGACCACGACGTGGGAACGGCCGCTGCCCACGGCCGCCAGCAGCACGTCGACGGCGGCCGGGGTCTGCAGGCTTCGCAGGCCCATCCGGCGCAGCGCGGCGTCATCGACCTGCATGCCGCCTTCCGCCCAGGCCGGCCAGCCCACCGACACGATGTCGCGGCGGGTGCCGGCGAACAGGTCCAGGAACGCGTTCGCGCACGCGTAGTCGGCCTGCCCCGGATTGCCCCAGGTGCCGGCGGTCGACGAGCAGAGCACCAGGAAGTCCAGACTCAGGCGCCGGGTGGCCGCTTCGAGGTGCCGGGCACCGTCGACCTTGGGGGCGAGCACGGCCCGAACGTCATCGGCGCGCTTCCCCGCCAGCAATCCGTCACGCAGCACGCCGGCGGCGTGCACCACCCCGTGCAGCACGCCGAAGCGGTCCACCGCGGTGCGCACCGCCCGGTCGACGTCGTCCGCACGGGTCACGTCCGTCACCAGGGTGACCACCTCGGCGCCGAGGGCTGTCAGCTCGGCGGTGACGGACGGATCGGCCGGGGTGCGGCCGACCAGGACGAGCCGGGCGTGTACCGACCGGGCCAGGTGCCGGGCCAGGGCCAGCCCGACCCCGCCGAGCCCTCCGGTGATCAGGTAGACCCCGCGCTCTCGCAGCGACGCCCTGTCCGCCGGTGCCGGCATGGGCCGGGCGAGCCGGATCCGGCGGGTGCCGTGCGCGTAGCACACCTCCACGTCGGGGGCCCCGGCGGCCAGCTCGGCCAGCGCGTCGGCCCGGCGTGGCGAACGGACCACCGCGGCCCGAACGCCCGGGTGCTCCCGCACCGCGGTGCGGAGCAGACCGGCGAGAGCGATCACCGGCGCGTCGTCGTCCTCGACGTGGCAGACCAGCCGCAGGGTGCTGCGTCCCGCGCGGATCGCGGCCGCCAGGAACTCGCTCAGCGCGACCGCTTCACCGGTGAGGTCGGCAGGATCGGCGGGCTGCCACAGCACAGCGGCCGCGGCGGTGTCCGCGAGCGCGGACGGCCAGTCCGCCCGGGTGTGCGCACCGGCCGTGACCCAGTGCGCCGAGGGGGCTCCGGGCGGCAGCGTGGCCGGCTGCCAGGACGTCTCGAACCACACCGTCTCGGCGGGTACCTCGGTCTCGGCGGTCGACGGGGTCCCGGCGGTCGTCTCCGTCACGGCGGTCGCCGCGGTCACCGGTTCCGCCGGCGGGGCCGCCACGACCTCGTACCGTCGCAGGTGTGCGGCCAGCAGGGTGAACGTGTTGTGCTCGAACAGCAGGGTCGGGGAGAAGTCGACGCCGAAGACCCGTTCCAGGTCGGCAGCGATCCCCAGCAGCGCCGTCGAGTCGAGGCCGAGCTCGTAGAACCCGGCCGTCTCGTCGAAGTCGGCGCGGCCGGTCCTCGCCTCGATCAGGTCCCGGACGATCCGGTCGGCGTCCTGCGCCGCCGGGGTGCGTACCTCGAGGCGGGTGATCGCCGCGGCGTCCCGGATCCGTTTGGAGGTCAGGCCGTGCAGCCAGGCGATGACGGTTCCGTCCGGGGCGTGGAACTCCAGGTCACACGTGGTCAGATCGCCGTCGGGCCCGGCCTGGCGCGGCGGGGCGGCGTGCACCAGGGTCCGCGAGCCCAGCGGTCCCGCGGCCCGCACCGATTCGATCAGCATCGGGATGTACGGGCGTGCCCCGTCGCCCGGCACGGCCTCGGCGAACTGGGTGGGCAGCAGCGTCGAGGAGTCCAGCGCCGCCGGATGGAGGTGGAAGTACTCGGCGTACTCGGCGGCCTGGGCGCTCAGCGAGAGGTCCGCGAGCAGTTCGTCCGGTCCGGCGTGCAGGGTGCCGAGGGCCCGCATGAACTCGCCGTGCTCGATACCGGTGGCGCGGACGGTCGTGTACAGGTCGGCCATGTCGACGCTCCGCCGTGCGGTGGCGCGCAGGGCCTCCAGGTCCCGCCGGCGGTGCGGGAACGGCAGGCCCGGGTACAGCCGGCAGTCCAGGACCGGTTCGCTCTGCCCCGAGGGGCGGCGGGTGCCGCTGACCGACACCCGGAAGTGCCCGTCGTCGCGGGCGAAGCGCAGCGTCAGCTCGGTGTCGAAGTCCGGCCCGGCGGCGACGGGGTTGCGGAACAGCACACGGCGCAGCTCGACACCGCCGGGATCCGCCCCCCGGGCTCGCACCACCCGCAGGATGATGTCGAGCAGCGACACCCCGGGCAGGATCCGGGTGCCGTGGACACGGTGGTCGCGCAGCACCGGGTCGCTGCCCCGGATCACGACGGTGCAGGTCAGCCCGTCCAAGGAGTCCATCAGGTTCTCTTCCCCGCGCATCAGAACTGGATCTGGAAGAACGGCGCCGGCGGCGTCGGGCCGTCGTGGCGCCCGTTGGCTCCTGCGGAGGCCGGTACCGGGACGTCGAACCAGAACCGGCGCCGTCGGTAGCGCGGCGGATCCAGCGGTTCACGCAGCGGGACATGGCCGTCCGGGGCCTGGCGCACCACCATGTGGGCGTTGGTGCCGCCGAAGCCGAACGAGCTGACTCCGGCCCGGCGTACGCCGTCCCGCCCGGTCCAGTCCCGCAGCTCACGGACCGGGAACAGCGGCGACCGGTCGAACTCGAAGCGCCGGTTGAGCGTCGCGCAGTGCAAGGTGGGCGGCAGTTGCCCGTGGTGCACCGACAGCACCACCTTGATCAGGCCGGCGATCCCGGCCGCGCTGAGCGTGTGCCCGATGTTGGTCTTCACACTGCCCACACCGCAGAAGCCGACCTCGTCGGTGGCGCCGCGCAGGACCTCGGTGAGCGCCTTCAGCTCCATCGGGTCACCGATCATGGTGCCGGTACCGTGCGCCTCGACGTAGCCGAGCTGCACCGGTGACACCTCGGCCGCGGCGAGTGCGGACTCGACGACCTCGCGCTGCGCCCTCGGGTTCGGCGTGGTGATGCCCATGGTGCGGCCGTCGTTGTTGACGGCGCTGCCCTCGATCACCGCGTACACCCGGTCGCCGTCGCGGATCGCGTCCTCGGCCCGCTTGAGCAGCAGGGCGCCGACGCCCTCGCCGAGGACGATGCCGTCGGCGCGCTCGTCGAAGGTGTGGCACCGGCCGCTCGGTGACAGCGCCCCCGCGCCGCTCATGCCGACGAACGGCACCTCGTCGAGCAGGATCTCGACGCCGCCGGCGATCACCAGGTCGGACTCGCCGGTGCGCAGGCTCTGCGCGGCCAGGTGCACCGCGACCAGCGCCGAGGAGCAGGCGCTGTCGACGACGACGGCGGGGCCGCGCACGTCGAGGTAGTGCGAGAGGTGGGCGGCGATGAAGTTCTGCGCCATGCCGCTGATCGAGTGGGTCGTCGCGGCGGCATGGTGCGCGCCGAAGTTCGCCGCCCGGGCGCCGGCGAAGACCCCGACCCGGCGACCGGCCACTTCGGCGGGCGTCAGGCCCGCGTCGGCCAGGCACTCCGCCCCGGCCTCCAGGAACTGCCGCACCAGCGGGTCGACGTGGGCGGCCCCGGCCGGGTCGAGCCGGAAGTAGTCCGGGTCGAAGTCCTCGATGCCGTCCAGGAATCCGCCCCACTTGCTGACGGTTCTGCCGGGCTGCGGGGCGGGGTGCCAGAAGCGATCGGCATCCCAGCGCGACGGCGGCACCTCGGTCACCGAGTCCACGCCGCCGACGAGGTTGCGCCAGAACGTGGCGTGGTCGGGCGCTCCGGGGAAGTGGGCGGCAATGCCCACCACCGCGATTCCCCGCTCCGGCCCTCTCACCTGGGCGGGTCGCGGCTGCGGCGCGCGCACCGGCTCCGGCTTCCCGGGCGCAGGCTGCTCCGGCAGCCGGTCGTCGAGGGCGGCGGCCAGCCGGGCGATGGTCGGGTTCTCCAGCAGCGCCGAGGGTTCGGCGACCACCCCGAGGTCACGTTCCAGCGCGGCGAGCAGTTGGACGATCATGATGGAGTCCACACCGAGGTCGGCGAAGTCGGCGTCGGGCCGGATCTGGGCGGCGTCCAGCCGCAGCGTCGTCGCGAAGACCTCGGTGAGCCTCCGCACGCCGTCACCGGTCCGCCTCCCGTGAGCCGTGGGCGGGTCCGCGGCGGCGACCGGCGCCAAGGCCCCTGGCGCGGGGTGCCCGGGCACCGAAGTCCCGGGATCGGTGGTTTCGAGCGCGGAAGTCCCGGGCCCGGACGCCCTGGGCGCGGGAGTCCCCGGCGCGGAAGTCCCGGGCCCGGACGCCCCGGGCACGGGAGTCCCCGGCGCGGAAGTCCCGGGCACAGAACTCCCGGGCACGGCAACCTCCAACAAGGCCCGGGCGTCGAACCGGGTGGTGTCCACCAGGCACGGCAGCACGACCGGGTCGGGTCCCGCCAGCGCCGCGTCCAGCAGCGCCACGCCGTCCTGCGGGCGCAGCGTCCGCAGCCCCAGTTCCCGGTAGACAGGGGTGTCCACCTCCGGCATGCCGGCCGCCTGCCAGCTCGGCCACTGCACCGACCGGAAGACCGGCGTGTCGGCGCCGGTGGCGTTCCGGTACTCGGCCACCCGGTCCAGCACCGAGTTGGCCAGCGCGTAGTCGCTCATCCCTGCCGCCAGCGCGGGCACCTGACCGGCGATCGACGAGTACAGCACCACGAAGCGCAGCGGGTCGTCGCCGCACGCGTCCAGGAGCGCCTGCAGGCCCGTGGTCTTCGGTTCCACCACCCGCCGCATGTCGGCGGTGCGTTTGCCGATGAAAGCCGGGTCGGTCATCACGCCGAGACCGGCGCAGTGCACGATCCCGGCGATCGGTCCCCACTCCCGCCGGATCCGGTCCAGTACCTCCCGGGCGCGCTCGAGGGGGATGCTCTCGATCACCAGGCGCACCCCGGCGCGTTCCAGCGCGCTGAGGTCGCGCAGTCGGGCCGCCAGCGCCGGATCGGTGTCGGGTGCGGCCATCAGCTCCGCCCAGTTGTCGCGGGCGGGCAGCGGGGACTGGCCGAGCAGTACCAGCCGGTTTGCTCCCCGCTCGACGAGTTCCGCGGCCAGCAGACGGCCGAGCGCGCCGGTGCCGCCGGTGATCACCACCGGCCGCCCGGCCAGATCGTCCGACCACCGGGCGGGTGCCGTGGCGCAGCCGGTGGGACGCAGCGTCGGCGTGTACCGGACGCCGTCACGCACGCACACCTCGGTGACCGGGTCGGTCGCCGCCAGCTCCGCGCCGGCCACGTCGCGCAGCGCGTCCGGGTCCGTGAAGTCGACGTCGACGGTGCGGGCGAACACCCCGCGGTACTCGGCGGAGAGCATCCGGACCAGTCCCGCGAACGCCGCTCCTCGCAGCGTCGGGCTGTGCGCGCGGAAGGACACCAGTCCTCGGGTCAGGTGCAGATAGGCGAAGCCGGCGGTTCGGTTCGTCGCGATCAGCTCACGGGCCAGCACGATGCGGGCCCAGTCGACGCGTACGTCGGGCACCGGCACCGCGGACAGGTCGACGAGGTCGATCACGACCGGCGCCCGGCCGATCGACGCGGCCGCCCGCAGCCCCGTCTCCTCGTCCGTGTCGTCCAGGCGGACCACTCGGGCCGTGTCACCGAACGCCGCCGTCGCCAGCGCCTCGGTCTCGGCCCGGACCAGGACCACCGGCGCGGTCGGCGCCGGCCCCGACGCCGCCGGCGCCGGTTCCCACTCCTTGGCCAGCAGGCGTCGCGCCTCGTGCTCCGGCGGCGCGGCGGACGGGCTCGCCAGCCAGTGCCGTTCCCGGGCGAACGGGTACGTCGGCATGGACGTCAGGGCGGGCCGATCGGTGCGCAGCGCGGCCCAGTCCACGGCCGCGCCGGCCTGCCAGAGGCGGGCGATCCGATCGAGCCGCCCTTCCCGGGCCAGCCGGCGCAGGTAGCTGACGCCCTCCGGCTCGGTGAGCCAGTCGTGGTCGCCGGTCGCGGTGGTCGCCTCGATGTCACCGGCCAGGAAGGCGGCCAGCCGGTCCCGCAGTTCGGCCACGGACCTGACGACCAGGGCCAGGCGCACCGGCATCGGAACCCGGCCCACCTGCGAGGTGTGGGCGAGAGAGGAGAGCGCGGGCTGCCGGTCGCCGAGGAATGCCAGGTGTGCCCGGGCGTACCGGTGCAGGGCGGCCTCGTCCCGCGCCGACAGCACGAAGATCTCCGGCCCCGTGGAGTCCACGGGCACGGACGTCACGGGCGGCTCTTCCAGGACGACATGGGCGTTGACCCCGCCGAAGCCGAAGGAACTGACCCCGGCGCGCAGTGGCACGGTCGTGCCGTCGGCGTCGCTCGGTGTCCACGGCCGGGTCTCGCGGACCGGCTCGAAGGGAGTGCCGTCCAGGTCGATCAGCGGGTTGAGCCGCGACAGGTGCAGGGTCGGCGGCAGCTGCCGGTGCCGCATCGCCAGCACCACCTTGATCACGCCGGCGATGCCCGCCGCGGGCTCCAGGTGCCCGATGTTGCTCTTGACCGTGCCGATGCCGCAGGTGACCGGCGGCCCGGCGGCCAGCGCGCGATGGGCGCGGACCAGGCCGTCGATCTCGACCGGGTCGCCCAGGGCGGTGCCGGTGCCGTGCAGCTCGACGTAGGACACCGTCTCGATCGGCACGTCCGCGTCCCCGTACGCCTCGACCAGCAGATCCGCCTGCGCGAGCGGGTTCGGCGAGGTGAGCGACGACGCGCGGCCGCCGTGGTTGACGGCGCTGCCGCGGATCACCGCGTGCACCCGGTCGCCGTCGGCGAGGGCCCGCGACAGCGTCTTGAGCACGACGACGCCGACCCCCTCGCCCTTGACGTACCCGTCGGCGCTCTCGTCGAGCGCCTTGCACCGGCCGTCGGGCGCGAGCACGCCGAGCTGGTTGCCGGCGACCACGGTCTGCGGGGACAGCACGAGGCTCACCCCACCGGCGATGGCGAGGTCGCTCTCCCCCGCGCGCAGCGACCGCACGGCACGGTGCAGGGCGACCAGCGAGCTGGAGCAGGCCGTGTCGACGCTCTCGCTCGGGCCCCGCAGGTCGAGCAGGTACGAGATGCGGTTGGCCAGCATGGTGCGGGCCAGACCGGTGCCGGCGTGAGCGTTGACGTGCTCGCCGCGCAGCACCATCGACTCGTAGTCGGCGAACTGCACCCCGGCGAAGACGCACACCCGGCCGCCCGCGAGCCGGTCCGGGCGGCACCCGGCGTCCTCCAGCGCGCCCCAGGTGTGCTCCAGGAAGAGGCGGTGCTGCGGGTCCATGGCCTGCGCCTCGGCCGGTGAGATACGGAAGAACAGCGGGTCGAAGAGGTCCACGCCTGTCAGGAAGCCACCCCAGCGGGCGGTGCCGCCGAAGCGGCGGGCGACCTCCCGCCAGTCCCATCGGTCGGCGGGCGTCTCGGTGATCAGGTCCCGGCCGTCGGCGAGGTGCTGCCAGAACTGTTCGAGGTCGTCCGCGCCGGGCAGCCGCCCGGCCAGGCCGATGATGGCGATCGGCTCATGACCGGCCGGAGCGGCGGACGACGAGCCGCTCGCGGGCGCGGGCACGCCGTGCGGCACGGACACCGGTGCGGGCGCGGGCACGCCGTGCGGCACGGACACCGGTGCGGGCGCGGACTCGGACGACGCGGGGCCGGGCTCGGACGACGCGGGGCCGGGCTCGGTCCGCTTGGCCACCGGGGCCGGAGGCAGCTCGGCCGCCAGGTGCGCGGCGAGCTTGGTGACCGTGTTGGCGCCGAACAGCGTCGTCGTCGGCACGGTCACGTCGTAACGGGCGGCCAGTGCCGCGGCCAGGTTCTGCAGGCCGAAGGAGTCCAGGCCGTACTCGCCGAAGCCGGCGTCGGGGTCGAGAGCGGACGGGGCGATCCCGAGGATCCCGCCGATCAGCTCCCGCAGCTGGGTGGGGAGTTCCGGGGAGACGGCGACGGCCGGCGCGGGGGTCGGCGGCGGCGCCGGGAGGGCCGGTACGCCGTCGTCGCGCAGACGCATCCCGGCGACCAGGTCGCGCATCCGGGCCGGGTCACCGGGCAGGACGGCCACCTGCGGGCGGTCCAGGCGCAGCACCAGGTCGAGCACCTGCTCGCCCTCGGCCGTCTCCAGGTAGCGGAAGCCGGTACCGGCCAGGTAGCGGCGCTCGTCGTCGGTGTCCACGTGCATGCCGCCGGCACGCCACATCGGCCAGTCCACCGACACGGTACGGCCGTGGCGGCGGCCGGCGAGACGCTCCCGCTCCCGGAAGTCCGCGAACCCGTCGAGGTAGCGAGCGCCGACCGCGTAGTCCACCAGGCCGTAGTCACCGAGCTGCCCGGCCAGCGAGGAGTAGAGCACGAACAGGTCCAGCGGCAGGTCGCGGGTGACCTCGTCGAGAACCCTGGTTCCGGTGATCCGGGCGCGCAGGTGCGCCCGCAGCTCGTCGACGTCCTTGCCGGGAAGCGGGTTGCGCGACGCGGTGCCGGCCAGGTGGAACAGCCCGTCGAGGCCGCCCAGGTCGGCGATCACCTCGGCCACCACGCGGGTCATCGCGTCGCGGTCCTCCACGGCCGCCCGGTAGTACGCGACGGTGCCGTGCGCGCGCAGCTCCGCCAGCTGCTCGGCCCGTTCGGCGGCCGGCGAGCGACCGGTCAGCGCCACCCGGGCGCCACGTGACAGCAGCGTTCGGGCCAGCAGCACACCCAGCCCGCCGAGGCCACCGGTGATCAGATAGACGCCGCCGTCACGCAGCGGTGAGGGCAGCACCGGACGGGCGGGTATCTCGCTGAGCACCCGCACCGACCGGCCCGACGGCGACAGCCGCACGGCCGGGCCCGACAGCCGGTGCGCGGCGATCTCGGCGAGCAGCTCGCCGGTGTCGCCCGCACCGTCGACCCGGACGACGCCGAACGTCGTTCCCGGCAGCGCGGCCCGCAACGACGCGTCGAACCCGCCCCACGCCTCGGCGAGCGCGTCCTCCGGCACCAGCGCCTGGATCCGGACCGGGGTGCGGGCGGCGCCGGCCGTCAGCTCCTTCGCGATCCGGAACATCGCCTCGAGTCCCAGGTCGTCGCGGCCGGGCGCGAGCAGCGGCCACTGGTGGACGATCCGGGCGGGCGTCTCGGCGAGCAGCCGCGCGTAGTCGTCCTGCTCGCCGGGCCGGATGGTGATCACCGGG
The DNA here is from genome assembly GCF_000444875.1 of Streptomyces collinus Tu 365. Taxonomy (NCBI): domain Bacteria; kingdom Bacillati; phylum Actinomycetota; class Actinomycetes; order Kitasatosporales; family Streptomycetaceae; genus Streptomyces; species Streptomyces collinus. The sequence goes on along the minus strand of NC_021985.1, from coordinate 7,820,076 downwards.
CCCTCGTCGCGGTACTCCGTGCCGGCGCGCACGTGCACGGCGCCGGGCACCGGCAGATCGCCCAGGACCAGTACCCGGCCCGGGTGCTCGCCGGCCGCCGGGACCGGCTCGTCCTGCCAGGTCGCCGTGAAGCAGCTGACCGGACGGGCAGTCGTGCCATCGGTGAACCAGTGCCGTTCCTGCGCGAACGGGTAGGTCGGCAGCGACCGCCGGCGGGGCGGGGCGGCCCAGCGGCGATGCCAGTCCACCTGTGCGCCCCGGGTCCAGGCGGCCGCCGTCTCGTCGTCACCGCGGCCGTCGCAGGGCGTGCGGTCCGCGTCCCGCTCGACCCGACCGGTGTGGATGCCCGCGGTGTCACCGGCGAGGAAACGCCGTAGCGTCGCGACGGCGTGCTCGGCGGAGTCGGTGACGAACGCCAGCCGCTCGGGGTACGCCCCGCGCCCGACCTGCAACGTGTACGCGGTGCTCGCCAGGTCGTGCGCCCAGCGGTCCGGCCGGTCGGCGAAGGACCGCGCGTACGCCCGCAGCCGTTCGGGGTCCCGGGCGGACAGGACGAACACGACCGGTCCCGGCGCCGGAACCGGCTCCTCGGCCGGGTACTCCTCGAGTACGACGTGCGCGTTGGCTCCGCCGTACCCGAAGGCGCTCACCCCGGCCCTGCGTGGCACCCCGGGCGCGGGCGGCGCCCACTCCCGCGGCCCGGTCGCGAGTTCGAACGGGGTGCCCTCCAGGCCCAGATGCGGGTTCGGCCGCGGCCCGTGCGGGTCGCCGGTGATCCGGCCGTGCCGCATCGACAGCAGCACGCGCAGCACCGCGGCGATGCCGGCGGCTGGTTCGAGATGGCCGATGGTGTTCTTCAGCGCGCCGAGCGCGCAGTGCGGCCGGGCCGGCGCGTCGTGTCCCCAGTCCTGGTAGAGGTCGGCGAACGCCTCGCGCAGCCCGTTGGTCTCGGCGGGGTCACCGATGACCGTGCCGGTGCCGTGCGTCTCCAGGTAGCCGATCGTCGCCGGGTCGACCGCCGCCTCCCGGTGCGCCCGCCGGATCACGTCTGCCTGTGCGCGCGGGCTCGGCGCGGTCAGCGAATTGGCTCGGCCGCCGTGGTTGACCGCGGTGCCGCGCAGTACGGCCAGGATCGGGTTGCCGTCGGCGCGCGCCCGGCTGAGCCGCTTGAGGACGACGGCGCCGACCCCCTCGCCGCGTACGTAACCGGACGCGTCGGCGTCGAAGGCCCGGCCCACGCCGTCCTCGCTGAGCATCCCCGCCCGTTCCAGTGAGGCGAAGGTGACCGGGGACAGCATCAGGCTGACGCCGCCGACGATGACCGTGCCGCACCGTCCGAGGCGCAGCGCCTCCGCCGCCCGGTGCAGCGCGACGAGCGAGCTGGAGCAGGCGGTGTCCACGGGTTCGCTGGGACCGTGCAGGTCGAGCTGGTACGAGATGCGGTTGGCCAGCATCGACGGGGCCAGGCCGGTCGACGAGTAGGCGTCGGTGGCGGCGCCGGAGCGCTGGACGAGTTCGGCGTACTCGCCGGAGCCGACGCCGACGAAGAGCCCGGTGTCGCTGCCGGCCAGAGCACCCGGGTCCATACCCGCGTCCTCCAGCGCGGCCCACACCGTACGCATCAGCAGCCGCTGGCGCGGGTCCATCCAGCGGGCTTCGCGCGGGGAGATACCGAAGAACAGCGGGTCGAACCGGTCGATGCCGCCGATGAAGCCGGCCCGGGTCACCCGGGTGCGTTCCGGGTGCGCGGCCGGGTCGCCGTGATGCTCCCGTGCGTCCCACCGGTCGGCCGGTACCTCGGTGAACAGGTCGCCACCGCGTTCCAGGGCGGCCCAGAACTCGTCCAGGTCGGCGGAGCCGGGCAGCGTCCCGGCCATGCCGACGATCACCACCGGGTCGTCCGGTTCCGGCTCCGCGGGTCGCGCGGGCGCGCCCTGCGGGTGTTCGCGGGCGAGCCAGTCGGCCAGGGCCGCGGCCGTCGGCGTGGCCAGCAGCTGGTCCGGGCCGACCGGTAGGTCGAACGCCGCGGAGACGTCACCGGCCAGCCTCAGCAGCGCCAGCGAGTCCAGGCCGTGGTCGTGGAACGAGGCGGCCGGGTCCAGCTCCGTCATCGGGTAGCCGGTGACCCCGCTGACCAGCCGCAGCACGGTGGTCAGCGCGGGGCCGGAGGAGCCGGCCGGCCGGGTGGGCGTCGGCGTGGCGGCCCGCGGGGCCGCGGAACGGATCCAGCAGCGGACCGGCTCGAACGGGTAGCCGGGCAGTGGCAGCGGTTCCGGCGCGCTGCCGGCCGTGCCCGCCCAGTCGATCACCTCGCCCTGCACCCAGCGGCGGGCGTTGTCGCGCGGATCCGCGCTCGGCGCGACCGGGTCGCCCGGCTCCGTGGTCACCACGCCGGTCCAGCCCGCGGGCCGCCCGGCGAGGAAGGCGTCGAGCTGCTCGATCAGCTCGTCCGTCCGGTGGGCGACCACGGCGAGCCGGTGTGCCATCGCCTCCCGCCCGATCTGCAGCGTGTAGGACAGGCGGCCGAGGTCGATGTCCGCCGCGTCCGGCGGGGCCGCGGCGAGCTGTCGCAGCGTCGATCCGCTGTGCACGGCGCCTTGGTGCAGGGCGGTCTCCCGCCCTGCCAGCCGCATGATCGTGGCCGGGTCCAGGCCGAGCTCGTCGAGCGGCTCGTCGACGGCGCCGACCGGCAGCCCGGCGGCCGCGGCGATCTCCGCCAGGCCGGTCGCGCCCGGCTCACCGCGCAGGCCGGTCGCGCCCAGCTCCCGCAGGCGGCTGAGCATCCGCTCGACGATGCGGCGCAGCGCCTGCGCGTCGCGCCCCGAGAACGGGAACACGGCCGGCATCGGCACGACGCCGGGCCGTGGCTCGGCCCGGTACTGCTCGACGACCAGATGGGCGTTGGAGCCACCGGCGCCGAAGGCGCTGACGCCGGCGCGCAACGGTCGCGGGCCCGTCCACGGCGCCGCCTCCCGCTGGACGCGGAACGGGACGTTCGCCCAGTCGACGGCCGGGTTCAGCTGCTCGGCGTGCAGTGACGGCGTCAGCTCCCCGGCGCGCATCTGCAACAGCACCTTGGTCAGGGCGGCGATGCCCGCCGCCGACTCCAGGTGCCCGATGGACGACTTGACGGAGCCGATGGCGATCGAGCCGGCCGGGCGGTCGCCGAACGCCCGGGCCAGTCCGGCGACCTCGGCCGGGTCGCCCAGCGCCGTACCGGTGCCGTGCGCCTCCACGTACGACACGTCGGCCGGTTCGACGCCGGCGGCCCGCAGCGCGCTCGTGACGACCTCGCTCTGGGCGCCGGGACTGGGCACCGCGTACCCGCCGGTCTTGCCGCCGTGGTTGACCGCGCTGCCGAGGATCACGCCGAGGATGCGGTCGCCGTCGCGCTCGGCCGCGGCCAGCGGCTTGAGCAGGACCGCGCCGACCCCCTCGCCGGGGACCATGCCGTCGCCGCCGGCCGCGAAGCTGCGGCACCGGCCGCTCTCGCCGGTGAACCCGCCGGCCGCGAGCTGCCGGTACTTGCGTGGGTGCGGGGTGAGGTTGACGCCGCCTGCGAGCGCGTAGTCCACGCCTCCGGCGGCCAGCGCCTCGCAGGCCAGGTGGATGGCGGTCAGCGACGACGAGCACATGGTGTCGACCGCCAGGCTCGGGCCGTGCAGGTCGAGCGCGTACGAGACCCGGTTGGCGATCGACGCGTAGCCCATCCCGCCGGCCAGGCCGCGCTCGTCCTCGAAGAGCTGGTAGTGGCCGTACATGACGCCGACGTAGACGCCGACGCGGCTGCCCCGGAGCCGGGTCCGGGGGTAGCCGGCGTCCTCGAGGGTGTGCCAGGCGGTCTGCAGGAACAGCCGCTCCTGCGGGTCCGTCAGCTCGGCTTCGTGCATCGACATCTGGAAGAACCGCGGGTCGAACTCGTCGATGCGGTCGAGGAAGCCGCCCCACCGGCTGACCGGTGTGCCGTTCGCCCCGGGCTCCGTCCGCGGATCCCAGCGCTCGGCCGGCACCTCGCGGATGCAGTCCAGCCCGGTTCGCAGATTGGTCCAGAACGCGTCGACGTCGTCGGCGAGCGGGTAGCGGCCGGCCACGCCGATGACGGCGATCCGGGTGTCCGCGGCCGGTGCCGTCTTTGCCGGCCGTCCGGCGGGCTCGGTGACCTGGGCCGGCGCGGGCTCGGTGACCTGGGCCGGCGCGGGCTCGGTGGCCTGGGCCGGCGCGGGCTCGGTGGCCTGGGCCGGCGCGGGCCGGGGCTGGTCGGGCAGCAGGGCCCGCACCCGGTCCGGATACCGCTCGACCAGGTGGTCGGCGACCTCGCGGATGGTGGGGTGTTCGAACAGCAGAGTGGGCGGCAGGTCGCCCATGCGCTCGGCGAGCAGGTCGGCGATGCGGGGCACGGTGAGCGAGTCGACCCCGAAGTTCTCGTACGTCTCGTCCAGCCACAGCCGGTCCCGGGGCACCTCGAGTACCTGCACGAACGCGTCCTTGACGTAGTCGCGGGCGGCTTCGACGAGCCGGCCCCCGCCGCCGGTACGCGGCTCGGGCGCCGGTTCGGCCGCTGGTGGCGGCGCCGGCTGCGCCGTGGGTGCGGTGACGGCAGCCGGCCCGGCCGGCCCGCTCTCCGCGACGACGACGTGCTGCGTGAGCCCCTCGTCGGCGGGCAGAGCCCGGCTGCGGGTGAATCCGGCCAGGTCGAGCGCGGCGCGCCAGCCGCGTCCGGACAGCAGCGGCGAACCGGGCAGACGCAGGCCGGTGTCGCGGTGCAGCCACCAGCCGTCGAGCAGACCGAAGGTGAGCGTGGCGGTGACGACGTTGCTGGTGGCCTCGTTGAGCACCAGGTGCCCACCGGATTTGAGCAGCAGCGCGACCGCGCGCAGGGTGTGCGGCAGGTCCGGGGTGGCGTGCAGGACGTTCGCCGCGACCACGACGTCCGCGCCGCCGGGCGGGAAGCCCTGCGCGAGGGGGTCGCCGGAGATGTCGAGCTGCTGGAAGCGCACCATCGGGTAGCGCTCGGCGAACCGCTGTCGGCCGTGCTGCAGGAAGGCGGGCGAGATGTCGGTGTAGACGTACGTCAGTTCCACGCCGGTGGCGGCCAGCGCGGGCAGCAGGCTCGCGGTGGTGCCGCCGGTTCCGGCGCCGACCTCGACGACCGTCACCGGTCCGCCGAGCCGGCCCACCCGGTCCAGCACGGCGGCGACCACGAGTTCGTTGGCGCGGTCGACCACCGGGCTGCCCCGGTAGGCGCCCTCCACCAGCTCCGTGGATCCGCCGGGGAACATCACCTCGGTCGCGCGGACGGTGCCGCGGAGCACCCCGAACAGCTGGTGCATGCAGGGCCTCAGCAGCCGGTCGATGCGGTTCAGCGCGGGTTGCCCCTCGCAGAGCACGACCAGTTCGTTCTCCGGGTCGGTGGGAGCCCGGCGGTCCGTGGCGATCAGCGCGCTGCCGTCGTCGCGCAGGAAACCGGCGACGGTGAGCACGCGCAGCAGTTCGGCGAAGAGGCGGGACTGCCCGTCGGCGATCCGCAGCCGCCGCCGCAGCTCGTCGGCGCTCCACCGTTCGCCGACCGTCCGGAACACCCCTTCGCCCCGGAACAGTTCCCACAGCCAGCCGAGCACGACCTCGTCCAGACGCGCCTGGTCGGTCTCGGTCAACAGCCGGGCGACCGGCGGCAGCGCCGCCGCCGAGGGGGCCAGCTCGTCGTCGGACCGTTCACCGGCGGGCCGTTCGACTCCGGCGGCGGCGAGCACCTCGGCGGTCGCCTTGATCACGACGACCTGCCGATCGGTGCGGCCCAGCACGTCGTGCACGGCTGCCATGCCCTCGGCCGGGGTGATCGAGTGGATCCCGGTCCGGGCCAGGCGCTCGCGGTGCCGGTCGTCGGCGACGATGCCGACGGTGCCCCAGTAGCCCCAGTTGACGACGGCCGAGCGGGCGGCCAGCACGTCGTCGAGATGGTGTGCGAACGCGTCCTCGAACGTCGATCCGGCGGCGTAGTTGGCCTGCCCGGCGCTGCCCGACAGGGCCACCGCCGAGGAGAAGAACAGGACGAAGTCGAGCCCGTCGGCGGCGACCAGGGCGCGGTGCAGTGCCACCGACGTGCGGGTCTTGGCGTCGAGCACGGCCCGGAAGGTGTCCTCGGTCATCGTGGCGACGGTCTGGTCGCGCAGCACGATGGTGGCGTGCACGACCCCGTGCAGCGTCCCGTGCTCGGCACGGACCGCCGTGACCACCTCGGCCAGCGCCGCGGGGTCGGTGGCGTCGGCCCGCCGGTACGAGACGAGGGCGCCGGCCGGGTCGAGGCGGCGCAGCCGGTCGCGCCGGCCGGCGTCGAGTTCACTGCGCCCCACCAGCACGACCTTGGCCCGGTAGCCGCGCACCAGCCATTCGGTGAGCTCCAGGCCGAGTCCTCCGGCACCGCCGAGAATCAGGTAGACACCGCCGTGGCGTATCGCCTCGCGCGTCGTCGTGGGGGCGGCGGGGACCAGGCTCCGCCGGTGCAGGACGCCGGCGCGCAGGGCGTACGGGCCACCGGCCGGCACGTCGAGGACGTCCGGGGAGATCGGGTCGGCCGAGGAGCGGTCGACCACGGCCACCCGCCAGCGCGGCTGCTCCTGGGCCAGGGACAGAGCCAGTCCGTGCAGGCTCGCCGCGTACGGGTTGCGGACCGGTTCGGTGCCGGTACTCAGCGCGTCCTCGGTGACCACCGTCAGCCGTACGGGTGCGCCGGACCGTTGCAGCGCCTTCGCTGCGCGGAAGAGGGCCAGGACGCCGCGCTCCTGCGCGAGGTCGAGGGCGGCGGGGTCGTCGGTGCGCCCCTGCGCCGGGCCGGACAGCACGATCACGTGGCCGGGACGCCCGGCCGGTGCGACGAAGTGCTCGGGCTCGATCTCGGTGACGGAACCGCCGAGCCGGGTGGCGAGGGCGGCGGCGAGGGGCGCGGCGCAGGACGGACGGATCAGCCAGGTGTCCGAGCCGGGCGCGGTCGACGGCACGGTGAACGGCTCGGCCGCGACCGGGGACCAGCGGGGCAGGTACATCAGGTCATCCACCGGCCGCTCGGTCACGGCGGGCCCGGCGGTCACGGCGGTCACGGCGGGCCCGGCGTCGGACGTCCCCGCTGCGGGAGCCGGGCGCAGGCACAGGTCGCGCAGCAGGACGAGAACGCCGCCGTCCGGGTCGGTCAGGGTCAGGTCGTACCGGTCCGGGCCGACGGTGCGCACATGGGCGTACACATGCTCGGGCAGCGGTCCGACCACCTCGGCGGCGGCGAGCGCGAAGGGCACCATCGGGCCGCCGGCGCGATCGCGCAGCACCGCGAACGTGTGCAGGGCACCGTCGATGAGCGCGGGTGGCAGTGCGCAGTCGGCGAACCGGGCGGCTTCGGCGGGCACGCGCAGACTCGCCAGCGCCTCGTCGGTGCCGGAGGCGATCCACTCGACGGCACGCAGCGCCGGGCCGTAGACCAGGCCGGCTCCGGCCAGGTCGGTGTAGAGGTCCGCGCCGTCGTGCCGGTGCGGCAGGGCGGCCCGGATCCGCTCGACGGGTACCGGCTCCGGCACGTCGTCGGCCCGTGCCTCGACCAGGCCCTGGGCCAGTTGGTCGCCGGTGTCGCCGAGCAGTGTGAAGGCCAGGCCGGCGCCGTCGCGGCGCAGCCGGGTGCGGGCGGAGGCCACGGTCCCGGTGACCACGAGCGGCCGTAGCCACCGAACGTCGCGCAGCCTGACCGGCACGGGGTATCCGGCGTGCGCGGCGGCGGCCCGGGCCATCTCCAGCACCGCGGCGGCGGGGAGCAGGCGCAGGTCGCCGACGCGGTGCCCGTCTATCAGCGGATGCGCGGGGGCGAAGGCGGTGCGGAAGGTCAGGCCGTCCACGCTGTCGGCCGGCACGATCTCGTCCAGCAGCGGATGCGTGGCCGGGCCGGCCGGCGACGGCGCCCACATCCGCTCGGTGAGCCAGCAGCGCAGCTCCTCGAACGGGTAGCCGGGCAACGGCAGCCGTCGCCCGGTGCCGGGCCAGGCGACGGTCGCGCCGGAGGTCCAGGCGGCAGCCAGGCCGGCCGGGTCCGCGGCGGCCGGCGCGGCGGCGCGGGAGGCGGCACGGCCGCGGACGCTGCCCGTCCACACGCCGGTTCCGGTGCCCGCGCGCAGCCGACCGGCCAGCTCGTCCGCCGTGGAGGCGAGCACCACCATGCGGTCGGCCCAGGCCTCGCGGCCGTGCTGCAGCGTGTACGCCACGTCGGCGAGCCGGTCGGCGAGGCCGTTGTCCACCGCGTCGGCCAGCCGCTCGGCCAGCGCGCGCAGGCCCTCCGGGGTGCGGGCGGAGAGCGGGAAGAGCCAGGGGCCCGGTGCGGCAGCCGGCGCCGGCCCGGGAACGTACTCCTCGACGACCAGATGGGCGTTGGCTCCGCCCGCGCCGAACGAACTGATCCCCGCGCGGCGCGGCAGGCCGTCCCGGCGCGGCCACGGGGCCGTCTCGGTCTGCACCCGCAGTGGCGTGGAGGCGAAGTCGATGTTCGGATTGACCGGGTCGGCATGCAGCGACGGCACCAGTTCCCCGTGCCGCATCTGCAGGAGCACCTTGCAGAGCCCGGCCATGCCGGAGGCCGATTCGAGGTGGCCTATGTTGGATTTCACCGAGCCGATCGGCAGGCTGCCCCGGGGCAGGCCGGAGGCGCCCAGCGCGCGGGCCAGGGCCCGGACCTCCACCGGGTCGCCCAGTGCGGTGCCGGTGCCGTGTGCCTCCAGGTAGCCGAGTGCGGCGGCGGAGCACCCGGCCTCGGCCAGGGCACGCTCGACGAGGTCGCTCTGGGCGACCGGGTTGGGCACGGTGAAGCCGTTGGTCCTGCCGCCGTGGTTGACGGAGCTGCCCAGGATGACGCCGTGGATGTGGTCGCCGTCGCGGACGGCGGCCGACAGGGGCTTGAGCAGCACCGCGCCGACGCCCTCGCCGGGCACGTAGCCGTCGCCGTCCGCGCCGAAGCTGCGGCAACGGCCGTCGCTGGAGGTGAAGGTGCCCTGGCCGAGGAACTGGTACTTGTACGGGTGGACGTGCAGGTTGACACCCCCGGCGAGGGCCATTTCGGCCTCGCCGGACCGCAGGTCGCGCACGGCGAGGTGGATGGCCGTCAGCGACGAGGAGCACATGGTGTCCACACCCAGGCTGGGGCCGGTCACGCCCAGGGTGTACGAGACCCGGTTGGCGATGGACGCGTGCGACGACGCGCCGATTCGGCCGTCGGCGGCCTCGTGGAGCTGGTACAGGCCGTACATGGCGCCGGCGTACACACCGACGCGGCGGGCGCGCAGGTCGGCCCGGGTGAGGCCGGCGTCCTCCATGGCGTGCCAGGCGGTCTGCAGGAACAGCCGCTCCTGAGGGTCGATGATCTCCGCCTCTCGGGGGGAGATGCCGAAGAAGAGCGGGTCGAACCGGTCGATACCGCGCAGAAAGCTGCCCCACCGGCTGTACTCGGCGGCGCGGTCCGCCGGGGTGGCCTCGTCGTAGTCGCGCCAGTCCCAGCGGTCCGCCGGAATCTCGGTGATCAGGTCACGGCCGGCTCGCAGGTTCGCCCAGAACTCGTCGAGGGTGTCGGATTCGGCGAACCGGGCCGCGACGCCGATGATCGCGACGGGTTCCGGGGCGTCCGCGGAGGGCGGCGCGGGACGCTCGCCGCTCGGGGCGGCATCCGGTGTGGCCACCACGACCGGCGCCTGCACCGGCACCGGCACCGGAGCCGGTGCCGGTGTGAGTTCGGCGAGGCGGCCGCCGTGGTGCTCGGCGAACCAGCCGGCGAGCCCGCGCAGTTCCTGGTATTCGAAGAAGAGGGTCTTCGGCAGTGATCCGAAGTGGTCCTCGAGCCGCCGGGTCAGATCCATGATCAACAGCGAGTCGATGCCGTACTGCTCGAACGCGGTGTCCGCCTCGATCTCCTCCTGCGGGTACTGGAGGACCTCGGCCAGCACGCCGCGCAGGAACTCCTCGGCGGCCGCGGTGGCCGACCCGGTGGCGGCCCTCGGCGCCGGTTCCGGTGCGGGGGCCGGTTCCGGCGCCGGCGCGTCGAGCAGGGCGCGGATGCGATCCAGCTCACCGTGCGCCACGAGCACGTGATCGCCGTCGTGGCCCAGCGCCCGGTCCCAGGCGCGCAGGGCGTCCGCGGTCGGCAGCGGCCGGAGTCCGGCGCGGCGGGCGATGCGGGCCTGTGTGGTGTCGTCGGCGTCCATCCGGATGCCGCCGTCGGCCCACAGCGACCACAGCACGCTGAGGCTGCGGCCGGGGCGGTCGCTGCCGCGCCGCCAGGCCGCGAACGCGTCGAGGAAACGGTTCGCGTACGCGTAGTCGGCCTGGCCCGGGCTGCCCGCGCCGGACATCGAGGAGAAGCAGACGAAGAAGTCGAGCGGGTCCGCGGCCGTGGCCCGGTCCAGTGCGAGCGTGCCGTCGACCTTCGGCCCCAGCACCGCGGCGATGTCCTCGTCGGTCTTGCGCAGCAGGAACGAGTCACGGGTGACCCCGGCCAGGTGCAGCACCCCGCGCAACGGGCCGAACCTCTGGTGGACGCGCTCGACCAGCCGCTCGGCCGCGCCGGGTGCACCCAGGTCGCAGGGCAGGTAGTGGACGTCGAGCCCGGTGGCGCGCAGGTCGGTCAGGTCGGCGTCGGCGGAACGGCCGGTGAGCACGTACCGGGCCGACGGGCCCAGGTGGCTGACGAGGTGTCGGCCGAGCGCGCCGGCGCCGCCGGTGACCAGCACCGTCCCCTCCGGCGTCAACGGCGCCGGCGCGGGGGCGATCGGCTCCCATCGGGCCACCTGCCGGCCGGCGGCGGTGTATCGGACCCGGAACTCGTGGTCCGCCGCGGCCTCGGCGTCCGCGACCGCTCGCGGGTCGGCGCCGTCGGTCGTGATCACTGCGGCACGGAAGTCCGGGTGCTCGTTGGCGATGCTGCGCGCCATGCCGTCCAGAGCCAGCAGGCGGGCGTCGGTGACGGCGCCGGACGGGCGGAAGACGTGCAGCACGCGGAGGGGCTGCCGGTTCGGCTGCGCGGCCCAGGTCCGGAAGAGCCGGACCAGGCTGGGCAGCGGGTCGTCGTCACCGAGGCGGACCACCACGAGTGGGCCGGAGTCCGGTAAGCACCCGTCCTCACCGGCTTCCAGGATCACCTTGCGGCCGGTGGCGGGGGCGCCGCGGCGGACGGGGGCGTCCTGCCAGCGCTGCGCCAGCAGGTGGGTGTCCACCGGGTCGGCCGGATCCTTGACGGAGCGGGTGACCACGCCGCGCAGACGGACGGCGATGCGGCCGTCGGCGTCGGCGAGTGCGATGTCGTGGCCGGTCCCGGTGGCGACGGCATGGGCGTACCCGTGTTCCGGCAGCGGGCCGAGGATCTCCACCCGGTCGATGGAGAAGGGCAGTTCGCGGGGCCTGGGCGCGGACGGGTCGGCGGCGGTCCAGAGCGCCGCCTGCAGCATGGCGTCCAGCAGGGACGGGTGCAGGGTGAAGTCGTCGAACGGCAGGTCCGCGGCGTCGGGGACGGCGACCTCGGCCAGCGCCTCGCCGGGGACGGAACGCATGGACCGCAGTCCGCGCAGGCTGGGCCCGTACCCGCCGCCGAGCGCGGCGAAGACCGCGTAGCAGTCGTCCGCCGAGGTCGTCCGTGGCAGACGGGCGCGTATCGCGGCCAGGTCGAGGGACGGGGCCGGCTCGGTGGGGCCGAACCGCAGGGTTCCGGTCGAGCACAGCTCACCGTCCGGGGTGTCGTCGAGGCGCCGCAGCTCGTAGGCGACACCGTCGGCGGCCGGCGCGAACCGCAGCCGTACCCGGACCGGTTCGCCGGTGAACAGGACCGGCCGGGCCCAGAGGACGTGGTCGACGCCGGTGGCGCGCCCGTGCCCGGCGCGGGCGGCGGTGTCGACGGCGAACTCCAGGGCCGCGACGGCGGGCAGGACGCGCACCTGCCCCAGCGCGTGGTCACGCAGGAAGAACTCGTCGCCGGTGAGCAGCCGCTCGGCCGGATCGGCGGTGAGGGCGGCGGGCGGTTCGATCCAGTACCGGCGGGTCACCGGCTGCGGCTGCGGCAGTGACAGCCGGGCCGAGCGCCCGCTCGCCTGCTCCGGCCAGCGGACCGGGGTGCCCGTGACCCAGAGTCGGGCGGCCTCGTGGAGATCCGCGGCCTGGACGGGCTCGCCGGTGGCCGGCCCGGCGGTGCCGGTGACCACCCCGGTGCCGTCGCGCAGCCGCTCGGTCAGCTCGGCGACGCCGGTCACGACCACGGCGAGTCGTTCGGCCAGTTCCTCGCGACCGGTGCGCAGGGTGCTCTCGATGCGGTCGAGTGCCGCCTCCGGGTGCGCCTGCAGCCAGCCGACCAGCTCGGCACGGTACCGGTCGAGCTGGTCGCGGCCGCCCGCCGACAGGACGACCAGCCGGGCGGCACGGTCCTCGGTGCTGTTACCCATCAGTGCTTCTCCGCTTCCGCCACGACGACGTGTACGTTGCTGCCACCCATGCCGAAGGAGCTGACGCCGGCGCGTGCCGGCACGCCGTCCGGCGGCTCCCAGGGCTGTGCCTCGGCCTGGAGCCGGAACGGGCTGCCGGCCAGGTCGATCATCGGGTTGGGGGTGCCGAGACCGGCGAGGCCGGGCATCAGGCGGTGCCGCATGCTCAGCAGCACCTTGACCACCCCGGCGACACCGGCGGCGGCCTCGAGATGGCCGATGTTGGACTTGACCGAGCCGAGCCCGGTGCGTCCCTCCACGACCGGCCGCCCCCAGTCGCGGTAGAGCTGCCCGAACGCCTCCCGCAGCGCGTCCACCTCGATCGGGTCGCCGAGCGGCGTCCCGGTGCCGTGCGCCTCGATGTAGCCGATGGTGTCGGGCGGCACCGCCGCCGCCCGATGCGCCGCGAGCAGCACGTCGCGCTGTGCCTGCGGGTTGGGCACGGTGAGCGAGTGGGTGTGGCCGCCGTGGTTCTCGGCCGAACCGATCAGGACGCCGTGCACCGGGTCGCCGTCGGCGACCGCGCGCTCCAGCAGTTTGAGCGCCAGCAGGACCACGCCCTCGCCGCGGCCGTAGCCGTCGGCGCGCTCGTCGAAGGTCTTGCACCGCCCGTCGGCACTGAGCATTCCGGCGCGGCGCAGACCGGTGAAGCCGTGCGGGGACAGGAGCAGGTTCGCGCCGCCGGCCAGGGCGAGATCGCAGTCGCCGAGGTGCAGGGCGCGGGCCGCGCGGTGGATCGCCACCAGGGAGCTGGAGCAGGCGGTGTCGTAGACCGCGCTGGGGCCGTGCAGGTCGTACACGTAGGAGATGCGGTTGGCCGCGATCGAGGCGACGTTGCCGATCAGGAAGTGATCGTCCATCTCCGGCGAGCCCGGGCCCAGCAGGCTCAGATAGTCGGCGCCGCTGAGACCGACGAACACCCCGGTGTGGCTGCCGACCAGCGTCGCGGGCACGAGTCCGGCGTCGAGCAGGGCCTCGTCCGCGGCGTGCAGGAGGAGCCGGTGCTGCGGATCCATCTGGGCCGCCTCGCGCGGCGAGATCCGGAACCGCCCCGCGTCGAAGGCGTCGACGTCGCGCACGAACGAGCCCCGAAAGCGCTCCGGGAACACCCGGGCGGAGAAGCCTCGCTCCAGCGGGTACGGCGCGGTGAGGTCGCGGCCCTCGGCGAGGTGGATCCAGAACTCCTGCAGTGACCCGGAGGCCGGCAGGCGGGCGCCGACGCCGATGATCGCCACGGGCGGGTAGCCGAGGGTCTCGGGAGGTTCCCCGGGCGCGCCGGCCCGGACGGTGGCCGCCGCGCGGGCCGGCTCGGGCTCGGCTTCGGTCTCGGCGAAGGTGTCCGGGACGGCTTCGGTCTCGGTGAAGGCGTCCGGGACGGCTTCGGCCTCGGTGAAGGCGTCCGGGCGGTTCGCGCCCAGGTGCGCCGCGAGCGAGGCGAGCGCGGGGTGCGCGTAGAAGAGCGTGGGGCTGACGGGCACGCCGAAGCGGGTGCGGACCGCCATCGCGAGCCGGGTGAAACCGACCGAGTCGAAGCCCGCCTCGCCGAGCGGCCGGTCCACCGGGATGTCCTCCGGCGCCACCCCGGCGACACCCGCGGTCAGCTCCCGCAGGGTCGCCAGCAACCGGCCGCCGTCGTGCGGCCGGGGCTCCGGCGCTGCCTCGGGGTGACCGAACTCGCGGATCAGTTCGTCCAGGGAGCCGGTGGCGAGCCGGACCGCGTCGATCTTGGCGTTCGGGGTCATCGGCAGGCCGGTCATCGGCACGGTCCGGGACGGGATCATGTACGCCGGAAGCCACTCCTCGATCCGCCTGGCAGCCGCCGCGGCCTCCGCGGGCTCGGCGACGACGAAGGCGACCAGGCGCTGGTGCCCGGGCCGCTCCTCGCGCAGGACCACCCGCGCCTCGCCGCTCACGCCGGTACGCCGGATCGCCGCCTCGATCTCGCCGGGCTCGATCCGGTGCCCGCGCAGCTTGATCTGCCGGTCGGCGCGGCCGAGCAGCAGCATCTCGCCGGTCTCGGTCCACCGGGCCAGGTCTCCGGTGCGGTAGCGCCGCTGCCCGTCCTGCCCGACGAAGCGCTCGGCGCTCAGTTCGGGGCGGCCGCGGTAGCCGCGGGCGACGCCGTCACCGCCGATCAGCAGTTCCCCGGTGGCGCCGAACGGGACCGGGCCACCGTCCGGCCCGGCGAGGTGGAAGGTCGTGTTCGCGATCGGCGTGCCGACCGTGATCGGCCGGTCGCGGCGTACCCGCAGTACCGAGGACCAGATCGTGGTCTCGGTCGGGCCGTACATGTTCCACAACTCACCGGAGCGGTCGATCAGTTCGGCCGCCAGCTCGGCGCTCAGCGCCTCCCCGCCGCACAGCAGCCGGGGTACCCGTCCGCTCCAGCCGGCGGCGAGCAGCATCTGCCAGGTGGCCGGGGTGGCCTGCACGACGGTCGCGCCGCTGCTGTCGAGCAGGCCGGCCAGCGCGAAGCCGTCCCGGGTGGTCTCGGCCGGCGCGATGTGGACGGTCGCGCCCTGGGTGAGCGGGAGCAGCAGTTCGAGCCCTGCGATGTCGAACCCGGCCGTGGTGACGGCGAGCAGCACGTCGTCCTCGGCGCACCCGGGCCGCTCCGCCATCGCGGTGAGGAAGTTGACCAGGTTGCCATGGGTGACCTCGACACCCTTGGGCCGGCCGGTCGATCCGGAGGTGTAGAGCACGTACGCGAGATCGTCGTCGTGGCAGGCGACCGGCGGGCCCGGGGCGGCGTCGCCCGGGTCACCTAGCGGAATCCGGGCGCCCGGTGTCTCGGCCGGCAGGCGGTCGCAGTACGCCGGGTCGACCAGGACCGCGGCGAGGCCGGCGTCGGTGCAGATGTGCGCGAGGCGGGCGGCCGGGAAGTCCGGGTCGAGCGGCACGTAGGCCGCGCCGGCGGTGTGCGCCGCCAGCATCGCCACGATCAGGGCGGCTCGCCGGCCGGACAGCACCCCGACCAGGTCGCCACGGCCCACGCCGGATGCGCGGAGGGTCCGCGCCAGTGCGTGCACCCGCCGGGCCAGCTCGCCGTAACTGGTGGCACCGTCGGCGTCCACCACGGCGACGCGCTCCGGGGCCGACGCCGCGCGGGCCAGCACCAAACCGGCCGCGGTCACGTCGCGGGGCCGGGCGGCACGGGTGTCGTTGGCCCGGTCGACGAGGGCGCGTTCCGCCGCGGTGGTGAGGGGCAGATCGCCGATCGGCCGCCGGGGATCGGCGGCCACGGTCTCCAGCAGCATCCGGTAGTGCTCGGCCAGGCGCTCGGCCGTGGCCGGGTCGAACAGCTCGCGGTCGTACTTGAAATGGACCAACGCCTGGGACCCGCGCACCACCACCTCGACGACCAGCGGGTTCTCACCCTCCTGGGTCAGCTCCAGGGCGTCGTCGAAGACGGTCTGCCCGGCGGCCATGTCCTGATCGCCGCCCACGCCCTGTTGCAGGTAGAAGCCGATGTCGAAGGAGACCGCGGTGCCGCCGGCGCGGCGCAGGTCACCGACCACGGCGGCGAACGGGTAGGAGCTGTGTTCCTCGGCCTGCGCCATGTGGTCGTGCACGGCGTTCATCAGCTCGGCGAGGCTGCGCTGCGGGTCGCAGTCGACCCGCACGACCACCGGGTTGATCAGGTAGCCCACGGTGCGGTCGAAACGCTCGGAGATCCGGCCGTCGGTCGGCACCATGACGTTGATGTCGCGGTGGCCGGAGTGCCGGTGCAGCAGAGCGGCGAAGGCACCCAGCAGCACGCTGAACGGGGTCAGACCGGCCGCGCCGGCGACGTGACGGACAGCCGTCCAGGTCTCCTCCGGCAGCCGGAACTGCACCATCGCGCCGGTGTCGGCGGTGGGCGGGGCGACCCGGTGCCGATCGGTGATCGCGTCGAGGACGGGACCGCTGGAGGCTCCGGCCAGCCGGTCGAGCCACCAGCGGCGGTGCGTCTCGGCCTCCGGCCCGTCGAGCAGTTCCCGCTGTCGACGGACGAACTCGCGGTACGGGGTGGCCTGCTCGACCGGCGGCAGAACACCTCGACGGGCCAGTGCGTCGTGGCAGGCCACGATGTCGCGCAGCAGCAGGTGGCTGGAGATCCCGTCGGTGATCATGTGGTGGAACACCAGGAGCAGCAGGGTCCGGCCACCGGGTGCCGCGATCAGCCACATCCGGTGCAGGGGGTCCTGCTCCAGGTCGAACGGAGTGTGCACCAGCCGCCGGATGCGCGCGGCGAACTCCCCGTCGGTGACGTGCCGGAGGTCCAGCCGGACCACCTCGGCGGGGCGTTCGGTGATCTCCTGCACCGGAGTGGTCCCGTCCAGTCGGACGGCGATCCGCAGACCCGGCTGCCGCTCCACGACGGCGATCAGGGCCCGGGTGAGCACGTCCGGATCGACCGCCTGGTTCAGCCACAGCCCGAGCGGCAGGTTGTAGGAGGTGGTGCCGGGTCGGCTCGCGTGGATCGCCCAGAGCGCCGCCTGGCCGCGACTGAGCGGATACGGCCCCGGCTCCGGCACCGGATCGGACAGGCCCCGCAGCAGCGACTCGGCGATCTCGTCGGGCAGCTCACCGGCGGCGACCGCGGCGAGGACGTCGCGCAGTGCCCGGCTCATCGGACGTTCCCCTGTCGCAGCTCGGCCAGCGCGTCGTCGACCGTGACCGATCCGTCGCGCAGCCCGGCCAGCAGGGCACCGACCGCGTCGGCGGCGACCGGCGCGGGGGGCGGCTCGGGCGCGGCGGCCGAGGAGGCGACCGGCGCGGGCGCGGCGGCCGAAGGGGCGACCGGCGCGGGGATCGGCGCGGGCGCGGCGGCAGAGGAGGCGACCGGCACAGAGGTTGGCTCGGGTGCGGTGGCCGAGGAGGTGACCGGCGCGGGGGGCGGCTCGGGTGTGGCGGTTGCGGGCAGCGGTCCGTACTTGTCGTGCACGGCCCGGGCCAGAGCGCGCACGGTCTGCCCGACGCCGAACATGCGGGCGGGTATGTCGACGCCGTAGGTGGCGCCGAGACGGCGGCTGAGGCGGCGCAGCCCCAGCGAGTCCACACCGACGTCGGACAGCACCCGGTCGGGCGGCAGACGGTCCGGTGCCATGCCCAGGTGCGCGGCGAGCAGGGTGCGGACGTGGTCGCGCACAGCTGACTCCGGGTCGCCTCCGGCGGCCGTCGCGGCCGGTGCCGGCGCCGACTCGGCCGGGGGTGCCGGTACGGCCGCTGCGGGCTCGGGCCACGTCTCGGTGACCTCGTCCTGAGCGGTCCCGGCGAGCCCGGCCGCCTCGGCCTGCGCCTGGTCGAACCGTGGCCCGGGGGTGATCCAGTAGCTCTGCCGGGCGAAGGCGGAGGTCGGCGCCGGTACCCGGCGCATCGGCTCCCCCGGCCACAGCTCGGCCCAGTCGATGTCGACGCCGTCCACCCACAGCCGGGCGATCTTGTCGAGCTTCCCGGCCGCCACCACCGTGCGCAGGTACTGGCGTCCCTCGGGGCCGTCCAGCAGCAGCGCCGTGCCGGTCCCTCGCCCGTCGCCCGCACTGACGCCGTCGGCGGTCGCGCCGGCCAGCCACTCCTCCAGGCGTTTCACCAGGCCGGCGAGGTCGTCCGCGACCACGGCGAGCCGCTCGGCGAAGACCTCCCGGCCGGTCTGCAGCGTGTAGGCGAGGGCGGCCGGGTCCACCTCGTCGGCGTCCCGTGCCCAGCGGACCAGGTGCTCGGCGTTGCCACGCAGCCGCTCGGCGTCGCGGGCGGACAGCACGAACAGGTACGGCCCGCTACGACCGGCGCTCGGCCGGGTGCGGAACTCCTCCAGCACGAGGTGCGCGTTGACACCGCCGAGACCGAACGAGCTCAGTCCGGCACGCAGCGGCGCCTCGGTGCCGTCCGGGCCGGTGACGCGCCGCCACGGCTCACGGTCGCGCAGCACATGCAGCGGGCTGCCGTCGAGACGCAGGTGCGGGTTGAGCTTCTCCAGGTGAGGGTTGCCGGGCAGCTCACGGTGGCGCATGGCGAGCAGCACCTTGATCAGCCCCGTCACACCGGCGGCCGCCTCCAGGTGACCGGTGTTGCTCTTCACCGCGCCGAGCGCGACACGGTGATCGGTGCCGTCGGTGCCGTGATCGGCGTACAGCCGCCGGAAGGCGGTCTTGAGGCCTTCGATCTCGACCGGATCGCCCAGCTCGGTGCCGGTGCCGTGGGTCTCCACGTAGGTCACCGTGCGCGGTTCGGTCCCGGCGCGGCGGTGCGCTGCCACGATGCAGTCGGCCTGCGCGGCCGGGTTCGGCGCGGTGAGCGAGTTGCCGCGCCCACCGTGGTTGACGGCGCTGCCGCGCAGCACGCCGTGGATGACGTCTCCGTCCACGAGGGCCGCGCTGAGCCGCTTGAGCACCACGACACCCGCCCCCTCGGCCCGGGCGATGCCGTTGGCGCGGGCGTCGAAGGCGCGGCAGCGGCCGTCCGGGCTGAGCATGTCGGCCTGGCTCATGTCGACGAACAGCGTCGGCGACGCGATCACGTTGACGCCGCCGGCCAGCGCCACCGTGCACTCCCCGCGCCGGATCGCCTCCGCCGCGTGGTGCACGGCGACCAGCGACGACGAGCAGGCGGTGTCGAGCGTCTCGGACGGGCCGTGCAGGTCCAGCAGGTAGGACACGCGGTTGGACAGGATGGCGTGCGCCCGGCCGACGGTGTTGTAGCCGTCGAGCGGCACCCCCAGCGCGTGTTGCAGTTCGAAGTAGTCGTAGGTGCTGCTGCCGACGAAGACGCCGGTGTCGGTGCCGGCCAGGTCGGAGGGCCGGATGCCGGCGTCCTCGATCGCCGTCCAGGTCGTTTCGAGCACCAGCCGGTGCTGCGGGTCCATCGCGACCGCCTCGGTGGGCGAGATGCCGAAGAAGTCCGCGTCGAACAGGTCCACTCGGCGCAGGAACCCGCCCCAGCGGGCGGTGGTGCGGAATTCCCCCGGCTCGGGGTCGCCGTGGATGCGTCGCCAGTCCCACCGGTCCGCCGGGATCTCGGTGACCAGGTCGTCGCCGGCGGCCAGGTGGGCCCAGAACTCGTCCAGGTCGTCCGAGCCGGGCAGCAGACCGGCCATGCCGACGATGGCGACGTCGTCCGTACCGGCGGGCTGCGCCACCCCGGCGGCTCCGGTGCCCGCGATCGGCCCGGGGGAAGCGACGGGCCCGGGCGGAACGGCCGTGGCCGGAGGGACGGCCGGAGCGGTGGATGCCGCGGGACGATAGTGACGGGCCAGCTCTTCCCCGTACTCCGCGGTGATCTTCGCGACCAGTTCGCCGGCGGTTGCCACGCCGAAGAACGCCGCCGGAGTCGCGTCCAGGTCCCAGCGCACGTTCACCTGGTGGCTGAGCCTGGTGTACATGATGGAGTCGAAGCCGAACCGGCTGAGCTGGTCGTTCTCGGTCAGCTCGGCGGCGCCCAGCCCGGCCACGCCGCGCACCAGAGCCAGCAGGTCGGCGGCCACCGCCGCACGCCACGGTTCGGCACTCGGCGGGACGGGCTGCGCGACAGGCTGCACAACGGCCGACGTGACTGCCGGCGGGGCCGGTTCCGGGTCGGGCGTCGGCACGCCGATTCCGGCCAGGGCCTGCTCGGTACCCGACACGACCGCCACCTGAACCTCCTGTCGGCCGAGCACGCCGGCCAGTGCCTCGATGCCCGTGCGGGGCGGGAGCGGATGAAGACCGGCCGCGGCCAGACGGTCCCGGTGGCGCTCGGTGAGCGCCGAGCCCGACCACGGCCCCCAGTTCAGTACGCGGACGGGGAACGGCGACCGGGCGGCGAGTGCCTGCCCGATCGCGTCCTGGGCGGTGCAGGCGGCGGCGTAGGCGGCCTGGCCCGGATTGCCCAGGAACGACTGCAGCGAGGAGAAGACCGCGAAGAAGTCCAGGTCGCGGCCGCCGATCGCCTCGGCGACCGCGAGCGTGGTCCGGGTCTTCGCGTTCAGCCCCTCGGCGAACCAGTCCTCGTCCAGCGCCGCCAGCGACCGGTCTCGCGCCACCGTCGCCGCGTTGACCACGCCGTGGATCACGCCGACCCGGTCGAACACCGCCCGCAGCCGTTCCGCGTCGCGCGCGTCCGCCTGGTGGAACTCCACGGACGTGCCGGCGGGGTCGAAAGAGGCGATCCGGTCGGCCCGGGCGCCGTCCGGGCGGGTCCGGCCGATCAGCACCACCTTCGCGCGGTGTTCCCGGACCAGGTGCTCGGCCAGGTCGAGGCCGACATCCCCGGCGCCGCCGACCAGCACGTACGTCCCGCCGTCGCGGAACACCGGCCGGGCGCCGGTGTCGTCGAGCGGCCGGAGCACCCGCTGGTGCCAGCGACCCGAGCGCAGCGCGTAGTCGCCGGGCGTGGCGGCGGCGACCGTGGTGTCGTCGCCGGGGCCGACGTCGATCGCGCTGATCCGCCACCTCTCGCACTCCCGGCGGGCCGACTTCACCAGTCCGTGGGCGGCCGCCGCGACGGGGTCCGTGATCGGCCCGTCCACCGCCGCGGCGGCGCGGGTGACCACGGTCAGCGTGAGCTCGCCCGCACCGGCCGGCCGGGTCTGCAGGTGCCGGATCACCCGGAACAGCTCCCGGACCGCGGGCTCGCCGCCGGTGACGACCGCGTGCACGACGGTGGGCGTGGGCAACGCGTCCAGCGACGTGGAGGTGACCCGGTGCACGTCGCTCGCCGGGTAGTCGTCGCCGCCGAGCAGCCAGACCGGTCCGTCGGCCGACGGGCGGGTGCCGGCGTCCGCGATGCGCTGCCAGCGCGGAGCGTAGACGCCCACGGGCGCGCCGGGTGCGTCGGGCTCCTGCGGCCGCGCGCCGATCCAGCACCGGCGTCGCTCGAACGGGTAGGTGGGCAGCGGGATCAGCGTGCCACCGGTGTCCGGCCAGGCAGCCTCTGCTCCGGCCACCCACCGGTCGGCCGGTGTGACGCCCCCGGGGTGGGCCAGTGCGGGGTGTCCGGTGCCGTCGATCGCCGCGCCGAGGGCCGCGAGGAGCGTCGGCCGGTCGACGGCGGTCACCGCCAGCCGCTCGGACATCGCGTCCCGGCCGTGCTGCAGCGTGTGGGCCACGTCCACCAGTTCGACGTCCGAGTCCAGGGCGGCACGCAGCGCGGTCGCGTAGCGGCGCAAGGCCTCGGGGGTCCGGGCCGAGAGCGGGAACACCAGCGGACCGGCCGGCGCCGCCGGGACCGCCGGCTCGGCCGGCTCCTCCACCACGACATGGGCGTTCACTCCTCCGTAGCCGAAGGAGCTGATCCCGGCGCGGCGCCTGCCGCCGCCCGGCGGGCGGTGCCAGGGGGTCGCCCGCCGGATCAGCTGGAACGGGC
Organism: Streptomyces collinus Tu 365; assembly: GCF_000444875.1. Taxonomy (NCBI): domain Bacteria; kingdom Bacillati; phylum Actinomycetota; class Actinomycetes; order Kitasatosporales; family Streptomycetaceae; genus Streptomyces; species Streptomyces collinus. The sequence continues at coordinate 7,798,273 of NC_021985.1, read as the reverse complement.
TGCCCTCGAGCCGCAGGTGCGGGTTGGGCTCGCCCAGCCCGGCCACCGGCGGCAGGATGCCGTGGCGCATCGCCAGCAGGACCTTGAGCAACCCGGCGATGCCCGCGGCGGACTCCAGGTGCCCGATGTTCGCCTTGACCGCGCCCAGGCCGCAGAACGGCGCGCCGGGCAGCCCGGCGTGGCGGCCCGCCAGCTCCTCGAAGGCCAGCCGCAACCCGTTGATCTCGACCGGGTCGCCCAGCTCGGTGCCCGTGCCGTGGGTCTCCAGGTATCCCACGGTCGCCGGGTCGACGCCGGCCTCCGTGTGGGCGCGTACGATCATCGCGGCCTGTCCGGCGGGGTTGGGCGCGGTCAGCGAACGGGCCCGGCCGCCGTGGTTGACCGCGGAGCCGCGCAGCAGCCCCCGTACCCGGTGCCGACCCGCCGCGCCGAACCGGGTCAGCACGACCAGGCCCAGCCCTTCTCCCCGGACGAACCCGTCCGCGCGGGCGTCGAACGCCCGGCACCGCCCGGACGGGCTGAGCATGCCGGTGCGGCTGAGCAGCAGGTGGTTGTGCGGGGACAGGATCAGGTTGATGCCTCCGGCGACCGCGATGTCGCACTCCCCGGAGCGGATCGCGGCGGCGGCGCGGTGGATCGCGACCAGGGAGCTGGAGCAGCCGGTGTTGACCGGCTCGCTCGGCCCGCGCAGGTCCAGCAGGTAGGACACCCGGTTGACCAGGATGGAGTGCGCGGTCGCGGTGGCCGCGTGCGCGTCGACGGGCACGTCCGAGCGGCGCCGGATCTCGTCGTAGTCGCTGGACCCCGCGCCGACGAACAGCCCGACCGGCCAGCCGGCGAGTGTGCCGGGCGGCAGGCCGGCGTCCTCCAGCGCGGTCCACACGCCCTCCAGCAGCAGCCGCTGCTGAGGGTCCATACCGGCGGCTTCCTGCGGCGAGATCCCGAAGAACAGCGGATCGAACATGTCGACGTCGCTGATGAAGCCGCCGCGCCGGGCCAGGACGTCGGGGGGCAGGGACCGCCAGTCCCACCGGTCCGCGGGCACGTCGGTGACCAGGTCGTCCCCGGCGACCAGGTGGTTCCAGAAGTCGTCCAGGTCTCGGCTGCCGGGCAGCCGCGCAGCCATCCCGATCACCGCGATCGGGTCGTCGGGTCCGGTCTGCGGCGCGGAGCGCGGCGGCGCCTCGGCTTCCGTCGCCTCCGGTACGGTCCGTGCATACCGTTCCCGCAGGGTGGCGCCGTAGTCGCGGTCGAGCCGCGCGACCAGTGCGCGCAGGGTGGCGGTCTCGTAGAACAGGGCAGGCGTCACGTCGAGACCGAAGGTGTCGTTGAGCCGCCCGGCGAGCAGACCGTAGCTGACCGAGTCGAAGCCGTAGTCACCGATCTCGGTGTCCAGGTCAAGATCCTCGACGGGGATGCCTGATGCCTCCGAGGTCAGTGCCAGCAGCTCGGCGGTGAACGAGGCGCCGTCGTCCTCCGGGGCCCGCTGTGCCGCGACCCGCCCGGACGCCGTCCCCGGCGCCGGTTCGGTGGCTCGTGCCGCGGCGGTGGCCACGACGACGTGCTGGAAGTTGCGGCTGGTCTCACCGTCCGTGGGCAGGGCCCGGAACCCGTCGTAGCCGGCGCCGGTCAGCACCGCGCTCCAGCCGGCCACGTCCAGCAGCGGCGATCCGGGCAGCCGCAGGTGTGCGTCGGTGTGTGCCCACCAGCCGTCGAACAGTCCGTACGTGACGGTGGCGGCCAGGGTGACCGTGGTCAGCTCGTTGAGCAACAGTCGCCCGCCGGTGCGCAGCACGGTGCGCAGGTGCCGCACGGCGCGGCTCACGTCCGAGGTGGCGTGCAGCACGTTCGCGCCGACAGCGATGTCGAAGGCGTCCGCGGGGAAGCCCTGGGTGACCGGGTCGGTGTCGAGGTCCAGGCGCTTGAACCGCACGAAGGGGTAGCGCGCGCCGAATTCCCGGCGGCCGTGGGCCAGGAACGCCGCCGACAGGTCGGTGTACCAGTACTCCAGGTGCTCGCCGTGGGGAGCCAGGGCACGCAGCAGACCAGCGGTGGTGCCGCCGGTGCCCGAGCCGACCTCGACGATCCGGATCCGCTCGCCGGGGCGCAGCCGGTCCCGGCGCCGGCCGACGTGCTCCAGCAGCCTCGCGGTGAGCACGTCGTTGTAGAGGTCGCTGATCGGGTTGTCCCGGTAGATCCGCTCCATCGCGGAGGTGCCCGAGGCGGGGAACAGCAGGTCGGTGGCGAGCAACTCGCCGCGGAGCAGCATCGGGTAGCGGTCGAGGCAGCGGCGTAGCAGCTCGACGAAGACCGCGGACGCCGGATGGGCCGCGGCCAGTTCGCCGAGGCGCTCGGCGTGCCCGCCGGCGAGGGCCTCGGCGAGCGCGGCCCGATCCGGCCGGAACCTGTTCTGGTGGACGGTGAGCACCCCGTCGTCGGCGAGCATGGTCAGCAGGGTGTGCAGCAGGCGGTCGTAGCGGGGGGTGACCCCCACCCTGCGGGCGACCTCGGCCGCGTCCGGGTCGGGTCCCTGCCAGGCGCCCATCTCGTGCAGCACGGCCAGCAGGGCGCCGCGGGCGATGGCGGACATCTTCTCGTCGACGGCGTGGAAGTCGTCGACGACGCGCAGGTCGGCGCTGGTCAACAGCCCCTCGGCAGGTGTCACGGCCGGTGTCGTCCCTTCGCTGGGGGTCATCCGCTCCCGCAGGGCGGCCGTGCCGGGCACCACCAGGAGCTGCGGAGCCGGCCGGCGCAGCGCCTCGGTCAGCGCGGTGAGGCCGGTGTCGGGGGTGATGGAGTGGAATCCGGCGGCGGTCAGTTCGGCGCGGTGCTTCTCGGTGGCGACCGAGCCGACCGTGCCCCAGAAACCCCAGTCGACGGCCCGGACCGGGTACGGCAGGCGTTCGTCGAGGGTGTGCGCATAGGCGTCGAGGAAGGTCGATCCGGCCGCGTAGCCGGCCAGGCCGGGCTCGCCGAGGAAGGACTGGGCGGAGGAGAAGAAGAGGAGGAAGTCGAGATCCGTCGCGTCGATGGTGTCCACCAGGGCGGCGGCGACACCGGACTTGGCCGTCAGGCTCTCGGCGAGGTCGTCGTCGGAGAGGTCGCGCACCAGGCGGGAGCGTTGCGCCATCGCCGCGTGCATGATCCCGTGCACCGGGCCGGCCTGTTCGAGTACCGCGGTGAGCTGCCCCGCGTCGGAGGCGTCGGCGCGCAGGTAGCGGATCCGGTGCTCGGCCGCGAGGTCGGGACGCTCCCGGCGGCCGACCAGCACGACCTCCGCGTCCCACTCCACCACCAGCTTGCGCGCCAGGGCCAGGCCGATACCGCCGCCGCCACCGACGATCAGGTAGCGGCCGCCCCGGCGCAGCAGCTCGGGGCCGTGCGGCGCGGGCGCCTCGCCCAGCACCTGCCGGTGCGCGGTCGTCCCGGTGCAGGCGATCCGCGTTCCGCGCCGCGCCGGTACCAGCACGTCAGCGGTCAGGTGGGCCGGGTCGAGGTCGACGACGGCGACCGACCACCCGCGGTGCTCGTTCTCCAGCACCCGGGCGAAGCCGTGTACCCCGGCCGCGTACGGGTCGGTGAGCCGCCGTCCGGGCGCGGCGGCCGCCCCTGCGGTGACCACGATCCAGTCGATCTCGGGCAGCCGTGCCCAGCGGCGGGCGTACCCGGCCAGCGCCCGGACTCCGGCCGCTTCCCCGCCGGCGACCCGCGAGGCTTCGCAACCGTCCGTGGGCGCCGGGCCGGTGAGCAGGTAGACCACCCGCGGGTCCACGGTCACCGGGCCACCGATCTCGACGCGCTGCGCGCCGGGATGCCGGGCGGCCAGTTCGGCGGCCAGTCCCGTGCGTTCCGGTGCGTAGAGCACCACGACCGGGCCGTCCGGCGTCACCGGCTCGGGGGCGGGACAGGGCTCCCACCGCGGAACGTCGGCGCCCAGCGACACCTGCGCCGGGCGTGGCGCCGCCGCGGCGGGCGCATCAGCGGTGCCGCGGCCGGTGGCGCCGGTTGCGTCGGTGCCCGTCCCGACCCAGCAGCGCACCCGCTCGAACGGGTAGCCGGGCAGGGAGGTCTTGCGGGGCCGCCGCTCGCGGTGCAGCACGCCCCAGTCCGGGGCGGCGCCCTTCACCCAGGCCGCGGCCAGTGTGTCCGGGTCGGCCGACGCGGGCGTGTCGACCGGCTCCGTGGCGCGTCCGCGGTGGACGCGCGACTCGTCACCGTTCAGGAAGCCCCGCAGAGCCGTGCGGAGTTCCTCGACGTCGGTGGCCACCACGGCCAGCCGCTCGGCCATCGCATCGCGCCCGGCCTGCGTGGTGTGGGCGATGTCCGCCAGCGGGACTGCGCCGTCCAGTGCCGCGGCCAGGGCGGACAGACTCGACTGGGCATCCACCCGGGGCGGCTGTCCTTGGCTTCGGGCGGCCACGGCCCGCATCAGCCGGCGCAGATCGTCCGCGTCCAGACCCAACTCCTCGAAGGGCGCGTCCCGGTCGGCGTCGGGGAACCCGGCCGCGTCGGCCAGGTCCGCCACCTGGTCCCCGGCGGGCAGTTCGGCGTAACGCTCGGCGAGCAGGCGCAGGGCCCGCGGGGTGCGGGCGGACAGCAGCACCACCTGCGGGCCGTCCGTGGTGCCGGGTGCCGGTGTCGAGTACTCCTCGACGACGACGTGGGCGTTGCTGCCCCCGGCGCCGAACGCGCTGATGCCGGCCCGCCGGGGCACGTCGCCGGTGGTGTGCCACGGACCGGCGTCCTGCTGGACGCTGAGCGGGGATCGCTCCCAGTCGATCGCCTCGTTCGCCGGCCGCGCGTGCAGCGAGGGCACCAGAGTGCGATGCCTCAGCTGCAGCAGCACCTTGGTCAGCCCGGCGATGCCGGCCGCGGACTCCAGGTGTCCGATGCCGGACTTCACCGAGCCGAGCCGGGTGTCGCCGGCTGCGAAGACCTGGCTCAGCGCGGAGATCTCCACCGGGTCACCGAGGGCGGTGCCGGTGCCGTGCGCCTCCAGGTAGCTCACCGTGGCCGGGTCCACGCCGGCGCGGTCCAGCGCCTGCCGGATCACGTCCGCCTGCGCCGTCGGGTTCGGGACGTAGAAGCCGCCGGCGCGCCCGCCGTGGTTGACCGCGCTGCCTTTGATCACCCCGAGCACGCGGTCGCCGTCCGCCACGGCGGCTGCCAGGGGTTTGAGGACGACGACACCGACGCCCTCACCTGGAACGTACCCGTCGCCGCCGGCGCCGAAGGCCCGGCACCGCCCGTCCGACGAGACGAACCCGACCTGGCTCAGGTGCAGATATTTGTACGGGTGGACGATCAGGTTCACGCCGCCGGCCAGCGCCAGTTCGCTCTCTCCGGAGCGCAGGCTCTCGCAGGCCAGGTGCAGCGCTGTCAGCGACGACGAGCACATGGTGTCCAGCGCGAGGCTGGGACCGCGCGCGTCGAGGAAGTAGGAGACCCGGTTCGCGACCGCCGAGGTGAAGGACGTCGGCAGCACCGGCAGCCGTTCCTCGGCGCCGAGGCCGAGCATCTGGTATTGGGTGAACATGACGCCGGCGAACACGCCCACGGGCCGGCCGGCGACCGCGGCGCGGGGGATGCCCGCGTCCTCCAACGCGTGCCACGCGGTCTGGAGGAACAGCCGTTCCTGCGGGTCCATGCCCTCGGCCTCGCGTGGGGTGATCCGGAAGAACGCGGGGTCGAACTCGTCGATCCCGTCCAGGAAGGCGCCCCATTTGCTGTACGAGCGCCCGGCGGCCCGCTCCGGCTCGAAGAAGCCGGCCGGCCGCCAGCGCTGTTCCGGGATCTCGGTGACGCAGTCGCGTCCGTCGAGCAGGTTCGCCCAGAACCGGTCCAGGTCGGGAGCCATCGGATACCGGCCCGCCACACCGATCACGGCGATGTCCCGGCCGGAGGGCCGCGGATCGCCCGCGGTCGCCGCGAGAGGTTCCCGAACGGTCGTCGCGGCGGCGTCGCGGACTGCGGTCAGGGACGGTTCCGGTTCCGTTGCCACGGATGGTTCCGGTTCCGTGGCAACGGAACCGGTCTCCGGCTCGCGCAGCTCCAGAGCCCGGCGGGCACGGTCGGGGCGTCCGTGCAGCACGACGACCTCACCGCCCCGCTGGTCCCGGATCGCGTCGAACACCGCGAGGCCCGCGCCGGTCGGAAGCGGAACCTGTCCCTGCCGCCGGAACACCGCCTCGGTCGCCGCGTCGGTGCGCATGCCCCCGTCCGCCCAGAGCGGCCAGGCGACGGAGGTGAACCCGTACTCACGTGCGCACGCGTCGACGAAGGCGTTCGCCGCGGCGTAGTCCGCCTGCCCGACGTTGCCCGCGACACCGGTCACCGACGAGAAGGCGACGAAGAAGTCCAGGCCGAGATGGCGGGTCGCGTCGTGCAGCAGCAAGGTGCCGCGCACCTTGGGCGCCAGCACCGCCGACAGGTCCTCCGGTGACTTTCCGGCCAGCAGGCCGTCCCTGAGGACCCCGGCGGCGTGCACCACCCCGTCGAGGCGGCCGTGCCGGGCGACGACCCCGTCGACCAGGGCCCGCACGTCGGCGGCCATGGTCACGTCGGCGCGTACGAACTCGGCGTTCGGCACCTGCTTGGACGGGGTGCGCCCGGCGAGTACCACCGTGGCGCCCTGTGCGGTGAAGGACGCGGCGAGCGCCCGACCCAGGCCGCCCGCGCCACCGGTGATCAGATAGACACCGCCGGACCGGAGCGGCCGTGCTCCGCCGGGCGCCGCGTCGCGGTAGCGACGCACGAGCCGGCCGCCGTCGTGCCGGACCCAGGTCTCGCCGTGGCCGGACAGTTCGGCGAGAACGGCCCGGGGATCGGGGTCGCCCACGCATTCCACCGCGGTCACGGCCAGCCGCGGCTGCTCCAGACGGATGGTGCGGGCCATTCCGGCCACCGCGGCGGCGACCAGCGGCTGAGCGACGTGCACCACCGGCACCGGGGCGTCCAGCAGTACCCGGGCGAGCGCCAGCATCTCCCGGCACGCGGTCTCCACGCCCTCCGCTGGGTCGGCGTCGGCGCGCGGGGCGAGGTGCACGACCGAGTCGGGGGCGCCGGGCAGGTCGGCCAGCAGGGCTCGCAGGTCGTCCGGTGCGCTGGGACGCAGCTCGTACTCCCGCTCCCCCAGCCGCCGGAAGGCGGGGCCGCGCCGTGCGGTGATCTGATCCGGCCGCAACCGGGCGTCGCCGATGACCAGCAGGGACCCGATCGACGGCGGGTCCGGCCGGGCCGCCGGCTGCCATGTGCCGGTGAGGCAGGCGGTGGTGGCCGGGGTGTCGTCGGGCGGCGGCGCCTCGGCGCGCGGCCGGTCCGGGATCAGGCCGGCCAGGTGCTCCGTGACCGCGTCGACGGTGGGGTACTCGAACAGCAGCGTCGGGTACAGCGTGATGTTCCACCGCTCCTCGAAGGAGCGCACCAGGGCGAGCAGGTCCGTCGACTCCAGACCGAGGTCGTAGAAGCCGCGGTCACCCTCCACCTCCAGCAGGTCCGGGTCGGCCGCGACCTGCCGGACCAGCTCGACGATCTCGGCGCGCAGCGAGGCGCCGGGCGTCGGCGTGGGAGCGGCCACGGGCGCGGGTGCCGCGGCCCTGGAAGCGGTGAGCCGGGTGATCGCCTCGGTGGAGCGGACCCGTTTGAGGACCAGGCCGGTGAATCGGGCGGCCGGCGCGCCCGAGGCGTCGTACAGGTCGATGTCGGCCTTGACGATGTCGGCGGCCGGGCCCGCCGAGGTGAGCCGCATCTCCACCGTGCAGGTGTCGCCGAGCGGCCGCACCGCGCGGAACTCTCCGATGTGCAGGGGGATCAGGGGCCGCTCGTCGGCTCCGTCCCCGGCGAAGGCCAGCGCGTACGCCTGCATGGTCGACCCGTCGAGCAGGGCCGGGTGCAGCATGAAGTCGGTCGACGTGGCCCGCGCCTCGGCACCGAGAGCGAGCCGCGCCCGCACCGTGTCGGCCTCGACCCGCATCGTGCCGTGACAGCGCATGAAGTCGCGGTGTTCGATCCCGGCCGACCTGCCGATCGTGTAGACCTCGCCGATGTCGCGCGGTGGCGCGGCTCCCGCCGGGAGCGGTGATCCGGTCAGGGCCGGCAGGCCGACGCGGAGGACGGCCCGTACATGCGTGGTCCGCCCGTCGTCGGCCGGGGCGCCGTCGCGCACACGCCGGCTGGTCGCGGTGACATGTGTGATGTCGCCGTCGGGCTCCAGCAGGACCGTGACTTCCCGGTCGAAGTCCTCGGTGGTGGTGAGGGGTTCGACGAAGAGGATGTCACTGAGCCCGGCGTCGCCCGGCTCGACACCGCGCTCGCGGAGCAGGCGGTACACGATGTCGAGGAAGGTCACGCCGGGCAGTGTGCGCACCCCGTGCACGCGGTGGTCGTCGACGATCGGGTTGTCCCCGGTCAGCCGGAGAAGGCAGCGAGCAGCCAGACGGTTCACGTGTTGTCTCCCGGTGGTCGCGGCTCAGCGGTGGGAACGGTCGAGCGCGGGGGCCGCGACCGGCGTGACGGTGAGATCGAGGCGCGCCGACCGGACCGGTCTCGCGGCGGGGCGGGCGGGAGTCGTGAGGATCCCGGCGCGGTGGTGCCAGAACCGGCGGCGCCGGTACTCCGGTGAGGGCAGCGGAGCCCGCCCGGTCCCCTCGGGGGCGCCGGGGCCGAGTACGACGTGGGCGTTGGTGCCGCCGAATCCGAAGGCGCTGACCGCGACGCGGCTGCCGGCGGGCAGTTCGGTCGTGGTCCGTGCGGGGAAGAACGGTGACTCGCCGAACGCGAACCGCGGATTGGGTCGCTCGCAGTGCAGGGTCGGGACGATCAGTCCGTGCCGGAGCGTCTGCACGGCCTTGATGAATCCGGCGATCCCGGCGGCGCTGAGCAGGTGGCCCATCGAGCTCTTGACGCTGCCGATCCCGCAGTACTCCCGGTCGCCGGTGTGCTGCCGGTAGACGGTGGTCAGCGCCTGCAGCTCGATCGGGTCGCCGATCATCGTGCCGGTGCCGTGCGCCTCGACGTATCCGATGGTGCGCGCGTCGATGCCGCCGCGGGCGAGCACCTCGCTGATCAGCGCCCGCTGGGCGGCCCCGTTCGGGGTGGTGTGGCCCATGGTGCGGCCGTCGTTGTTGACACCGGACGCTTCGATGACCGCGAGGATGCGGTCGCCGTCGCGTTCGGCGGCGTCGAGACGCTTCAGCAGCACCAGCCCGGCGCCCTCGCCCGGGACGAAGCCGTCGGCGGACTCGTCGAAGGTGCGGCAGCGTCCGGTCGGTGACAGCGCCTTGCCGGCGCTGAGCATCAGGTACGGCTCCTCGTCCAGCAGCAGGTCCACACCGCCGGCCAGTGCCATCTCGGACTCGCCCAGCATCAGGCTCTGCGCGGCCAGGTGCACACTGACCAGCGCCGACGAGCAGGCGCTGTCGATCACGAGGTTCGGCCCGGCGAGGTCGAGGAAGTGCGACACGTGCGCCGCGATGTAGTTCTGGTTGATCCCGACGATCGACTCGCGGGTCAGCGGCCGCAGGTGTGCGCGGTGATTGCCCGTCCGGCCGCCGACGAAGACTCCGACCCGGCGGCCACGTAACTCCTCAGCGGTGTACCCGGCGTCGTGCACGCACTCGACGGCGACCTCGAGCGTCTTGCGTATCAGGGGGTCGAGTTGACGTGCCGTCTCGTCGTCGAAGCCGAAGTAGCCCGGGTCGAACAGGGCGGCGTCGTCGAGGAAGCCGCCCCACCGGCTCTGGCTGAACCCGGGTCCGCCGTCCGGCCGGTAGAGGGCCGTGGTGTCCCAGCGGTCCGCCGGCACGTCGCCGACCAGGTCCCGCCCGGCGAGCAGTGCCTGCCAGAGCTGCTCCGGGTCGGCTGCGCCGGGCAGTCGGCAGCCCATCCCGATGACCGCGATCCGCGTCGCGGCACCGTCCGCGGCGGACGTCCGTGCCGGCGCCGCGGATGCCACCGGGGCGGTGGCCGGGGCACGCTCCGCCGCGGAGGCCACCGGGCCGGTCGCCGGAACACGCTCTGCCGCGGACGCCACCGGGCCGGTGGCCGGGGCACGCGCTCCCGCGGCGGTGAGCGCGGCGGCGAGCCGGGCCAGTGTGGGGTGATCCTGGAGCAGGCTGGGGTCCACGACGTCGCCGAGTGCTGCCTCGAGATCGCGGACCAGCTCGGCCATCAGCAACGAGTCCACACCGAGGTCGACGAGGTGGGTGTCGGGCCGCAGCAGGGACCGTTCGGTGCGGGTTGTCCGGGCCACGACGTCGGCCAGCCAGTCGATCTCGGCCGCGTCCGGCTCGTCCGCCGGGGCGGTGACCGGCTCGGGGGCGGGATCGGGGTCGCGCCGGGGCGCCCGGAACAGTTCGTCGGCCGGCACCGCGGTCCGGCGCGTCAGGCAGGGCAGCAGCACCGGTTCGCCCGGCACCCGCAGCGCCAGGTCGAGCAGTCGCAGCGCGTCGCCCTCCGCCAGGTCGGGGATGCCCAGTTCGGTCCCGGCGCTGGTACGCCGCTCGCCCATTCCGACGTCCCGCCACAGCGGCCACCGCAGCGACCGGACCACGCACCCGGGCTCGTCCGCGTGCGCCTCGGCGAAGTCGTCGAGGACGTTGTTGGCCGCGGCGTAGTCCAGATAGCCCCCGGCCAGCCGGGGCGACCCGGCCGCGATCGAGGAGAACAGGACCATGAGGCGCGGCAGCCGGCTGCCGAACGCAGCCCACAGTGTCTCCACGGCGAGCTTGGGCCGTAGCACGACGGCGATCTCGTCGGCCGTCTTGGCCAGGAACGACCGGGGCTGGTGCATGACCCCCGCGCAGTGGAAGGCCGCCGCGATCCCTCCGGCGCGGCCTCGATGCCGGTTGATCAGCCTGCGCAGCGTGACCGCGTCGTTCAGCGCATGGGTGTGGACCGAGAGCTTCACGCCCCGCTCGGCGAGGGCCAGCAGGGCGGTGAGGCGCGTGCGCAGCAACGGGTCGGTCGACGGCTCGGCGGCCAGGGACGCCCAGCGGTTGCGGGCGGGCAGCTCGGAGCGGCCGATCAGGACGAGGTGCCGCGCACCCCGGTCGGCCAGGTGCTCGGCGAGGCGCAGGCCGATGGCACCGGTGCCCCCGGTGATCAGCACGGCGCCCCGGTCGAGACCGGTCAGCGGATCGACGTCGCCGGGCCGGGCGAACCCGGCCACGCTGCGCCGTCGTCGGGAGCCGGCGTACCGGATCTCGGTCTCCTGGTCGTCGGCCGTGCTCTCGGCCGCGACCGCGGCGGCCAGGTCGGCGAGGTCACCGTCGACCCGGACGGTGCGGGAGACGACCATGGGCAGTTCTCCGGAGACGGCGCGGTAGAAGCCGGCCAGCGCCGAGCGGCGAGCGCCGCTGACGTGCAGGCAGCGCAGGCCGGTGCGCGGATGCCGGCCGAGCACCTCGCGCAGCACCTGGATCCGCTCGGTGACCAGAGCGCCCGGTTCTCCCCAGTCGACCAGATCGGCGACGCCGGCCAGGCCCCGCACGGTGGGCAGCGGATCGCCGGGGCGATGCGCGACGGCGTCGTCGCCGAACAGCGTCGTCGCGAGGCTCGGGTCCGTCGTGAGGACCAGGAAACGGCCGCGCTGCGCCGGCGCGGGTGGCGGCGCGTCCTGCCAGGCCGCGGTGAGGAACTGCGGGGCGGGGCTAGGCGATTGCGGCACGGCGGTGGGCGCCGCCCAGTGCTGGTCCCGCCGGAAGGGGTAGCTCGGCAGCGACACGACGGGGGCGGCAGGCACCGGGCCCTCGGTCCCGGCGTCGCCGGTGAGCGGCTCGGCGTCGACGGCGGCGGCCAGCGCGTCCGCGAGTTCGCCGAGGTCTGCCGCCGTGACGGCGACGCGGCAGGCCAGCCGGGCCCGGCCGGTGCTCATCGTCCGGGCGATCGAGGCGAGTGGGGGCGCTTGCGGTGACCTCACCACGTCCAGCAGCGCGACGAGCGCGTCCCGCAGTGCCTGCGGGGTGCGGGCCGACACGGGCACCGTCACCCGGCCGACCGGCGGTGCCCCGGCTGCCGGCGGTGCCTCCTCCAGGACCACGTGCGCGTTCGTGCCGCCCATGCCGAACGAGCTGACCCCGGCCCGGCGGGGGCCGCCGCCGGGCGGCGGCTCCCACGCGGCCTGTTCCAGCTGGAGCCGCAGCGGCGAACCGGACAGGTTGATCATGCGGTTCGTCCGGCGCACGTTGCGGGTGGCCGGCAGCGTCCGGTGGCGCAGGGCGAGAATGACTTTGATCATGCCGGCGACACCGGCGGCGGCCTCCAGATGACCGATGTTGGTCTTGAGGGATCCGATGCCACAGTGTGGTGCGTCCGGCATCGGATGCCGGCTGTGCGCGTACAGCCGGCGGAACGCCGCCACCATGGCCGACACCTCGATCGGGTCGCCCAGCCGGGTACCGGTGCCGTGCGCCTCGAGGTAGCCGACGGTGGCGGGGTCGACGGCCGCCGTGGTGTAGGCGCTGACCAGCAGGTCGGCCTGGGCCTCGGGGTTGGGCGCGGTGAACGACTGCGCCTGCCCACCGTGGTTGACCGCCACCTCGCGGATGACCGCGTGCACCCGGTCGCCGTCGGCGAGCGCCCGGTCGAGGGGTTTGAGCAGCAACGCGCATGCCCCCTCGCCGCGGACGTAGCCGTCGGCGTCGTCGTCGAAGGTGTGGCAGCGTCCGCGTGGGCTCAGTACGCCGGCGCGCTGGTACGCCGCGTGCCGTCCCGGGTCGCACAGCACGTTGACGCCGCCCGCGAAGGCCTGGTCGCATGCTCCGGCCCGCAGCGCCGCGATGGCCTGGGCCACCGCGACCAGCGACGACGAGCAGAGTGTGTCCACGGTGACGCTCGGGCCGCGCAGGCCCAGGGCGTACGAGACCCGGTTGGCCACCAGCGAAGGAGAGACCGCGACGCTCAGGTGCGGTTCGTCGCGACCGGCGTGCTCGGCCAGCACGGTGGCGTAGTCGGAGTGGCAGACCCCGGTGTACACACCGGTCCGGCTGCCCGACAGCTTGGTGGGGTCCTGTCCCGCGTCCTCGGCGGTCGCCCACGCCACCTCGAGCATGAGCCGCTGCTGGGGATCCATCAGCGCGGCCTCGCGGGGGCTGACGGCGAAGAATTCGTGGTCGAAGCGGCGGATGTCGTCGAGCAGGGCCGCCCGGCCCACCAGATCCGGGTGCGCGGCGGTGTCCCAGCGGTCGATCGGGATGTCGCGGATCGCGTCCTCGTCGCGGCCGAGCAGGTCCCACAGTTCACTCACGCTGGCCGCCCCGGGGAAGCGTCCGGCCATGCCGATCACCGCGATCGGTGCCGAGGCGCCCGGCTTCGGTGCGGCCGTGGCGGTGACCGGTCGGGGTTCGCGGTCCTCGCCGCGTATCACCTGCGCCATGGCCTCGACGGTGAAGGCCTGGAACATGGCGCTGGGATCGATCTGCAAGCCGTGTTCGTCATGGGCCAGCGCCACGATCTCGGCAAGCGCGACGCTGTCCAGGCCGTACCGCCGCAGGTCGTCGTCGGCGGTCAGGGAACCGGCCGGCCGTCCGAGCGCCCGTTCCAGCAGCTGCAGCAGCACCGTTTCCAGGGCGTCGTCGGTCGCGGGCGCGGGTTCCCTCGGGGCCGGCGCGGCGCGGGGCGCGACGGAGTCACCCCAGAGCCCGCCGAACACGCTGGACCCGCGCAGTGCCTTGACCGTCTCGATCCGGGCCAGCGGCCTGTTGTCGGCCTCGCGCAGCAACGTCGAGGTCAGCACCGCCCGGTGACCGTCCTCCAGACGCAGGTCGTCCAGCCGGTACCGCACGGTGTCCTCGGCGCCGCAGTTCGCCAGGTACACGATGTCGCGTCTGACGGTGGTGGCCGCGGTGGCCCACTCGCCGCCTGGTGCCAGCGAGTGCAGGTACCGGCGCTCGCCGTGGTCGTTGATGTGCGGGTAGGAGGCGAAGTAGAGCAGGCCGAGGGCGTTGACGTCGACGACCGGATTGAGCTCGTAACGCTCGGTGTGCAGTCCGGGACCATCCGTGTGGCGACCGCTCTGCTCCTGGAAGTCGTGCAGGAAGGCCAGCTGGTCGGCGTCCGGCTCCCGGGCCGGCAGGCAGCCGGGCAGCTGTGGCACGCCGGGAACCAGCCAGTTGCGGTCCGAGCGGCGGACGAAAACGGTGAGCAGCCGGACGTCGACGTGTGCCGTGCCGGTGGCGAAGCGGATGTCGGACAGGAACCGCCGGTCGTCCAGTCTGGTCAGTTCACCGCTCATCTCGCCTTCGTCGAGCTCGGCGAAGGCGGCGAGCGAGGCGCTCGCGGTGTGGCGGACCCGGACGAAGGCCGGAAGCAACCGGGTGCCGTCGGCGTCGGCGAGTTTGGTGACCGAGGTGCCGAAGTACTCACCGATCAGCGACCAGTGCAGGTCGCCGGACTCGCGTAACAGCCAGTTCTCGGAGAGGCCACCGGTGGCGAGCGTCGGCAGGCCCAGCACGACGTGCCGGGCGGTCACGAGACAGAACCGCAGGGGTGGTGAACGGGGAGCTGCGTGCAGCCGTGCCGCCACCTGTTTGAGCCACATATTCGGTGATATAACGGGCCAGAAATCACACTCGTCTGCACCAGCACACTCCCCCGTGTCATCCGTTGCATGTAGAACGTAACCCGGTGGATCACTCGCGTCTACAGCGTCCTGGGGTCACTTTTCGCCTTACTGAGCGTGACCTTCCTACCCGTCCGGGCAGCGGGCAAGACGGTCACTCGCGCAGCACACACCGGGGATTCCCGGACCCTCACCCCCACCTCGCGAGTCGAATCTGGAGGATGCAGTGGACAGGATTTGCGTCATTCGCCACACGGAGCGAGCGGGCGGTCACTCGTGATCACGGGATCCGTCGGCACCGGATTGCTGAGCGCCCTCCTCCCCTCCGGTGTCGCCGTTGCCGAACTGTTCGCCGATCCACCGCACATCGACCTGCATCCGCAGGAGGCGGCCGTCGTGGCCGGCGCGGTCGACAAGCGCCGCCGCGAGTTCGCCGCCGTCCGTCTGTGCGCCCGCGCGGCGCTGAGACGCATCGGAGCGACACCCGGACCGATCGTGCCGGGCCCCAAGGGTGCACCGCAGTGGCCGGACGGGGTGGTCGGCAGCATGACGCACTGTGACGGCTACCGAGCGGCGGCGGTAGCTCATCGCACTATGTTCGCCTCGATCGGTATCGACGCCGAGCCGCATGCCGCTCTGCCCGAGGGCGTGGAGAAGCTGACCGCGCTGCCCGAGGAGCGAACGGCACTGAGTCGGCTGGCGGTCACCCACCCTCGCGTCCACTGGGACCGGCTGCTGTTCAGCGCCAAGGAGAGCGTTTACAAGGCGTGGTTCCCCCTGACCGGCCGCTGGCTGGACTTCATGGAATGCGCCATCACGCCCGATCCGGAATGTCATACCTTCACGGCCGACTTCACCGTGCCCGGACCGGTCGTCGGCGAAGACCGGATCAACAGGTTCACCGGACGCTGGCACGCCGGGGGTGACGCTCGGCATGTCGTCACCGCTGTCACCGTGCCGTGGCCCGCCGGAAAGTGGGGCGGCGCAAACCGGTCGCCCGAGAGCCTCGGCGTCTACGCAGGAGGACGGTGACGCCTCGCACTGGCCGACCCAGTCACAACTGACGCCGGGCACGAGGCCGATGTCGCGCGGGTGTGCGGCGGACGAGCATGTCAGCGTGCTGTCAGCGCATCTTGCGAGAGTCGGTCTCGTGAACGGCGCAGGGGTAAGTCCCCGGAGCCGGACACGGGGAGAGGTGCCCGGAGTGGTTGATCGGGGACCAGCGAGCTCGCCTCACGGTCGGGCCCCCTCGGGGCCCACGCAGGTTCGAATCCTGCCCTCTCCGCCGTAAACCCCTTCAGGGGGCTGTGCCGGGCCGGCGCATCGGCCCCTGAGCCCGCGGTCACCGTTACTCGGGGACTGAGGTGCCTGGTGATAGTAGAGCCGCCGTCCAGTGTCACCCTCACAGACCGACTGCGCGGCCTGCTGACCCAGATCCACCCGTGGGATCTTTGACGCGTTGGACGAGCGGACCGTGACGGTCCCGGGCACCGTCGCTGCCGCCGGACCTAGATACCGGTCGTGCCGTCGAGCAACTCGCGCAGGATGTCGAGGTGACCGTTGTGGCGGGCTGTCTCCTCGGTGAGGTGCAGCAGGATCCAGCGCAGGTCGACGTGGAGGCCGTTGCGGATGGTTCCCTCAGCCCGCTTGTCCAGGTCGTTCCCGGCGACCAGTTCGCGGTAGCGGGCGCTCTGTTCGGCGTACTCCTCGAGCAACTGCGCCAGCGGGAATTCGACGGCGATACGCATCTCGCGGTCGGGGTCCTCATCCGTCCAGGGGCCCCGGTCCTCCTCCCCGAGGAAGACCACCTGGAACCAGTGGTACTCGACCCAGCGGAGATGGTTGATCACTCCGCTCATGGTCATCAGCGGTGAGCCGGGCAGGAGCGCCTTGCGGGCGTTCTCCGCGGAGACACCCTCGCACTTGGCGCGGGCGGTGTCCCGTGCGTAGTCGAGAAACGTGGTGAGCTGGGAGCGCTCGTCCCACGCGGGCGGTGTGTCGTCGATTCTCGTCATCGCGCGAAGCCTCCCCGATCACCGCGGCCGATGTCCAGGCATTTACCACCGAGTCTGTGCAGACGTAGTGGTCGGCGTCGGCGACATCACCGGCGACGGCGCGAGCGACCTGATCGCCCGCGACACTGCCGGCAACCGCCGCTCGCGCAAGGCAATCGGACGCCGCCCAGCCGGCCAGCACAGGTCCGTCCATGTAGAGGCCACTGGAGACGAACCACAGCCGGGCATCGAGCGTCTACA
Organism: Streptomyces collinus Tu 365; assembly: GCF_000444875.1. Lineage (NCBI taxonomy): Bacteria > Bacillati > Actinomycetota > Actinomycetes > Kitasatosporales > Streptomycetaceae > Streptomyces > Streptomyces collinus. Next base: position 7,781,461 of record NC_021985.1, on the reverse strand, counting down.
GGTGCGTGGGTGCGCACTGACCTCGCGCACCGAGTCGTATTCGAGGGGAACCGAACACGCATGAAGACCAAAACGACCACCGTGGCCCTTGCGGCGATCGTCGCTGCCGGCACCGCCGTCGCCGCCGTCCCGGCCTCGGCGGCCACCGCCAAGGCCGCGCCGTCGCGTTGCCACACCGCCGACCTGAAGGCCGGTTTCGCCACCGGGGACGACGCGAAGCCGGAGATGGGGCGGCCCGGGAAGCAGACGCAGGCGTTCGTCTGGTTCACCAACAAGAGCAACCGCACCTGCACCCTGTCCGGCTTCGCCGGTGTCGACATGGTCGGCGCCCAGAGGACCGACGGCACCTGGTCCCTGGTGCGCTCCTCCAAGAGGCCCACGAGGATCACCCTGGGGCGGGGGGACACGACGGACTTCAGCATCAACCTGCTCCCCGTTGCCAGGTCCACGCCGCAGAAGGAGAAGTTCGTCCCCGCGACGTTCCTGGTCACCCCGCCGAACGAGACGAAGCACTTCACCCTGAAGTGGCCCTTCGGCGGCCAGATCCTGAAGCAGGACGGTGCCACCCACCCGGGCACGTACCTCAACCCGGTCGGACAGTAATCCCCCGCGTCCGCGCGGTCAGGGCTCCAGGTGGGCCTTGACCGCGCGGCGCTCGTCCATCGCCCGGTAGCCCTCGGTGACCTGGGCCAGGGGCACGATGAGGTCGAAGACCCTGCCCGGCCGGATCAGGTCGGGCAGGAAGCGGTGGCCGGGTGCCGCGCCGCCGCGCGGGCCGACCTGGGAGAGGAACAGCTCGTGTCCGTCGACGGCCACGACGTGGCGGGGCGCCGACATCGCCGGAGGCGTCGACCGACCGCGTGGTAGCTTCGCGGCGGAGGCTCTCAAGTGCCGGCCCCGGACGAGATGTGCGCCGTACCCGGTCCGCTAAGACGACGCACTCAGGAGACGTCATGTCCGCAGGCACACCCTTCACGGATGTCGACCGCCCGCTTCGCCGGCCTCGCGAGTTGGACGTCCGTTGGATCCACGGCTCACCGTCGTCCAAGCACAACACCGACCCGGACATCCAGGTCTACGCGTACGACGAGCACACCGTCATCCTGCGGCAGAACATGGCGATCGACTACGAGGCACCGTTCCTGTTCCTGCTGTTCGGCGCCACGCAGGCGGTGCTGATCGACACCGGAGCCACCGCGTCCGCCGAGTTCTTCCCCCTGCGCCGGGTGGTTGACGAGCTCGTCGACGGCTGGCTCGCCCGCCACCCCCGACGGGACTACCACCTGCTGGTGCTGCACACCCACGCCCACGCCGATCACATCGCGGGCGACCGCCAGTTCGCCGACCGCCCTCGGACCACGGTGGTCGACGCGGAGCTCACGGCGGCCTGGAGGCACTTCGGATTCGATAAGGACCCCGACGCCGTGGCGCGAGTCGACCTGGGAGGCCGCGTGCTCGAGTGCCTGGCCACCCCCGGGCACCACGAGGCAGCGGTCACGTTCTACGACCCGTGGACCGGGTTCCTGCTCACCGGCGACACGGTCTACCCCGGCAGGCTCTACGTCCAGGACTGGTCCGCCCGCACCACCTACCAGCCCCACGAACCCCCGCTGCAGATGACCACCGGCCACCTGCAGGACATCCGCGCCGCGCTCAACGAGATCGGCGACCGACCCCGCCGACTCCCCTACCCCCTCTTCGTCATCTGCCCAGACGACTGAGCCACTGGCCCGGCCCGGGGCCGGTCATGGAGGCGGGGTCGGTGCCCGTCCTAACACGGGGATGACAAGGCGGGACGCGTCTTCGCGTGCTGCTTACAGGCGCTGGGTCCCGCTCTGGGCCGGCTCCTGTGCTCGGTGCGGGCGCCGTGGGCGGATGATTCCCGCGTTCCGGTCTGCACGAGCCATCTTGACGTACCAGAGGATTCCGAGCGGTGAGATCAGCAGGCTGGAGACCGCTCCGTAGAGCGGCATGAGCCAGATGACCGAATCCCTGGTGTTCCAGTGCACGTAGAAGGCAAGCAGAAGGTAGGCCAGCATCACGACACCGAGGACCGCGGTGGACATGGTGCATCCAAGGTCGTTGACCAGCTCGGCAGCGGTGATCCAGCGCAGGGGGGCCAGAAGGACCGTCGCGGCGCCGTAGGCCCAGACCAGCGGGTGTCTGCGGGCGAACCGGAAGTTCACGATGTAGAGCCGTACTTCACCGCCGGCCCAGGCCAGACGCTGGCGCCACCACGGCTTGAAGTTGTCCGGAACGATGGTGGGCACTTCGAACGGCACATGGCCGACCCGGTAACCCAAGGCGTTGGCCAGGATGCCGAGTTCGACGTCGTTGCCCTGGAAGAACAGGGAGTGGCGCCGCATGATCTGGCGGTGCGCCTCGGTGCGCGCAGCGTGGCAGGCGCCGGACACCAGCCATGGGACGACCCTTCGCAACTGCATGGCGAGGCGATACTCGTGTGCCTGGATGCGTCCGAGGAGCCGGCGGGTGTTCATCGGGACCAGGCGTATGGAGGCCAGGTCGAGTTTGCGGACGGCGAGTGCGCCCACCAGTTCGCTGAGGGGGCGGACGGTGGTGGTGTCGGCATCCAGGCACACCACCCACTCGGCCCGGACCCATTCGAGTGCGTCGCGGACGACGCGGTCCCGGATCGTGCCGCCGGTCTGCCTTTTGCCGGAACGGCCTTCGCTCGGGCGGGAGACCTCGCCTCTGAAGACGCGGAAGCCGTTGGCCTGGGCGATGGCGTCCAGTTCCCGGTTGAATTCGTCCGTCTCCGTCGTGGTGGTGCACAGCAGGACGCGGCTGCCGTATGTGCGCAGGAAGTCCACGTTCTCCAGGTAGCGCACGCTGCCGTAGATGGGGACCAGGACTTCGAAGTCCTCCACGGGTGTGGGCGGTGCGTAGTCGGCGCGGGCGTTTCTGGCCCGCACACTGCCGACCATGTCCACCAGGGTGAAGAGGAGCGGCAGGGTCAGGACCGAGATGGCCAGGCCTATCCAGGGGTTCAGGCTCACGGTCGCGTCTCCAGCGAGGACGCGTCCTCGGACTCGGCGTCGGGCAGGAGATTGCTCATGGCGGCCACGAGCAGTTCGCTCTCCACCGTGCCCACCAGACTGCCCAGTTCCTCGACCCGTCTCAGCAGATCGGGGCGCACCGCCGTGCGCGGGCGGACGCACCAGATACGGGGGTCGGCGGTCGATTCGCGCTGTTCGGTCTTCTCGTCCAGCAGTTCCTCGTGCAGCTTCTCGCCTTCCCGCAGACCGGTGTACGTGATCTCCACACCGGGGGCCTGCACGGCAGCGACGTAACGGTCGACGAGGTCGGCGATTCGCACCGGCTGCCCCATGTCGAGGATGTAGGTCTCGCCCGCGGTGGCCATGGTCGCGGCCTCGATGACGAGGCTGGAGGCCTGCGGAATGGTCATGAAGAAGCGCGTGACGTCGGGGCTGGTCAAAGTGACGGGTCTTCCGTTGCCGACCTGCCAGGCCAGGCTGTGCAGGAAAGACCCGCGACTGCCGATGACGTTACCAAATCGGACAGAGCCCACCCGCATGGATCCGCCTGCGTACGCCTGCACGATCACCTCACCCAGACGCTTGGTCAGGCCCAGGACGGAGGTGGGGCGGGCGGCCTTGTCGGTGGAGACGAAGATGAAGCGGTCGACCCCCGCTTCCGCCGCGGCTCTGACAACGTTGGCCGTGCCGATCACGTTGCTGAGGACACCCTGCGCGGGATAACGCTGCAGCAACGGGAGGTGCTTGTGGGCGGCGGCGTGGAAGACGATGTGGGGTCGCACCCGGGCCATGAGCTCCCGCATGGCATCCGCCTGGCGTATGTCACCCAGAACCACCGTGTCGTCGTCCAGCAGTCCATGACCGTGAAGGTCCAACTGGATTGCGTGCAGGGCCGACTCGTCATGGTCGACCAAGTGGATGCTTGCGGGGGACAGCTGCCACAGCTGGCGCACGAGCTCGCTTCCGATCGATCCGCCCGCGCCGGTCACCAGGATTCGTCGAGCACCGACGAGCAGCCTGGCCTCACGGCTGTGTACAACGTCCGGCCTTCCGCCGAGCAGGTCGCCGGCGTTCACCGACGAGAGCTGCTGAATCGTTCCTGCGGAATTCCGTGGCGCCACCGCGGTCATGGAAGCTCCCTTTCTGGACCGGCGCGCCAGGGCGGCGTCCGGTGACGATCGATGCTGCGAGCGTGCGAAGCCGACCGCGGGAGTGTCTTCGCGGGTGGGAGATGGCGCAGTCGGCGAGGAGCGTCAGCGGGCGACCCGACGAGGGTGCAGCGGCGGCCGTTGTCCCGACCGTGCAAGTGATGAGCACCTGACGCGATCAAGAGAAATACATGAGTCACGCACACATTGCAAGGCGGAAGTGAAGGAAGAGTGATGAAGACGTGAGGGTGGTGTGCACTCTTCGCCCGTATAACCATCGTTAAGCGGACATACGTTGTGGCCGATTGTGAAGAAAATGTGTGCAGCACGCCTCGCCTTGAGCAGTGCACGGGCGAACGACAAGGGGTCGTCGGCAGCAGCCGGCCAGGGCCGCCACACCGATGGTGACGCGCAAAGACATCACGACTGAACCGGTCGGGCCAACTTTGTTGCCTCTCGGGAAAGTTTAATCACGAACTAATCACTTTCGCTTCCCCCAGGGCAACTGCGTGGCTCCTTCACCGGTCACACACCTGCAAGCGCAGCAGAAGCGCACGGGGAGCACCATGAATCAGCAGCAGTACCCCCAGCCTCGGCGGTTCGGACTGGCGTCCAGGACACGGCGACCGTCAGGAACGCTCCGGGCCGTTCCGGCGGCTGGGCCCGGTGACTTCGCGCAGAAGGGAAGTGAGCGGCCGGTGTCCGTCGCGGAAGCAGGGCCTCGCCGAGGCCTTCGGCGGTGACGGCGGCCGGGGTCGGGCCCCGTCCGCGGCGTCCCGGTCGGCCGGGGGCCGAACGGGCAAGGGTCGGGTGCCGACGGGCCCGGGGGCCGCGGACCGGAGGGTGCCGCGGTGTCCGCCGGGCCGGGAGGGAGCCGGGCCGGCCCGGCTCGTCTACCGCCCCGGCTGTCCGGTCAGCGCGGCCAGTGCGGCGATCGCCCGCTCCAGGGGCCGGTCCCGGCCCTGGCCTTCGACGCCGAGGGCGGCTGCCAGAGCGCCGGCGTCACCGCTGCGGACGGCGCCCCACACCAGGTCGGCCGGAGCGGACGGCTCGTCGGCGACCCGGCCGATGCTGATCCACTCTCCCCTGCCATGACGCACACCTTCCTACCTGGCCGCATCGAGGAACGGCCGAACGAGGCCCGCCTGCACGAAGACCCTCGCGGTCCCGCCTGACGCCCGTCTGACCGATGACTGATGCAACGCACCGCGGCCAGGGCTGTCGGCCGACGGACAGCCGTTCCGCTCCGGACGGGGCGGCCGCCGATCCCTCCGGACGCCGCCACGGCCCGTGGCGGGCCCGGCGACCGACGCACCGGTCGACCGCCGCGCCGAACGAAGGTGCTAGCCCGCCGACTTCACGGTCAGGTCACCGTTCGTCGTGGACAGGTCCAAGCGGTACCTGCCCGACGGGTCGTTCTTGAACCCCACCTTCTTGTCGCCGTTGGTGTCGTGCGCCGAGATCGCGTAGTCGGCCGGCGGGGCCGTGACCGTGAGGCCGCCGCTGGTCGTGCGGGCCTTGATGTTCTGCGGAGTGTCCGCCTCGATCGTCACCTCGCCGTTCGACGTCTGCGTGTCCACGCCTCCGCCTTTGGCGTTCTTGACGTGGACGTCGCCGTTGGACGTGCGCAGCTTCACCGGTCCCCTGGCATCGTCCACCGCGATCTCGCCGTTGCTCGAGTGCACGTCGACCGCGCCGACACCCTTCAGCGTGACGCCACCGTTGGTCGTGCCCCCGGTCACCGGAAGTCCCGCGGGCACCTTGACGACGTAATCGACGCCGCAGTCGTCGCCGCAGCCGGCCAGCGTCAGAACGCCGTTCGCGACACTGAACGAGGTGCCGCTCCGCTTGTCACCGCGGTAGTCGACCTTGCGGTGGACGGTAACCGTCGAGACGTCCCCCGAGGCGTCCACCTCCACCCCGCCGTTCCTGCTGTCGATACGGATCGAGGTGATCTTCTGGGACACCTTCGCATCATCCTGGAAAGTCTTCTGATCGACGGCCGAGCACGCGGTGAGCACGCCGACGGTGAGGGCGGTCAGAGCCGCTGCCGCAAGAAGACGTGCCTGTGGGCGTCGCATGAAGTTCCCCCGGTGTAGCGAGTTGGATCGGCGTTCAGTCAACGCGACTCTACGCAGCCACCGTGGCGCCCACGATGGGGAAAACCCCCCAATGCCCGGACCGGGCCGGCATCCACGAGGACCCCGGCCGCGGTGCGGCGATCACCCGACCGACTGCAGGTCTCCACCGGAGCGGGGCTGGGCGGTTGGGAGCCTCGCGGTGAAGTACATCGCCAGGACGGAGGTGAAGGCCAGGATGGCGAGCGCGGCGCGCAGGCCGTCCAACCTGGCGTCGGCGTTGGCCTCCAGCGCTGCCTGGGCCACCTTCTGGCTCGTGCCCGCTTCATCGAGAGCGGTCTTGAGCTGGGCGTCCGACAGAAAGGTCGCCCCACTCTGGAGTTTGATCGCCGCTTCGTTCTTCACCCTGGCCGGGACGGCCGGATTGTCCGCGATGTGGGTCAGGAACGAGGAGGTGAGTACGGCGAGCAGGATCGACCCCGCCAGAGCCGTGCCGATGGAGGAGCCGAGGTTGGTGACGGCGTTCTGCACACCACCGACGTCTGCGCTCTGTTCGTCCGGCACCGCGGAGACGGTGACGGAGCCGAGCTGGGACGCCAGCGCACCCAAGCCGAGCCCGATGAGCAGGAGAGGAACTGTGACGATCTCCGCTCCCGCGCCCGTGTCGAGGGCGGCCATGAGGAGCACCGCGCCGGCGAGGATCGCGACGATCCCGAGCCGGACCACCCGCCTCGGTGAGATGTCGGGGAGGAGACGTGGGATGAGGGTTGCGGCTGCCACCAACGTCAGCGACAGCGGTAGAAGTCGTCCGCCGGTCGCGAGCGCGGACAGGCCCAGAGCGACCGACAGGTACAGCGGTACGACGAAGAACACGCCCATCATGACGAGGTACTGGAAGAAGAACATGGTCAAACCGCCGGTGAGCTGCTTGTTGTGCAGCAGGGCCGGGTCGAGGAGCGGTTCCCGGCGCTGTGCCACGAGGCGGCCCTCCCACGCGGTGAAGAACCAGATCAAGAGCACGCCCGTCAGCATCAGCCACACGACGAGCGAGACTCCCAGCCACGACGGGGCGTCGGCCTTCGGCCTGAACCAGCCCCATTCGTCGGAGCGGAGCACACCGAAGACAAAGGTGCCGAGCCCGAGCGCGGACAGCCCGGTGCCGACGAAGTCGATGTGCGGACGCTCGCCGCTCGGCACGTCGGTGAGACGGCGAGCGAGGAACAGGATGCCGACCACGACCAGGACCTCACCGGCGAACACCCATCGCCAGGAAAGGTAGGTGGTTGCGAAGCCTCCGATGAGCGGCCCGAGCGCGATCGCCACGGCACCCGCGGCCGCGACCAGTCCATAGGCGGCCGCCCGTCGTTCCACGGCGAAGTTGCCGGCTACCAGCGCTACGACCGCGGGCAGGATGAGCACAGCCCCGATTCCTTCGAGGAACGACCAGCCGACCAGCAGCACGCCCAGATTCGGCGCGAGAGCGGTGGTGAGGGAGCCGCATCCGTAGATACAGCAGCCGATCATGAAACCCCGCCTTCGGCCGAGCAACGCTCCGACCTTGCCGCCGGGAATCATGAACATCGCCATCACGAGTGTGTACGCCGTGATGGCGCCTTGAATCCCGGTCACGGTCGTGCCGACGTCTACGGCGACCGCAGCGATTGAAACGTTCATGACGGAACTGTCGAGCGCCATCAGGAACTGGCCGGCAGCAAGTGTCAGCAGAACGACCCGCGCTCCTGCTGCCGAGCTCTTGGTCGTGCCGGCTCCGGGAGTCATGCGCGCAGCATCTCAGCCACCCCGGCGGCACCTCCGGGACCACGCCACGCAGATCAACCGCTTGGCGGGTATGAAGACGATCAGCCCGGCGTATAGCGAGGCCCTATTAGGCGTACAGATCCTCCAGGTCGGCTCGAAGGGGCCAGAGGGCCAACGTCGACCACAGACTGAAACCGTGGCCTCTGCGGTGAAGGCCGCCGCCGACAACGCCGTTGGCGAGCCGCACGCGAGGAACTCGCGGTCCCCGAACCCGCTCTTACCGGGTGGTGCTGTGATGGGCGGGACACGGTGACCGACGTGACGGGAAGGTTGGAGGACGGTGCAATTCGGGCGTTATCCGGTGCGGTGGCACATCGTGCTGCTCACTCTGTGGACGGTCGTCTGGTTCGCGGTGGCCGAACGGCACGCGGCCGTGTCCTGGCACTATCTGCGCCAGGGGGAGCAACTGCTCTTCGGCCAGGCGAACGGCGGCGGACTCGCCCTGTATGCCAACCACCCCGAGCTGCAGATAGGCCCCGTCAGCTTCCTGACCGCCGGACTCTTCGCACCTTTCCCCGCCGATCTCGGTGAGAAACTCGCCGACGCCTTCATGTCCGGCCTCGGCCTCTACATGCTCGTCCTGGTCGGCCGTGCCGCCGCCGACCATTACCTCGGCACGGGCGTCAACCACAAGCGCCTACAACAACGCGTCCTCATCGCCGGCGCCGCATTCATCCCCATGTGGGTGGAGGTCGCGGTCCGTTTCGCCCATCTCGACGACGTCCTCGCCCTGTTCTTCACTACGCTCGCCGTCCGCGCACTGGTCCGGGGCAACGCGACGGCGGTGGGCGCCCTCCTGGCTCTCGCGGTCGACTCCAAGCCCTGGGCCGTCGGATTCCTGTCCCTGCTGCTCGCCCTGCCCCGCCCGGCCCGCCTGCGCGCCGCGGCCTGGACGTTCGGCCTGGTGGCGGTGGCCTGGCTGCCCTTCTACCTGACCCATCTGGAAACCCTGCACGCGGCCCGCTTCACGATCCCCAACCAGCTCGCTTCCTCACTGCGCTGGTTCGGCGTCGACGACCCCCGGACCCCCTGGTGGGACCGCCCCGCCCAGTTGGCCCTCGGCATGGGCCTGGGCGCACTGGCAGTACGACGCGGACGCTGGCCGGCGGTGGTGTTCCTGGCGGCCGACGCCCGCATCGTCCTCGACCCGAGCGTGTACACGTACTACAACGCGTCGGTCCTGCTCGGCACCCTGATCTGGGACTCGATCGGCCAGCGCCGCCTGGTCCCGTGGGTCAGCTGGATCGCCCTGATCTCCCTGTACGGCAGCGCCCTGCTGATCCCGTCGGACGCCGCCCGGGGCTTCATCCGCCTGGCGTTCTGCCTGGGCTCGGCGGCGTACGTCCTTCTGTGGCCCCAGCGCCCCCCGCGCGGCGACCGCCGCCGCCCCGCAGGCGAGCCGGTGCAAGGGGCGCTCGCCAGCAACTGAAACGGGTCGCACGGGCGTGAGGACGCGGTGGAGGACCAGGGACCGGCTCAGTCCGCCGGTCGGATCAGGCGGTGGCCGAAGCGAGGCGTACCGGCACCGCGGTCAGGGCCTCCCGGTGAACATCGGCCCACCGAACAGGACCGCCAGGGCATGTCAGCCCCGCCCCGGTCACGCTGCTTTCGCGTCCTCACCGGCCAGGAACGGATGCAGCAGCGCGAGCAGGGCGTGCGGCCGGTGCAGCGGGATGATGTGGCCGCAGTCATCGATGACGTGTCCGGTGAGATCGTCGGTGACCGGGCGGAGTTGGCGTTCCAGCGCGGCACCGACCGGCCGGGCGCCCAGCGCCATCGTGGGCACCGTCAGGCGGGCAGTGGCGACCGCCTGTTCAATCTGTACCGCGCTCTTGGGCAGGGCCCGGTAGTACGAGAACGCGCAGCTCAACGCCTGGCGGCCGGTGTATGCGCGGACGAACGCGTCCCGGAGGGCCGGGCGCACCCCGTCGCCGAGTGTGCCGGCGCTCAGAAACCAGTCGACGTAGGCGGCCTCGTGGCCCTCCAACACGGTCTCGGCGAGGCTGGGCGCGGCGGAGTGGAAGCCGAACCACCACGGGGGCCCCTCGGCGAGGAAGTCCTCGGCTCCAGGAAGCCTGCCCAGCAGGGACTCCATGACGACCAGGCGCCGGACGAGACCGGGGTGGCGCAGAGCGAGGAGGAAGGCCGGCGCGGTGCCCGCGTCGATGCCCACCACAGTGGCCGAGGACACGCCGAGCGCGGCGAGAAGCGCCGCGGCGTCCTCGGCCAGGGTGCCCGCGTCGTACCCGGAGGCGGCGCGGCCGCTCGCGCCGAACCCTCGCAGGTCCGGAGCGATGACGCGGTAGCGGCCGGACAGATCGGCCATGACGTCCGTCCACAGCTCCCAGGTATGCGGGAAGCCGTGCAGCAGCAGGACAGCCGGGCCCGATCCGCAGAGGGCGACATTCAGTTCGACACCGTTGGCGAGGACGCGTCGCAACTCGGGCATGGAGGGACTCCAGGTGCTCGGTGAGTGATAGTGACCAGGTCACGCTAGGGAACTAACCTGGTCTGCCCAAGACGGCACTTTCCCTTCAGGTGGTGAGTCCCAGGTGACCACGTCGAGGCCCGGCGGACGTGACCAGCGCCCCGGTGAGCGCGGGGACCTGCTGGATCCGCGCTGTCCGACCCGCCGGTTGCTCGACCGTATCGGCACCAAGTGGACGTCGATGGTGGTCAAGGTGCTGGCGGAGGAGGCTCCGGGCGAGCTGCGTTTCGCGGATCTGCGGCGCCGTGTCCCGGGCATCTCACAGAAGATGCTGTCCGTCACCCTGCGGAGTCTGGTCCGCGATGGTCTGGTCGCGCGCCGCGTGGAACCCACCGTGCCGCCCGCCGTCCACTACCGGCTCACCGAGCTCGGCCTGTCCCTCGAAGGACCGCTCTCCGCCCTGCGGGTCTGGGCTGAGACGCACATGCCCGAGATCGACCGCAGCAACCGGCTCGCCGACGAGGCACCCTCATCCCCCACTTAGACCCTGTCCTGTGTGGTGAGGCGGCCGAGTCGCTTGTAGCAGCACAGGGCAGCGGCCAGGCCGAGAAGACGCCAGCCTCAGGGGCGCCACTTCGGGCCGCCTGCGGGCCCCGTGCAACGCAGCGCGGTACCGGCGCGGCCGGCCCCGGCCGGCCGCTCGGCCAGCACGGTCGGCCAGTGCTCTGCAACGCGCTCGCGCAGCCCGCGGACGACGACCAGGTAGGGGCCGGGAGCCGTGACCGCGTCGCCGACGGTGGCTTCGGGAGTGGCGCTCATGAGGGCCTCTCCGCGGGGGGTTCGGACTCCGCCGCCGGTGCCGCGAGGCCGCCGACGCGGAGCAGGTCGCGCTCGTACCAGTGCCGTCCGACCAGGAAGGCCGCCGTCGCCGCGATCGCGACGAGGGGCACCACGCGCAGGGCGCCCAGCAGGCCGACGTGGTCCGCCAGCACGCCGGTCAGCGCCGGTCCGGGCGCCAGGCCGAGCAGGCTGTTGGCCAGGGTGAGGGTGCCGAAGGCGGTCGCGGCGACGGACGCGGGGGTCAGGTTCGCCACCATGGCCGCCGCGGGGCCCGCAGACCCGGCCGACAGCAGCGCGCCGAACGCCAGCGCGCCCAACTGAACCGGTCCGTCGGGGAGTTGAAAAGCCACCGTGAGCAGCACCAGCGAGCCGAGGCTGCACCCGACGGCGACGGCCCACTTGCGGATGGAGACGCCCGCGCTGATCCGGTCGGATACGACACCGCCGAGGATCATGCCTACGCCGATGATCAGCGCGTAGCCGCCGGCCGCGCTGCCCGACTGGGCGGTCGTGAGGTGGTAGTAGCGGTTGAAGTAGCTCGGCAGCCAGGACAGCAGCGTGGCGGCGACGAACAGCTGCAGTCCGCTGCCGACGTAGGCGCTGATGACGGAGACGGAGGAGAACAGCCGCGGCAGGTGCGCGCGCAGCGGCACGTTCGCCGGTGCCGGGGGCGCGTCCCGCGATCCGGCGGCGCTCGCCCCGGCGGCATCCGACGGATCCTCGGCGGAGTCCGCGACCCGCACGAGCCTGCGCTCCTTGACGACGACGCCGTAGACCGCGGCGAGCACCAGGCCGAAGATGCCCATGACGGCGAACGCCCAACGCCAGCCGGCCGCCTGGGCCACAGCGCCACCGATGGAGACGCCGAGCACGGCCCCGAACGCACCGCCCGCGATGAAGGTGCCGGAGAGGGTGGCCCGCAGGGCGACGGGGAAGATGCTCAGCACCACGGCGATCCCGACGCTGCCGTAGGCCGCCTCGCCGATGCCGACGAAGAGACGGGCCACGAACATCTGGCCGTAGTCCGCCGACATCGCGCATCCGACGGTGGCGATGGACCAGAGCGTGGCGGCGAACAGCAGACAGCGCACCCGCCCCCACCGGTCGGCCATGAGGGACATCGGGAAGGTCAGCACGCCGACCGCCAGCGCCACGATGCTGCTGAGCGACCCGAGGGCGGCGTCCGACAACAGCCACTCGGACTTGAGCATCGGGAAGACGGCGTTGAGAACCTGCCGGGACATGTAGTCCGACAGCAGCAGGCCGAAGCTGAGCGCGAAGACCGTCCAGGCGTAGCCCCGGGGAACGGGCCACACCGAGGGGAAGGCCCCTGGGGCCGGGAGGGTCGCCTCCACGGTGGGAGCCGAGGTCTGCGCAGGGGTGTGAAACTCCATTGTCATCACCTCTACTGCTCGAAAGTGCACAGGAGTTGCAGGTCAGAAGGGTTTGTCGCCCACGATCCCGGCGCGCTCCATCTTGCGGACGCCGGGCCAGTAGTCCTGTACGGCGTAGTGCTGGGTCGACCGGTTGTCCCAGATGGCTACGGAACCGGGGGTCCAGCGCCAGCGCACCTGGTACTCGGGGACGGCGGCCTGGCTGATCAGGTAGCTGAGCAAGTGGCTCGCGCCGGGCGCGTAGTCCTGGCCGAACCGGACGTTCGCCGGGGTGTGGAAGTTGGTGAAGTGCGTGGTGAAGGCGTTGACGAAGAGGATCTTCTCCCCGGTCTCGGGGTGCGTCCGCACCACCGGGTGCTCGGCGTCCGGGTACTGCTCGTGGAGCGCGATCCGCTTCTCCTCGGGCATGACCGCGCCGAAGCTGGCCTCGATGCTGTGCCGGGCCCGCAACCCCGCGATCTGCGCCTTCACGTGGGCGGGCAGCCTGTCGTACGCCGCCACCATGTCGACCCAGATGGTGTCGCCGCCTACCGGGGGCGACTCGACGCAGTGCAGCACGGCGCCCATCGACGGGTTCACCCGCCAGGTACCGTCCGTGTGGAGGGCGTTCTCGTAGTGCTCCGGCGCGCTGTCCAGCTCCTTGTAGATGCGGACCAGGCCGGGGTGGTCGGGGTCGCTGCCGGCGACGGGGTGGTCCTCCAGCGCGCCGAAGCGCGACGCGAAGGCGACATGCTCGGCGCGCGAGAGGTCCTGGTCCCGCAGGAACAGCACGCGGTGCTCCAGCAGCAGGCTCTTGATCTCGGCGAACAGGTCGTCGTCACGGACGGCGTCGGCGATGTTCACACCGCGCAGTTCGGCGCCGATGGCGCAGGTCAGCCGCTCGACCTCGATCGAGGTGCATCGGGCGCCCTGGCGCGCCCGCGCCCGCCCCGGGGCGTGGCCGGACGGCGAAAGGATGTCTGTCATGGGTGCTCGCTCCATGGGGTCACTAGGTGGGGGAAGGTCCGGGAAGAGGCGGGGCTCAGAGGACGAAGACGGACGACCCCGTGGTCCGCCCGGACTCCAGGTCGCGATGGGCCTGCTCCGCGTCCTTGAGGTCATAGCGCTGATTGATCTCGATCCTGATGCGGCCGGCGACGACGTGCTCGAACAGCTCGCCCGCGAGCGCGGCACGCTCGGCCGGGTCGGCGATGTAGTCGGCCAGCGCGGGCCTGGTGACGAACACCGACCCCGCCAGGGCGAGTCGCATCGCGTCGATCGGCGGCACCGGGCCCGACGCGGTGCCGAAGCAGACCAGCAGTCCGCGGCGGGCCAGGGAGGCCAGCGAGCCCGCGAAGGTGTCCTTGCCGATGCTGTCGAACACCACCGGGACCCCCGCCCCGCCTGTCAGCTCCCGCACCCGCTCGGCCACGTCCTCGTGCCGGTAGCGGATGACGTGCTCGCATCCGTGTGCCAGGGCGAGTTCGGCCTTCTCCTCGCTGGACACCGTCCCGATCACACGGATGCCGAGCAGTGCGGCCCACTGGCTCAGGATCAGGCCCACCCCGCCCGCCGCCGCGTGCAGCAGCACGGTGTCGCCTGACTTCAGCGTGTGGATCCTGCGCAGCAGATAGGCCGCCGTCAGGCCGCGCATGGTCATCGCGGCCGCCGTCTCGCAACTGATCTGCCGGGGCAGCACGATCAGGTGCGAGGCGGGCATGATCCGCTCCGTGCTGTAGGCACCGAGCGGACTTCCGGTGTACGTGACGCGATCGCCCGCGGCGACGCCGGTGACGCCCTCGCCGACCGCCTCCACCACGCCGGCGGCCTCGACGCCCATGCCCTCGGGCAGCCGGACCGGGTACAGGCCGGTGCGGAAGTAGGTGTCGGCGAAGTTGAGCCCGACGGCCTCGTGCCGCACGCGCACCTCACCGGGGCCGGGCTCGCCGACGGTCACCTCCTCCCAGCTGAGGACGTCGGGGCCACCGGTTTCGTGGAAGCGGACGGCATGTGCCACGGGGTGCTCCAGGGAGGGGTCGTAGGAGGGTCGCAGCCGCAGGTGGGGCCGCGGGCCGGCGAAGGTACGGGCGAGGGACGGGTGGGGATCAGGCGTCGCGCAGCATGAAGCCGCGCTGTCCCGGACGGCGGTTGGGCACCATGCCGAGGCGGGCCAGCGTCTCGTCGGTGTCGGCGTAGTACTCGCCGATCCGGTAGATCCGCTTCGCGTCCGTGCCGGTGGCGATGTCCCGGCCGAGCGCCTCGGAGATCTGCACCATCTGCTCGACCTGCGCCACGGAGGACATCGGCTCGCCCTTGGCACGCCACAGGTTGTCCTCGTTGCCGACGCGCACGTGCTGGCCGAGGGCGATGGCCACCGCGTTCATCGGGGCCACGGCGCGCATGGAACTCTCGACCGTGAGGACGGCGCCGTCCGGTACACGACGGATGAACTCGACCAGGTCCGCCGGGTGCCGACCGGCGAAACCGCCACCTATGGCGACGTAGTTGAGGACCAGCGGGCCGGTGTGGACGCCCGCGCGGATCAGCCGCTCGACGGTCTCCAGCTGCGCCAGGTGCGCGAGCTGGAAGTGCGGCTGGATGCCGCTCGCGCGCAGCCTCTTGAGGTGCTCCAGGTAGAAGTCCGGACCGGCCTCGACGACCATGTCGCGGTAGGCGCGGTAGTAGTCGGGCTTCGCCATCGAGGTGCCCGCCAGGTCGTCGTCGTTCATGATTTCGACGATGTTCATCTGGCTGGTGTTGATCGCGATGGTCACCTGGTCGGGCGCCGGAGTGAGTTCGGCGAGCAGGTGACGGGTGTCGTACGCGAGCCACTTGGCGTCGCCGCCCTCGCCCTCGGGGGCGAAGGAGATCGAACCGCCGATCTGCAGCACCATGTCCGGCACGGCCTCGCGCAGCCGGCCGAGCAGCTCGTTGAACATGGACATCCGCTTGGAGCCCTTGCCGTCGAGCTCACGGACGTGGATGTGCAGCACGGTCGCGCCGGCGTTGTGGCAGTCGACGGCCGCCTGGACGTGCTCGTCCATGGTCAGCGGCAGGTCCTCCGCGTCGCCGGGCAGCCACTCCGGCCCGTACGGCGCGGCCTGGATGACCAACTTCTCCTGGTTCTCCGGGAAGAGAGAGTCGTCGTGGAAGTGCACGGTGCGTCTCCTTGAAGCGGGGTTCGGGGGTACACCTCGGTCGCCGCGGGTACGGCGATGCGGCGTTGGGAAGAGGGGGTTGCGGCTCTGCGGCGGCGCGGGGACGGGCTCTACGGCTCTGGCACTCAGAAGCGGTGAACTCCTTCCGGAGGTCCGCCGACTGTGCGGTGGTGCAAACGTAGGGCGGGCGGCACCGGCTCGCTTCACCTGACGTGACAGGTCACTTGCCAATCGGGGACAGGTGCCCGGCCGAACGGACGCGCAGGACGGGGCGCCGCCTCAGCTCTCGCCGGGCGTCGCCGCTCCGCCGCCCCCGCTCCGGCGCCACTCCCGCGGTCCTACGCCGTAGTGCTCGTGGAACCAGCGGGAGAACGCGCTCAGCGACGAGAACCCAAGCAGCGTGGACACCTCGGTCAGCGACCTGCTCGGGTTGGGCACGAACTGCTCCGCGAGCGCCGAGCGGGTGGACTGCAGCAGCGAGGAGAACGTCTGCCCGGAGCGTGCGAGATGCCGGTGGACGGTGCGCCGGTCGACGCCGAGGCTGCGTGCGACCTGCTCGATGGAGCAGCGCCCGGTCGGCAGCAGCGCCTCGATGAGGTCGCGCACCCGGTCCGCCTCGGTCGCTTCCCGCAGCGCCGCGACGGGCTCGAAGTACTGCCGGGTGTAGCTGCGCAGCTGCGCGTCGGCCATCGCGTTGGCCGCGTCCAGGTCGTCGGCGTAGAACTCGATGCCGTTGAAGCCGCGGTCGAACTCGACCACGGGCCCGAACGCGCGGCGGTGGCTCGCGGTGTCGCGCGGCGCCGGGTGTGCGAAGCGGACCGCCGACGGCCGCCAGTGCGGCCCGAGGAAGCCGCACAGCACCCGGTGGAACGCGGCCACCGCGAGCTCCGTGCCCTGCCGGGCCGGCTGCGGCTCGCCGAGCCGCACGTCGACCTTGAGCGTCGCGACGCCGTTGCCCTCGGAGAGCCGGGCGTGCAGGACCTCGTTGTAGGTGTGCTGGTGGCGGATGAGCAGGGCCAGGGCGCTGCGCACGTCGGGCTCCTCGCGCACCAGGAGGCTGATCGGGCCGAGATTGGAGAAGCGCCGCAGCTCCGCCAGGAGCAGCCCGAAGTCCTCGCGCGCGGAGGCGGCCGCGGACAGCTCCAGCAGCCGGACCACGGCCGTACCCGAGATCCACCGGTCCTGGACGGCGAGGTCGGCGGTGTCGAGCCCGACGCTCTTCATCAGCGCGCGCGGGTCGAGACCCAGGGAACGGCTCAGTTCGACGTAACCGTTCAGCGCGGCGGTACGGACAAGGGGTCTCATGGGCAGGCTCCGGGGGCTGCGGGTCCCCAGAAGCTAGGTTTTCCGTCCCCGTGGGTCAAGCATGCGGACCGGATGATCACTGACATCCCCGTCGACGCGGGACGGCACCCGTGCCGCACGTCCATCGGTGATCTGATCGCGGACGGCGCCTACGCCGAACACCCGCGCGTCCCGGCCCGCGTCGAGCACACCTTTGCGCGCATGAAGACCTGGAAGATCGTCCGTGACCGCCACCAAGGGGGCGACGGCCTCCACCACGCCGTCCAGGCCGTCGCCGCCATGCACAACCTCACCCTGGCAGGGTAGAAACAGCAGCTCAACTGCCACTCAACCCTGTTCACCGCCGACCTTCCGCAGCACCCCTTCAGCCGCGCGTCCGTCGGCGCGACAGCGTGACGCCCGCGACGCCGGCCGCCAGCGCTGCTGCCGCCGACGCCGCGATCCAGGGCAGTGCGCCCGCGCCGGTGGAGGCCATCACACCGCCCTCGGGGCTCGTCCCGCCGGACGTGGCGCCGCCGTTGGAGGCCGAGCCCCCGTTGGAGGCGCCGGCGCTCGGGGACGCCGATGCGGAAGGAGAGGGAGAGGGAGAAGGGGAAGCGGAGGGCGAGGCCGACGGGGTGCCGCCGGTGATCGTCAGGGTCACGGGTGCGGAGTCGTTCTCCGGGTGGTTGTCGCGGTTGGGGAAGTCGGTGCGGCCCGTGGCCTCGATGGAACCGGCCTTCGGATGGGCGACGGCCTCCTGGATCTTCACGTAGAAGGTGAGCTCGCTGGTGTCGCCGGCCGGGAAGATGTCCGGGATCTCGCACTCGTAGGTGCGGGTGCCCTTGATGGGTGCGCCGCAGGCGTGGTCGTCGTCCTCGCCGGGGAAGGGGATCTTCGTGATCACGGTGCCCTCGGGCGGGGTGACGCGATAGGTGCCGGAACCCTGGCCGGGGCGGCTGTAGAGGTTCATCGAACCCGGGCCCTCGTTCTTCACACCGAGGGTCACCGGTACCGTCTGGCCCAGCTTGCCGGTGACCTCGCCGCCGATCGCGCGGTAGTCCGCGTGCTGGGTGGTGGACACCTCGACGAAGCCGCCGAAGTCGGGGAACCCGGAAGCGGACACGGGCTTGAGGCCGAGCTCCGGTCCGCTGCCGGTGACGGTGTAGTCCGCCGGATCGTCGTACTCCCACGGATTGCCGCTGCCCAGGGGCCAGGTGGAGTAGTTGATGGTGGCGTACATCAGGTCGTTCGACGTGGTGAAGTGCCACGGCTTGTCGAAGGCGTAGGCCGTGCCGGGCTCGATCGGGGTGTCGAAGGTGCAGTACGCGGTGGGCTGCGGCATCGGCCGGTAGTGGCAGTTGCTGTACTGCTCGGCGACCTTCAGCCCCTCCTCGCCGAACAGCTTCACGCCGATGCCTCGGGGCGCGGCCAGTGGGCCGACGTTGGCGACGGCGGGCGTGAGGTCGAAGCCGGCGCCGGGTGTGACATCGGCAATCGCCTTTTCCCGCTGGGTGAGCAGCTTGGGGCCGCCGACGACCGCGTGCGTCGTGGCGGTGGCCGTCCCGGCGTCGCTGGACGTCGCGGTGTAGTGGATGTCGCCGGAGGCGCCGGGCTTCGTGCCCTTCGCCCCTTTGATGTAGAACGGCTGGACGCTGGTTTTGCCGTCGATCGAGGTGTAGGCGCAGGTGTAGACGTAGGCCTGGTGCGAGCAGGCACCCCCGGCACCGGTGATGACCGCCTTGCCCTCGAGTTCCGTGGCGTCGATGGTCAGTTTGACGTTCTTGGCCAGGGGCTTGGTGCCCTCCGGGGCGCTGAGGTTGAGTTCGAGGAGGAACAGGCCGCCGTCGCCGGGCGGCCCCTCACCGTACTGGTAGGCGTAGTAGGTGTCCTGCGCCTCGATCGACAGCTTCGTGCCGGCGGCGTTCGCCGTGCCGGGCAGCGCTGCCAGGCCGAGCCCGCTCACCGCCGCCAGCAGTGCCGTCACGCGGCTCCATCGCCTCGTCCCCGCCATGTCCCACTCCCATCTCACCCGCACCATCCGCAACGCCGTACGCACACGTCGTTCGGGATGGCTGACCGGTCACGGGCTCGGATGGTTGCGCTCTGCACGGTTGCGATTTCCGCGTCGGCCGCGCGACCGCGTGCGGGAGGGGGAAAGGCCGGGCAGTGGACCCGCCGGTCGCGGCCGCGGACTCGCGGTCACTGCGGGTGGCGGGCCAACTTCCCCCGCGTAAAACCCGGTTGAGACGGCAGGAAGCTCGAACGGCTGCGACGGGGTTCTTCTCGGTCCGCCCGGCGGTACGGCAGCAGACGGGGCGGTCATGAGGACGGCGACAACAGCGGCCGTCATGTCGAGCGGACGTCGAGTCGCATGCCTGACCACTCGTCCCCGGCCCTCGATGTCCCGCCCGCGTCCAGGAGCCGTCGTGTCACGCTGAAGGTCCGCGGCTTCGCCGAGACCGTGCGCGGGTCGACCACAGAGATCGCGGTCCCGGCCTCGCTGAACCGGGCCGCGCTTCCCTGCTTGCCATCGACGATCCCACCGCCGTACATTCCCTGGACCCGGCTTGTCCGGCCGCTTCGTCCACCCCCCTTTGAGCACATGAGGAGCGCCCGTTATGACGGGTGTACTGGCGGTTGCAGGCGGCACCGCATCCGGCAAGTCCACCCTTGCCGAGGCCCTGTCGCTGCGGTGGCCCGAGACCGTGGCGCTGGTCCACCTGGACGACTACTACGTGCCCGCCCACGACCCCCTGAGGGGTGTGTGGACGGTCAGCGCCGACGGGCACGCCGTCCTCGACTGGAACCATCCGGGATCGATCGACGAGACAGCGGCGGCACACGCCATCGACGCGGCGCTGCGGCGCCCCGGCGTGCTGCTGGTGGTGGTCGAGGGCCTGTTCGCGCTGTCACTGCCGTCCGTGGTGAGGCGGGCGGCGTGGCGGGTGTACGTCGAGACCCCCGACGACATACGACTGGCCCGCAAGATCCTCCGGAAGATCGAGGCGCAGCGCCAGGACCCCCGGCTGTCCCTGCGCAACTATCTGCAGACCGGCAGGGACCGCCACGCAGCCCATGTCGCGCCCTCCCGGGCAGCGGCCGATCTGGTCGTGGACGGGACCGCGAGCGAGGCGGAGATGCTGGCCGCGGTCATGCCGCTGATCGGGCCGGCCCTCACCCCACTGCCCGCGGCACCCTCGCAGGCGCGACAGGTATGCGGTGTGCCCGACACCCCCGGAGCCCCGGCGCTCGCGATGTGACGTGTCTTGGGGGGCGACTCGCCGCGCCGCCGAGCGGCACCGCCGAGAGCACCGGCCGCGGCCTCCTCCCTGAGCTCGCCCCGCGCGTCGTCGACCGATCCACCTCTTGTGCTGAATTGTCCTGCTCTGTGGGGCCGGGGTGTAACAATTCCGGCCGCGTCGGCTCTGTCCAAGCGGACGGCTGTGTCGGTCGGCCAGAAAGAGGAGCACGACTCGTGCAGTGGACGGACCAGAGCAGCGGAGGGTACGGCGCGGATCCGTACGACAGTGCCGGGGACGGGTACGACTACGCCTGCGAGCACGACGGCGGTACCACCACCGGCATGGCCGCCACGCCCCGGGCGTCGGGGCAACTCGCGCAGGGGACGTACCCCGCGGTCGACGCCTACGCACGGGGGACGGATCTCTACGGCGCCGAGGCGCACGTGCACGATGCCGGACCCGGGGCCGCCGCGACCGTGTCGGGCGTCCACGGTGACGTCCTCACCGTGGACGTCCTCACCGCGCCGGCCCCGGGACTCGGCACGCCCGGCGATCCCACGCCGGGAGCGGAGACTCCGTTCGGAAGCGATTCGGTGCGGCCGGTCTTCGTGGACTCCTCGGGCCGCCGCCAGCGCCGCGTGCGGCGCGCGGCCCGGCTGCTGGTGATCCCCGCGGGCGGCTACGTCGCCCTGCTGATCAGCGCCGTGCTCGGCGGCCCCAGACTCAGCGCCCCGTTCGTGCCCCAGCCGGACTCCCCGGACCGCTCCACGCCACGCGCGTCCGTGCCCGACACCTCCGCCGGTACCGGCGACTCCGCGGAGAGCACGCGGTCCGCTGCGGCGCGGAAGAACTCCCGCTCCACGGCGGCGCAGAAGAACGCCAGTCCGACCGAACGGCCGACAGCCCCCGCCACCACCGCGGCCACACCCGTGCCGACCACGGCGCCCACCAGCGCCGCGTCTCCGACCTCTTCCACCTCCGTCTCGGCCCCGGCCCCGGCCGCCACTCCTGCCGTGCCCACCCGTCCGACCCCCAGGGGCCGCGCGCTCGGCACGTCCCACAAGCCCGTGAGATGATCCAAGGCTCCTGACGTGACCCATCACCGCCGCCGCGCCGCCCGGCGCCGCGACCGCACTCGCCGGATCACACCCCGCACCCATTGGCTGCTGCTCAGCGTGTTCGCGGTCACCTTGTCCACGGCCCTGCTGCTCCAGGGCTACACCCACCACATGTTCGGCATCACCTCGGACGCCGTGACCGGCGTCCGGGGCAGGAGCGACATGGTGCCCGCCCGGGTGGCCCACGGCGGCCCCGTGATCGCGGGCGCCGCCACCTCTCCCCACACCGCCCGGGTGCGGCCCCGCACCATCGCGCTGACCTTCGACGACGGCCCGGACCCCACCTGGACGCCACGCATCCTGGAGGTGCTGCGCCGCAACCACGTGCACGCGACCTTCTTCGTCGTCGGGACCCAGGTCGTCGCCCACCCCGAGCTGGTCCGCCGTATCGTCGCCGACGGCCACCAGATCGGCATCCACACCTTCACCCATCCCGACCTGGCCCGTCTCGCCCCGTGGCAACGCTCGCTGGAGTTGCGTGAGACGCAGTTGGCGGTGGCCGGCGCCGCGGGGGTCACCACCGCACTGCTCAGGCCGCCGTACTCCTCGGAGAACGGCGCGCTGGACGACGCCGACTGGTCCGTCCTGAAGCAGGCCGACGCGGCGGGTTACGTCACGGTGCTGTCCACCCAGGACGCCGAGGACTGGCAGCGCCCCGGTGCGCGCCGCATCCTCGCGAACGCGACACCACACGGGCACGGCGGGCAGGTCCTGCTCATGCACGACGCCGGCGGCGACCGCTCCCAGACCGTCGCCGCGCTGGCTGCCCTGGTCCCACGCCTCAAGGCGCAGGGCTTCAGGTTCGCGACGGTCTCCGACGCGGTCGGCATGGCCGCACCCGTACAGCCCGCCGGCCTGGGCGATCACCTGCAAGGACTGGCCCTCGTCAGGGCCCTCCAGGGCGGTGACCGGGTCGTCCGGCTGCTGGGCTGGCTGATGTACGCGGCAGGCGCGATCAGCGTGCTGCGCGCGGCCGTCGTACTGACAGCCGCCCGGCGGCACCGCCGCCTGCGGGCGGGCGGACCCGACCGGTCCTGGGGACCACGGGTCACCGAGCCGGTCAGCGTCATCGTTCCCGCCTACAACGAGAGCGCCGGGATCGAGGCGGCCGTGCGTTCGCTGCTCGCATCCGACCATCCGGTCGAGATCATCGTGGTCGACGACGGGTCGACCGACGGCACCGCCGATCTGGTGGAGGCACTCGGTCTGCCGGTGCGGGTGATCCGCCGGCGGAACGCGGGCAAGCCCGCCGCCCTCAACAGCGGGCTCGCCGCCGCCACCTGCGACCTGGTGGTCATGGTCGACGGCGACACGGTCTTCGAACCCGACACCGTCCGCACCATCGTGCAGCCTTTCGCCGACCCCCGCGTGGGGGCCGTCTCGGGCAACGCCAAGGTCGTCAACCGTGGCGGCCTGCTGGGTCGCTGGCAGCACATCGAGTACGTGGTCGGGTTCAATCTCGACCGCCGCCTGTTCGACCTCGCCGAATGCATGCCGACCGTGCCCGGCGCGGTCGGCGCGTTCCGCCGCCGGGCGCTGCTTGACCTCGGCGGAGTCAGCGACGTCACCCTGGCCGAGGACACCGACCTCACCATGGCCCTGTGCCGGAACGGCTGGCGCGTGGTGTACGAGGAGGGCGCCAAGGCATGGACGGAGGCTCCGGCCTCTTTGAACGCCCTGTGGCGGCAGCGCTACCGCTGGTGCTACGGCACCCTCCAGGCGATGTGGAAGCACCGCGGCGCGCTCGTACAACGCGGCGCCGCCGGGAAACTGGGCCGCAGGGGCCTGATCTACCTGCTTCTCTTCCAGGTGCTGCTGCCCCTGCTCGCACCCGCGGTGGACATCTTCGCCCTCTACGGGCTCGTCTTCCTCGACCCGGTCCGGATCATCGGGCTGTGGCTGACCTTCCTGCTGCTGCAACTCCTGATGGGCCTCTACGCGTTCCGTCTGGACGGCGAACGCCCGGGCCCCCTGTGGAGCCTGCCGCTGCAGCAGTTCGTCTACCGACAGCTGATGTACCTGGTCGTGATCCAGTCCGTGTTCACCGCCGTCTCGGGCTCGCGCCTGCGGTGGCAACGCATGGAACGGTACGGAAGTCTGCAGCCCCCGGTCGGCGCTCAGCCACTCCCCTCCGACCTCACCCGGGAGGAGCCTCCCGCGGCATCCACCCCGCGATGACTCCCGTCAGCAGGGACGGGTCGTGATGGAGGGCCCGGGCGTCGGGACCGAGGCACCTTCCCGGCAGAGGTGCGGGCCGGGGACGATCTCACGGTGACCGGCGCCGATGACACGACCCGTCAGGTGCTCATCCGCTCTCTGAGGCGGCGACGGTTCAGGCTCCGCCCCCGACGGCCTTCCCCGGGGCTCGACAGGTGCTGCCTGTCGTGAACAGCGCCCGGGTGGCGAAAGATTGGCGGTCTGCTGGTCCGCCTCTGTCCATGTGCTGGGCCGTCTCTCAACAACGGGTTCCTAGGGTCGTGGTCATCCCCCGAAGGCCCGGTTCCACCGCCTTCGAAACCGCGAGACTTCCCAGCGTTTGGAGACTCCCTGATGCGTGTTCTGTCCCGCCGTGCCGTGCTCGCCGCTCCCGCTGCCGTGCTGATGTGGGCACTCGTCGCCTGCGGCGGATCCGACTCCGGCTCCGGTTCCAAGGCCGCTGACACCCAGCAGCAGGCGCAGAGCGCCGACGGCGCCGAGGCGGCCGGCGGTGACACCGACGACAGGACGGAGCCGCCGCTGACCGGTGAGGTCAAGCGGAAGGCCGAGGCCGCGGCGCTCGGCGCGTACCCGGGCACCGTCGTGAAGTCCGAGGAGGACGCGGAGAAGCCCGGCATGTACGCGGTGGAGGTGAAGCAGGCCGACGGCTCCTCGATCGAGGTCTACCTCGACAAGTCCTTCAAAGTCACCGACACCAAGAAGGAGGGCACCGAGGAGGCCGACGCCGGCTGACGGGGACGTCCGAGCCGTAGGGCGGGCGACCCGATGTCATTCGAGGTCGCCGACCGCTCAGCCGCTTCCGCCGGACGTCACGACCGGCCCCGCGTCGCCCGGTGGCAGCACGAGCACCGCCGCCGCACCCACGCAGACGAGTTCCCCGTCGGATACCGGCGTGAGCCCGAACACCGGGGAAGAAGACGGACATGAGGAGCAAGGACGCGAGGACGGCGACGATCGCATCGTCCCGTTCGCCTTCTCCGATCCCTGGTGGCTTCCCCTGAACCCCTCAACTCTCCTGACACAGCTGTGCGAGCCTGGCGCCATGCGGCTGCTGCTCATCGAAGACGACGACCGAATCGCAGGCCCTCTCACCGAGGGCCTGGGACGCTACGGGTTCGCTGTGGACCACGTCCGCACCGGCACCGCCGGGCTCGCCGCCACCGCGACCTCGCCGGACCTGGTCCTGCTGGATCTCGGTCTGCCCGACATGGACGGCCTGGACGTCTGCCGCACCCTCAGGGCCCGCTCCGCCGTCCCCATCATCATGATCACCGCGCGGGGCGAGGAGGCCGACCGTGTCGTCGGCCTGGAGCTCGGCGCCGACGACTACCTCGCCAAGCCCTTCGGCGTGCGGGAGCTGATCGCCCGCATCCGCGCCGTCACCCGCCGGGCCGGCGCCCCCGCCTTCACGCCGACCGGACCCGCGCGAACACCCGAATCGCATCGGCCGGCCTCCGGCGCGCAGGTGTTGGGGCCGCTGACCCTCAACCGCCGCACCCGCGAGGTCCATCTCAACAGCCGGCAGGTCGCCCTGACGCCCCGAGAGTTCGACCTGCTCGCCTTCCTCGCCGACGATCCGGGCACGGTGTGCACCCGGCAGCAGATCATGGACACGGTCTGGGACCCCCACTTCTTCGGCCCCACCAAAACCCTCGACGCGCACGTGGCCGCCCTGCGCCGCAAGCTCGGCGACCCCGGATGGGTCACCACCGCCCGCGGCGTCGGCTTCCGTCTCACCGTCCCCCGCGAACCCGGCGCCTCAGAGGCGGCCGAATGACCCGCCGCCTCCTCCTCAGCTACCTCGCCCTGGCCGCACTCGTACTGGCCGGGCTGGAGATCCCCCTCGGCTACATATACGCCCGCGGCGAGACCTCCCGTGCCTCACAGAGCGTGGAACGCGACGCCTCCACGCTCGCCGAGGTCGCTGAGGAGAACATCGAAAAGGGCCGGCTCGACGCGCTGCCGGACGTTGTCGGTGACTACGCCAACCGCACCGGCGCCCACGTCGTCGTCACCGACAGACAGGGCATCGTCCTGGCCGACTCCGATCCCGCCGGCCGCGCTGGGAGGAGCCTTGCCGATCAGCCGGACATCGCCCGCGCCCTGAACAACCAGCCCACCGTCACCACCACGACGGACGGCGCCGGCCGTGACGTGCTGTCCGCGACCATGCCCGGCTCCTCCGGCACCACGATCCGCGGCGCCCTGCGCCTGACGTGCCCCCTGGACCAGGTCAGCACCCGCGTACACCGCATCTGGGGCGCCTTGGCCCTCGCCGCAGCCTGCATCCTTGCCGCGGTCGCTCTGATCGCCTTCAGCCTGGCCCGCTGGATCACCCGCCCCCTGCGCACCCTGGAAGCCGCGACCACCCAACTCGCCCACGGGCACCTGGCCCACCCGCCCGACGCCACCACCGGACCGCCCGAACTGCGCCGACTGGCCACGTCGTTCAACCACACCGCGACCCGGCTCCAGCACCTCCTCGCGTCCCAGCAGGCGTTCGCCTCGGAAGCCTCCCACCAGCTGAAGACTCCGCTGACCGCACTGCGACTGCGGCTGGAGAACTTCGAGCCCCACCTGGACCCGCGCGCGCACGGCAGCCTGGAGGAAGCCGTCGGAGAGGTCGAACGCCTCGGCCGTATGGTGCAGGGACTCCTCGCGCTGGCCCGGCTGGAGAACACCGCGACCACCCCCGAACCCGTCGATCTGGACGCCGTCCTCACCGACCGTGTCGCCATGTGGGAGCCACTGGCGGCCGAACAGTACGTGACCCTCGACATCACCGGCCCGCCCACCGGCCATGTGTGGGCGATCCCCGGCGCCCTGGAACAGATCATCGACAACCTCCTCGCCAACGCTCTGCGTGTCTCCCCACCCGGCACCACCATCACCCTGCACCGCGTCCCCGGCAGCGAACTCCACGTCATCGACCAGGGGCCCGGCATGAACGACACGGACCGCGATCGCGCCTTCGACCGGTTCTGGCGCTCCTCCGACTCTCACCACGACGGCACCGGCCTCGGCCTGCCGATCGTCCGCCACCTCGTCGACGCCTCCGGCGGCACCATCACGCTCCACCCCGCCCCCGGCACCGGCCTCGACGCCCGCATACGGCTGCGCCCCGCCCCTGCCCGCCGGAACAAAGTGTCACCGCCGGGAGAGGACTTCGGCGCGCGCCGCGGCCGCAGCCGTCACACAGAGCCGGCCGGCCGCGGCTTCGATGCGTGAAGAGCACGGTCGGTCGATGTGGCGATAGCTTGCTCCTCATGACGGCTGAGGGCGAGGCGCTGGTCGGCGGGATGGCGAACGCGGGGGCGGTCTTCCGCCGGGGTGAGTCGGTGGAGCGACCGGCACCGCGCAACGCCCGTGCTCTGCATGCCTATCTCCGTGCGTTGAGGGTGCATGGCTTCGACGCGGCGCCGGCCCCTGTCGGTCTCACCGCGGATGGCCGTGAGCGGCTGACGTTCATCCCCGGTGACGTGGCCCTGCCGCCGTTCCAGGACTGGGCGATGGGGAGTTCCGCCCTCGAATCGGTGGGCAGCCTGCTGCGGCGTCTGCATGAGGCCGGCGCGGCCGTCGCGGTGGACAGCCGTGCCGAGTGGCCCTCGGACCTCGCCGACCCGGAGGGGGGAACGATGCTGTGCCACAACGACGTGTGCCCGGAGAACGTCGTCTTCCGCGACGGCCGTGCCGTGGCCCTGATCGATTTCGACTTGGCGGCCCCGGGCCGTGCGCTCTGGGACATCGCCATGACCGCCCGCTATTGGGTGCCCATGCTTGATCCCGAGTCCGCGGCCGCTCTTCATCCCCCCGGGCTTGATGCGGCCGCGCGGCTGCGGATTCTTGCCGACGGCTACGGCCTCCCGGCCGCGGGCCGCGCCGAGTTGTCTGGCGTCATCGAGCAGGCCACGGCGGTCTGCAGGGCCTTCGTCGCCCGCCGCGTCGCCGGCGGAGACTCCGTCTATCTCCAGGCGTTGGCCGAGCGTGGTGGATGGGAACGCTGGGACCGCGTGCAGACCTGGCTGGTGGACCACCGCAAGAGCTTCACGGCCGCCCTGCTGAGCTGACCGGCCCGGACGTCCGAGGACGAACCCCTCGGGTGTCCATCGGCCGGAGTTCGTCCTCGGCGGCGGCCCGGAACCGGGAGGCGGCCTTCGTCCCGTGGCCGTGCAGGGGCGGTCTCAGGAACCGCACAGCGGGCACTCCGGGCGCGCCGGATGTCGTACGTCGACCAGTTGGTCGGGAGCGATCAGGTTGAGGCCCCGCACATACCCCGGTGCGCGCCTGCCCGTTCCCGTGAGCAGCGAGACCACCTCATGGGCGATCAGCTGTCCGGATATTCCCGCGGACGGGGCGAGCACCCCGGTACCCCCCAGGTCCGGGTGCCAGCCGGGCTTGAGCTTCGCCTCCTCCCCCGCACCGACGCATTCGAAGCAGGGACCGGCGGGACCGTACACGCCGACGGTCACCAGCGGGCCGTTGTATCCGGCGGTCACCCAGGGGACGCCCTGTGCGGCACACACCCGGTTGGTCATCTTGGCGATGAGGTCGTTGCGCGGCTCGTCGGCGCACAGAGCGAAGACATCGCAGTCCGAGACGAGTTCTGCCAGCGCCTTCTCGGTGTCCACCATCCGGATGTCGCAGGTGAAGGAGCCCGCCGAGTTGACCGAGCGCAGACGCTCGACCGCGACCTGGGCCTTGGGCCTGCCGAGGTCGGCTTCGCCGTACAGTACCTGCCGGGTCAGATTGGACACCTCGACGCGGTCCGGATCGACGAGGTGCAGGCTGCCGACCCCTACGGCGGCCAGCGCCCATGCGGCGTGGCTGCCCGTGCCGCCGACACCCAGAATCCCCACGCGCGCGTTCTTGAGCCGCCGCTGCGCCGCCCACGGGTCGCTGCCCGGTCGCAGGTCGATACGCCGGAAATAGGCGTGGTTGCGGCTGTATCGCTCCGTCTCATCGCCGGTGAGGCCTTCGGGGTGTCCACCGGCCGCGTCTTCGAGGTAGCCGGTGTCCAGCAGCGCCTTGACCATTCCCCGTGCGCCGCTGTCGCCCAACGACGGGTGCCGTGCGGCCAGTTCCGCCTCGATACGCTCGACCGGGGTGGCTCCGTCCATCAGGCTCAGCGCTTCCCAGACCCAGCCGTGCGGGTCGGTGATCTCCGCTGCGATTCCGTACAGTTCGCCGCCGATCCGGATGGTTCCGTCGTCGAATCGATGGGCTGTGTGCTCGGGTTTCACCCGTGGATGTGTCACGACCACCACGCTCCTTGAGAGCCGTGCCGGTGATCCCGAGGAATCACCGGCACGAACCTTTCCTACCTGACGATCGACTTGTTCTGGATGGTCTCGATCTTGTCGAGCAGACGGATCTCGAGGAGCTCGGTCTGCGCCGTCGCCTCGGCCTCGCCGGGCGCGATCGCTTCCTCGTCCTGTGTGGCGTGGATGTTGTCCTGCACGATCTTTCTCCCTCTTTGTGTTGATCTCTCCCGCGGATGCGGAAGTCCATGGGCGATCGACGCCGTTCCTGCACGTGAGTCGTCACCCCACGGCGGCGAGGCGGGCGCCGGTCATCCCTGCCGCGACCTCGGCGTCGAAGGCGGAACCGGGTTCATTCAGGACAGGTTCAGCAGCAGGTCTGGTACCGGCCCCGGCGCCTCGCGCCGGCTACTGGAAACGATTCGTGACGCCCGCAGCCCGCAACTGCGGTTGTCGGAGGAACGTTCTCTGCATTCAGGGATTCACCTGCCGGACTTCCTACCGGCCCGGCCTGCTCCCACTCTTCACGGCCGTACTTTCCAGGTCCTTTCGGCGTTCTTTCCGCCGACGACGCCCGCGGCCACCCTGTTCAGGGCGGCAAGCAGCCGTCTGTGGAAGCCGGCCACCGAGTCGTCACCAGACACCCTTGCGGATGATGGGCTGAAGACGGGCCTCAGTCCTGTGGCTCCGTCCAGGCGGCCTCCGGGCTGGGCCGTCCTGCCGGGCGGCGGCCGCGCGGCTGCTGTGGTTCGGGCAGCACGGGGGCGGGCGGCAGCGGGCGGTCCACCGGTTCGTCGGCGGTCACGGTCATCGGTTCTCCGTGGTGCAGCACCTGAAGCGGGTCGCCGTCGACCAGTCGGTAGCGTGCTCTGGTCTGATCGATGTCCACGTTCAGCCTGCGTCCGTGCACCGCCACCGTGAACGCCACCCTGGACAACGCCTCGGGCAGGCGCGGAGCGAACCCCAGCAGGTCCGCCCTTCCGTCCTTGAGGTGCCTTTGCAGGCCCCCGAATCCGGCGACCAGCGCGATCCACGTCCCTGCGAGGGAGGCGATGTGCAGTCCGTCGCGGGTGTTGTGCTCCAGGTCGTCCAGGTCCATCAGCGCGGCCTCGCCGAGGTAGGCGTAGGCCAGCCGCAGATGACCCGTCTGCGCGGCGAGCACCGCCTGGCAGGCCGCCGAGAGGGAAGAGTCGCGGACGGTCAGCGCCTCGTAGTAGGCGAAGTTGCGTTCCTTCTCCTGGTCGGTGAACGCATAGGGGCACTCCAACATCGCCAGCACCACGTCGGCTTGCTTGATCACTTGTTTGCGGTACAGATCGAAGTAGGGGTAGTGCAGCATCAGCGGGTAGTTCTCCGGCGGGGTCGCGTCGAAGTCCCAGCGCTGGAAGTGTGTGAACCCGGCCGACTGTTCGTGCACGCCGAGGCTCTCGTTGTACGGCATCGCCATGCGGGCCGCGGCGTCCCGCCAACCGGCGGCCTCCTCGTCGTCGACCCCCAGTTCCTCGGCGCGCTCCCGGTGACGCGTGACCACGTCCGCGGCGGCACGCAGGTTCTGCCGGGCCATCAGATTGGTGTAGAGGTTGTCCCGGGCGATGGCGCTGTACTCGTCCGGTCCGGTGACCCCGTCGATGTGGAACACGCCCTGCGCGTCGTGGTGTCCAAGGGAGCGCCACAAGCGGGCGGTCTCCACGAGCAGGTCGAGTCCCTCGTGGCGCTCGAACTCCTCGTCGCCGGTCATCGCCACGTAGCGGACCGCGGCCATGGCGATGTCGGCGTTGATGTGGAAGGCGGCGGTGCCGGCCGGCCAGTAGGCGGAGCACTCGGCGCCGTCGACCGTCCGCCAGGGGAACACCGCCCCGGCCAGACCCAGTTGGCGGGCGCGTTCCCGGGCCGCCGGGAGCGTGCGGTGGCGCCATCGCAGCGGCGAGGGAACGGTGTCCGGCACGGTGAAGGTCAGCACCGGCAGGACGTAGGACTCGGTGTCCCAGAAGCAGTGTCCGTCGTACCCGGTTCCGGTGAGTCCCTTGGCGGGAATCGCCCGGTTCTCGCCGCGGGCCGCGGCCTGGAGGACGTGGAAGAGGGCGAAGCGTACCGCCTGCTGGATCTGCGCGTCGCCCTCGACCTCGACGTCCGCGCCGGCCCAGAACCGGTCCAGGTAGTCACGCTGGGCCGCGACCAGGCCGTCCCAGCCGGTGCTGATCGCGGCGGCCACCGCGCCGTCCACCTGGTCGTGCACGGCCGGCAGCGACCGCTCCCCCGACCAGCCGTAGGCCACGAACTTGACCAGGCGCAGCGGTCGTCCGGGCACCAGGTCCGCGGTCACCGTCAGACGGCTGACGTCGGGCTCGCACTGCGCGGTCCAACGGGTGCTCTCCGGACCCTCGACGAGGTGGTCGGCCGCAGCCGCGACCCGCAGCCCGCTGACGCCGGTACGGTGCACGAGCCGCAACCGGGTGTCCTGCGCGAAGGACTCCTCGGCCACCAGTGGGGACTCGGTCGCCGCGGCGACGCGCGGATCGCCCTCGACGCGGGGCAGCTGCTCGTTGGCGACCAGCTCGGACTGCACGGCGACCGTGGTCGGACCGTCGAGCGGCTCTACCTCGTACACGATCGCGGCGACCGCGCGCTGGGTGAAGGAGACGAGCCGCTGTGAGGAGATCCGCACCGTACGGCCGTCGGGCGAGACCCATCGCGCCGTCCGGCTGAGGATGCCCGAGCGGAAGTCCAGGGAACGCTCGTGCGCCAGCACTTGCCCGTAGCGCAGGTCGCACGGGTGGTCGTCGACCAGCAGTCGGATGATCTTGCCGTCGGTGACGTTGATCATCGTCTGGCCGGACTCGGGATACCCGAATCCGCCCTCGGCGTAGGGCAACGGGTGCCTCTCGTGGACACCGTTGAGGTACGCACCGGGCAGCCCGTGCGGTTCCCCCTCGTCCAGGTTCCCGCGCCACCCGATGTGCCCATTGGAGAGGGCGAACACCGATTCGCTCTGGGCGAGGACGTCCAGGTTCAGCTCGGTCTCGCGCAGGCTCCACGGCTCGACCGTGAAGCTGGGATGGGTGATCACCGTGCCTCCAGGAGTTCATCCAGGTCGCGGACGACCACATCCGCGCCGTGCGCCCGCAAGTGCTCCGCCTGGCCGACCCCGGCGACCCCCACGACCAGGCCGAACCGTCCCGTCCGCCCCGCTTCGGCACCGGCGAGCGCGTCCTCGAGCACAGCGGCCGCGTCCTCGTCCACCGCCGGCGCACGGCCCGCCGCAACGGTCGCCACCAGGAAGTTGTTCTTCCGGGTGCCGGGCCCGTTCACCGTCTGCGTCCGCGGCTGGCCGTCCGGTGCGCCTTCGGGCAGCCGCACCCCTCGCGCGGCGAGGAAGGTACGCACGCCGTCCTCGCGGGGCCTGCCGTTCACGGACTCGCCGTAGTCGTGAACGGCGTCGAAGGGCACGTACGCCGCCCCCTCGCGTGCCGGGCGCTCGCGGAGACAGTCGTCGAACATCTCCTTCCAGGCAGCCGCGTGCGCCTTCGCAGGCTGGGCGAGCACCCCGTCGGGGTCGAACGGGCAGACACGGACGCGAGCAGGTAGCCCCAGCATGCCGCCGAGGCTAGAAGCCGTCGTCGGACTACGGGACGAAGACACTCCCCCGCACGTGGCAAGGCACCCACTCGGTCCACGCGGCGGTAGTTCGGAGGTGGCGGTGACGGGGGTGCAGGGGGGCCACCGCGGTCCGCTACGGCGACGGCTGGCCCGACCGGGTACGGGCCGGCCGCCCGCCAGGGCGTCGACTTCGTCCTGACGCCTCCGGTGCGCGGTGCAGCTGGCCAGCACACGGGGCATCACCGTCATCGGAACGGCCGGTGAACGCGACATCCGCCGTTGGCGGCAGCTACGGCGAGTACGCCCTGCTCGACGGGCCGGTGGCCAAGCCCGGATCCCTGTCGTGGGAGACGATCCCAGGACCTCCTCCCCCACGACCACGCCGGCGCCCTCGCCGACCGCGTCCACGACACCGGCGGCATCGAGGCCGGGGGTCACGGGAAAGCGGGCCGGGGCGGTGCCGGCCATCAGACCGGCGCGGATCTTCAGGCCGAGTGGGTTGACGGAGGCGGCCCGCACGCCGCCTGGAGCAGGCCGGCTTCGTGCGCCGCCGCCCCTGCGCCACCGCCAAGCGCGCCTCCCTCATCGAACCCACCGCGGCCGGCCACGCCCTGGGCCGGGACAGCACGGCTCGGGGATCACAGGGTCAGCGGGGCAGGCCGATGTACTGGCCCATGGCGGTGGCCGCGTGGGTGAAGAAGGCGGCCGGGTCGGCGGCGACGCCCGCGATATGGCCGTTGACCTCGAAGCCGACCATGCCGTGCAGCTGGGTCCAGACGATCAGCATGCGGGTGATGACCGGGGTGGGCAGGCCGCTCAGCATGCCCTGGGCCAGCGGCTCGATCGTGCGGGCCATGCCCTCGGACAGCTCGGGCGCGGGCACGTGGTCCACGGCGAGT
This sequence comes from Streptomyces collinus Tu 365, assembly GCF_000444875.1. Taxonomy (NCBI): domain Bacteria; kingdom Bacillati; phylum Actinomycetota; class Actinomycetes; order Kitasatosporales; family Streptomycetaceae; genus Streptomyces; species Streptomyces collinus. The sequence goes on along the minus strand of NC_021985.1, from coordinate 7,747,983 downwards.
TCGCCTGCCGCCAACGCCTCGCGGACCAGGCCTAGCAGGACCAGGACCGTGCGGGCGCCCGCGGCCATCGTCTCCGGCGGGGCGTCGTAACCGGGCACCGGGCGGCCCCAGATCAGCACGTACTCCTCGGGGTGGGCGAGCGCCCACGCGCGGACGCCCTCGCAGCACGCGACCCAGCGGCCCAGTAAGTCGGCACCGGCCTTCTCCGCCTCGGCCGTGGCCCGCTCCGCGCTGTCGCCCATCGCGTTGTAGGCGGCCAGCACCAGGTCGGTCAACAGGGCGTCCCGATCCGGGAATCGCTCCTCGATCAGGTTCGGGTCGACGCCCGCCGCGCGGGCCAACTCGTCCGGATCCAGGTCGACGCGGTGCCGGGCCGCGAGGCGGCCGCCCGCCTCGGCCTTCAGCCGGGAGACGGCCGCCTCGGGGTTGTCCTTGCGGGGGTCATGGGCTTCGGAAGTCGTCATGATCCAGACCCTGTCAGAGGTTCCGCATCGCGTCGATTACATGGCGGGTAATGCGGCGTGCATGCGGCCAGTTCTGGCCAAGGGGTCACGACACAGGGCCCGTCCTGTCTGACGAGGAATCCTGGGCCGGTTCGCGGTGCCAGCGGCTCAATGCGACGAGGTGGGCTCCGGCCTTCCAGCGAGAGGCGAGTTCGTCGGCCCCGGACCGTTCACGGGACCGGCCGGAGCAGCTGCGCGTGTCACGGTGCCCTACAACCGGCCGGATACGGGATCCGCCGCTGGCGCTTCAGCGAGTGCAGGCACAGGCTCGTGACGCCGTCTTCGCTGTACTCCGGGTAGGCGACGTAGTCCCGCGACGCGCAGGGGCCGTCCGTCGGGTCGACGACGTGGTACTGCGCCTCGGGGTGCGGGGGCGGCGGCGTGCTCAACTGGAGCCTCTCCAGGGGGACAAGTCGGAACGGCACAGCACCCCACTCGGTGAGTTGTGCCGGCATCGGTCCGCACACGCGGCGACCGCATGACCGCCACACCGGCACACGATCACTGGCGTAATGCCGTTCAGGGCTGGAGGAAGGAACAGGTCGGCCGAGGCATCGCCGCGGGCGCCACGAAGACCCGGAAGGCGCAAAAGCCGCCGACGGGGCGATCACGTCCCGCTGGAAGCGGCGGCATTCGTGCGGGCGGTGTCGGTGGCGGTGGTCATCGCACCGAGGAAGCGTTCGACGGTGCCGAGTTCCTCCGGGGTGAAGGCGTCCATGGCGGTGAGCAGTGTGCCGATGGCGGGGCCGAAGAACGACCAGCCCAGGTCGACCGCCCGTGGTTCGACAGTGAGCAGGACCCGCCGGCGGTCGGTGGTGTCGCGTTCGCGGCGGACCAGGCCCAACCGCTCCAGGCGGTCGATGAGGGTGGTGGTACCGGCCGAGTTGAGATGGAGCCGTTCACCGAGCCGGCCGGGTGTCATGGGGCGTTCGGCCCGCGCGGCGTCGAGCAGGGCGATCAGGGCTCGCAGATCGGTGGGATGCAATCCGTGGCGGGCTGCGAACCCCGCGGCCAGCAGGTCGAACTCGACGGTGACCGCGCGCAGTTGATGGACCAGTCGCAGCCGGGGGTCCTGTGGAGTCTCCTCGGTGTTCATTGACGCACCATCCTCTCGCCGGCTTAGTATCTCGCTCAGCGAGAGAATACGTCATCGATCTGCCGAGGAGCCGGCGTGTCCGACACCTATTTCGCCGCCTACGACGCGCTGCTGGCCCGCTGGCCGTCCGGGACCGCAGAGCTGACCGTGCCGACGTCGTACGGCCCGACCCGGGTGCACGCCTACGGCCCGCCGGACGGCCCGCCCCTGGTGTTGCTGCACGGCGGCGGGGCCACCGGCACGGCGTGGTTCGCCAACGCCCCGGCGCTGGGTTCCCGGCACCGGGTCTACGCGGTCGACATCCTCGGTGACGTCGGCCGCAGTGAACGCGCCGGTCTGCCGCTGCGCACGCCCCGGGACCTCACGGCGTGGCTCGACGCCGTGCTCGACGGGCTGAGCCTGCCGGCGGCCGCCCTGTGCGGGCACTCGTACGGCGGCTGGGTGGCCGCCGCATACGCACTGCACGCTCCGCATCGGGTGCAGCGCCTCGCGCTGCTCGACCCGACCCAGGTGTTCGGCGGATACCGGCCGGGCTACCTGCTGCGCGCACTGCGGATGCTGCTGCGGCCCACCGAGCGGCGAGTCGGCGCGTACCTCGACTGGGAAACCGCGGGTACCCGTGTGGACGAGGACTTCAGACGCCTGTACGTACTGGGTGCCACCCTGCGAGGGCGAAGCCGCCCGGTGGTGGGGCGGACGCTGGACCCGGCGCCGCTCACCATGCCGGTGCTGGCGCTGTTCGCCGGGCACAGCCGGGTCCACGACGCCGAAGCGAGGGCCGACCGGGCCCGTCAGCTGCTGCCACAGGCCAAGGTCCACGTGCTGCCGGGGCTGGGGCACCACGCGCTGCCCGTCGCCGGCGCCGCGTCCGTGGACGCGATCGTGCTGGACTTTCTCGGGGCGCCGTCCGCGGAGGGATGAACCTTCCGCGCCGGGCCCGCGTCTTCCTGCGCGACCATCCCCCCACACGCAGGAGAAGAAGCACACCGTGGACGACAAGGCCGCTGAGCGGACCGACGAGCCGAACCACGTCGCGGAGCCCTGGTGGACGGACCTGGGAACATGGGGAGCCGTCGCATTGATCGCTCTCGGAGCCATCGCTACAGCATGGGTCTCTCTCCGGCTGCCCGGCACCCCACGGGAGCCGGCGCTCCGCTACTACGGGGCCGCCAAGCTCATCGCCATCGGGCTGGTAACCGTCGGATGCACCCTGATGAACCGACGCCGTGGCCGGCCCGCGACAAGCGACAGCTCGCACAGGTGCAGAGTGAACGGCACAGGGCGCGCGGAGGGCGGACGACGGCGGTGACGGCGCCGGGTCAGCTGAACGTGTCGCAGTTGGCGACGCGGCCGGAGCGGTAGCCGGTGGAGAACCATTGCCGGCGCTGGCTCGCGGAGCCGTGGGTCCAGGTGTCGGGTGTGACCTTGCCCTGGTAGCGCTGCTGGATACGGTCGTCTCCGACGGCGGCGGCCGCGTCCAGCCCGCGGTTGATGTCGTCCTTCGTCAAGTCGGTGATCAGTGGCTTACCGCTCGTGGGGTCGGGGGTGGTGGTGGCGTGGTGGGCCCACACTCCGGCGTAGCAGTCCGCCTGCAACTCGAGTTTCACCGAGCCGCTGTTCTGGCCCTTTCCGCTGCCGCGGGAGATCGTTCCGCTGAGGTCCTGGATGTGGTGGCCGTATTCGTGCGCGATGACGTAGGCCTCGGCGAACGGGCCGCCCTTGGCGCCGAACTTGCTGCTCAGGTCTTTGAAGAAGTCGAGGTCGAGATAGACCTTGTCGTCGGCTGAGCAGTAGAAGGGGCCGACGTCGGAAGTCGCGTTCCCGCAACCGGTGTTCACACTGCCGGTGAACAGGAACGTGGGGGCCTGCTGGTAGGGCTCGCCGGCGGCCGTCTCCGTCTGCTTCCAGAATGCCTGCACGCTGTCGACCACGGCGACGATCCGGCACTCCTCCTTGCGGTTGGCGTCGACACCGGTCCGGCACTCCGCCGCGAGGTCCGCGGCCGGCTTGCCGGACGAGGACGTGTCGCTGCTGCCCGAGCCGAACATGCCGGGGTCGACACCCAAGAGCACGGACACGACCAGCACCACGAGCCCGACCAGTCCCCCGCCGACGGTCTTCCCGCCGCCCGGGATCCCGCCCAGCGCGCCTCCCCGCCCGTCCGCGACCTCGGACGTGTCCAGAGCAGCATCGTCGTCGAATTGCATACGTTGACCCTCCCTCGAGCAGCGCGCCGGACCACCCCGCGTCGTCCCGCTCGCCTACCCCGTACGAGGGCATCCTCATCCCGTCTTGTTCCTGCTCCGCCTCTTGGAGGAACACGACGGGCGGCCTCCGCAGGTCGGCTGTCGTTCGCGCTCTCCTTCGACGACTTCATCATCACCATTTGCCGTGATGTGGAGATCGGACAGTGTCCAGGCGCTTCGCCATGACCCGCTCCCTGCCCACACCATCGAGCAGGAGGTCGCCGGGCTCACCCGTGTCCGTGAAACCGTGGCGCGCATAGAGCGCGGTCGCCGTGCGGTTGTCCGGCATGACGGACAACCGCAGCGTCTTGGCACCGCGCTCCGCCGCCCACCGCTCGACCGCCTGGATCAGGTGGTCGCCCACGCCCTTGCCGCGAGCCGCGGGATCGACCCACATCGAGATCAACTCCACGTACTCCGCTCCCTCGCCCGGCACTCCGCTGGCCATGCCCACTGGGAGGCCGTCGAGGAGCGCCATGAGATCGTGCGCGCCAGGAATCGACAGACGGGCACGCCAGCGTTCCTCCCGGTCGCCGGCGCCCTGCCACTGAGCCAGCGTCGATCCGAACGCGTAGGGCGCATCAGCGAGCGCGGCCAGTCGCAACTCCCGCCAAAGGGGCCAGTCGTCTGCTTCCAAGGTGCGTAGTTCAAGCATGATTGCGACCCTGCCCGCCCGACGGGGCGCGCGGCAAGGTGATGACGACCTCGCGTTCAGGGTGCGTGAGTGAGCTGTGGACCAGGCTGGAAGGACTTCAGCCGCGTGAGTGCAGTATGCGGCGCATCCGGTCGGCCCGGTCCAGGAGGTTGGTGCGGACGACCGGAACAGCCTGTGCCGCCAGGTCTTCCGCTCGTTCCACGAAGGTCAGGTCGATACCGAACAGCGGGAAGAGGCTTCTGGTGAACACCGTCGCCGGAATGCTCCCGCCGCGGTCGACGGTTGGCAAGAGGTCGAGGTAGGCCTCCCCGTAGGGCCTGAGCATGTCGTCCTGACCGGCGCTCCAGAACAACGTCGCAACTGAGTGGACAAAAGCGAGAGGCACCGCGCGGTCCGTCACCAGCGTCTGCCACACCGTCTCCTTCTCGGCCGCGTCCGGGGTCGCAGCGCTGACCTGAAGCCTGGTGACCCATGCTTCGGGATCCGGGTCGCGGTCGAGCAGAGCGTGTGCCTCGGCTGCGGTCGGACTCCCTAGCTGGGCCTTGCGAACCAGGGCACGCCACTGGAGGTCGATGTCCTCCCCTGCCTCGGTCTGGAGCCACGCGACCTCCTCCGGTTCGGCCGCGGTGCGGGCGAAGCCGCGCAACGCCGCTTTGCGGTAGGCGCCGACGCCGGAGAGGCTGCGGCACACCGCAGCCACTGTTCGCAGCAACTCGTCCCGCTCCGACTCCGGGCTCCACAGATCCGCGGCCTCGACAGCCAAGTTGAGATACGGCTCGACCACCGACGCGGACGTCTCGACAGCGAGTACTCCGGTGAGGCACTGCACGGCTTCGGCTGCTGTCGCTTCGCCGTTGATCAGCATGTCCCAGGCCGTGGTGACGGCGACACCCCGCGCGGTCGCCGTGGGCAGACGGGCGGCGTTGCGAAAGAACGTGTCTCTGGTGGCGGTGTCAGGTCTTGTCGAGGCGAAGGTCAGGTCTTCATCGTTGACCAGGTACAGATCGGCTCCTGCCGGCAGGTCGATCCGGGTTCGCTCCCCTGCTACCTCGACTTCGACGAGTGCCGTGCGCGCGAGACGGTCCCCGGAACGCTCGTAAGCGCCGACGGCAAGCACATGCCGGCGCAGCCGCCCACCCGCACCCTGGGCGATCAGGGCGAACCCGTCTCCGTCGTGGCTGAGAGTCAGCCGGTCGGTGCCCGCTGATTCCAACCATCCCGCGCGCCACTGGTTCAGGTCACGTCCGCTGGCGTCGGCGACCGCGTCGATCAGGTCCTGCAGCGTGGTGTTGCCCCAGGCATGCATGGCGAAGTAGTTGGTCAGCCCCTGGGAGAAGTTCGCCTCGCCGACGTACGTCATCAACTGGTGCAGGACGGACGCGCCCTTGGGGTAGGTGATGGCGTCGAACGTCGCTTCGGCCTCGGCGACGTCGCGGACCTGCTGGCGGATCGGGTGCGTCGCCGGTCCCTGGTCCATGAAATAGGCTTTGAGTTTCTCGCCGGCCAGATGTGCCGTCCAGGCGTCGGTGTACGTCGTCACGCTCACGGCGGCCCAGTTGCTCGCGAACTCCGCGAACGCTTCGTTCAGCCACAGGTCGTCCCACCAGCGCATCGTGACGATGTTGCCGAACCACATGTGCGCGAGTTCGTGCAGCAGGTACCGCGCGAAGATGTCCCACTCCGCTCTGGTCGGCGTGCTCCTGCGCAGGAACCAGTCCATCCAGGTGACGCAGCCGAAGTTCTCCATCGCGCCGGGGTACTCGGGCGTGAAGACCTGGTCGTACTTGTGCTGCGGAAACGGCATGCCGAACTTGTCGGCGAAGAACTCGAGCCCCTGAGTGGTCAGGGTGAACAGTTCCTCGGCGTCCCGGTCCAGGATCGGCGCCAGCGACCGCCGGGCGAAGAGCCCGAGATCATGGCCGGCTCCGCGACGCCGCAACTCGTAGTAAGGACCTGCGTTGATCACCGTGTTGTACGTCGCCAGCGGCGGCGTCGGCGGGAAGGTCCAGCGTCGCACAGAGCCGAGGTCTTCGATCTTCGGGTCACCGCTGTTGCTCAGCACCTGCCAGCCGGCTGGAGCGGTCACCGTGAACGCCCACGGCGCCTTGAGGTCCGGCTGATCGAAACAGGCCCATACGTAGCGGGCATAGTCGGGAGTGAAGTCGGTGTAGAAATACGTCTCGCCGTCGGCGGGATCGACCGCCTTGTGCACGCCCCGGGCATCGGCCGAGCACTCCGCCACGGAGGCCACCGTGAGGACGTTGAGCTCCGCAAGGTCAGTCAGCGTGATCCGGCCCTCGACAGGCGACGCCACCACGACTCCGTTGAGTGTGGCGCTCTCGACCGCCGCCGCACAATCGGCAAAGGTCCCCGCCCCGGGCCGGTGGCACGTGAAGGTGATCGTCGATTCGCACCGGACCCGCGAGCCGGTCATCAGACCCGTGAGGTCGACGGCGACGTCACATCGCTCGACCGTCAGCAGGCTCGCACGCCCCTCGGCCTCGGTCTGGGTCAGACTCCTGCCGCTCATCGCCGTCCCCCTCGAAGATTCGTTCATCGCTACGAACCACCCACCGAACACCAAGAGGCCACCGTGGACCAGGTTCCTTGTCGGTGCGCTTCAAGTCTGCCAGCGGCAGACCACGGCCGATCCGGGCGCGACGATCGCTACATTCCAGTCTCATGGCGACGATTACGACGCGTACGGTCGAGTACCCGGCCGACGGTTTGACGATGATCGGGCACCTCGCGCTCCCGGCCGGTATCGACCGCCGGCCCGCGGTGCTGCTCGGACCGGAGGGCATGGGGCTCAGCGACGTCGAGCGCCGCCGGGCCGATGCTCTCGCCGAGCTGGGATACGCAGTGCTGGCCTTCGACCTCCACGGCGGGCGCTATCTGGGTGACCCCGAGGAGATGCTGTCCCGTTGCATGCCGCTGCTCGCTGATCCCGACCGGATGCGGGGCATCGGCCATGCGGCGCTCGACGTGTTGCGCGCCGAACGGCGGACCGACCCCGACCGGATCGCCGCCGTCGGTTACGGCACCGGGGGCGCCATCGGGCTGGAGCTCGGGCGTGACGGCGTCAGCCTGCGCGCGATCGGGACCGTCAACGCCCTGACCACGGGCCGACCGGGTGAGGCGGCGCGCATCCTCTGCCCGGTGTGGGCCGGGGTCGGGTCGGAAGACCCCATCATGTCAGCCGCGCAACGGAACGCGTTCACCGCTGAGATGCAGGCGGCGGGCGTCGACTGGCGCCTCACGGTGTACGGCGGCGCCTTGCACGCCTTCCACCACCCGCCGGTCGACCACCCCACAGTCCCCGGCGTCGGCTACCACCCACGGCACGCGCGGCGGGCCTGGCGGGATGTCGTCGGCCTGCTCGCCGAGTGCCTGCCCTTGATCCAGTGATCTTGTCAGTCCGAGTTCGGGTGTCCGCCGACCGCCGCGACGCGGCCGGGCCATGGAGGTCGGGTCAGCCGGCGCGCTGCGTCGTCTCTCCGGCCTGAGCGGGTACGGCGGGCAGGGAGATGGTGCAGGAGGCGCAGCGTCGGGCCTGGGCGGGTACCGGGCTGAGGCACTCGGGGCAGTCCCGTTTGGGGGCCTGGACGTCCTGGTGCGGGGCGAGGCGTTCGTGGAGCTTGTTGATCGGGAGCACGACCAGGAAGTACAGGGCGCCGGCGAGGAGGAGGAAGCTGATCGCCGCGTTGACGAAGGCGCCGTAGGGGAACTTGATGGCACCCACGGTGAAGGTCTTGCGACTCATGTCGCCGGTGGCGCCGGTGGCCAGCCCGACGAGCGGTGTCAGGAAGGCGCGGACGAAGCCGTTCACCACGGCGGTGAACGCTGCACCGATGACGATGCCGACGGCCAGGTCGACCACGTTGCCGCGCAGGATGAAACTGCGGAAGCCCTTCACTTTCTGACTCCTAAGAGGCTCTTGACGTCGACGAGCGGCACCGAAAGTGCGGTAAGCCCACTCCTTTTCACCACCTCTGATGCCCTGCCACCCCTCCCCCATGCCGGATCCGCCGCACGGCGCGGTACGTACGGGTTCAGCAAGGGCGTGACGACGGCAGACCATCCTTGACCTGCTGCTCCGGCAGGTGCGCTGCGACCGCTGAGCGTCGAGGTCAGCCGCTGGCGACTGCCGGGCCGGCCGGACCGGGGAGCGTCTGCTGAGCGTGGGGGCAGGGCGTGGCGGAAGTGGTTGTGGGAATGCGCATCCGACGCAGGAGACCACGGGTGGTGCGCTTGTGCAGCGTGCTGCGCCAGGTCAGTCCCGGGTGGCGGGACCGCAGGTGTGACAGCGCGCGGGTGCCCAGACCGGTGCTGTGGAAGCGCTCGTCGATGACGACGGCGGTGATGACGCCCTGGGCGCAGTCGGTGCAGATCCGGTACCGGACGTCGCCGACGACCTGGCGGGTGTGCACGAGGAGCAGGCACTCGTCGCCCGGGCCGGGGTCGTCCGGGATGTGCGTGGACAGGAAATCGATTGCCCGGTACGCGAGGGCGCGGCGGCGCAGGCGGCCGGTGCGCCGACCTCGGTGTGAGTGTTTGGCGCCGCCGTGACCGGGCGGCGATGTCTCGGCTGTGGCGGCCTGGCCGAGGAGACTGCTGCTGGCGGGACGCGCATGTAGTCCGTGCATGACGTCTCGAGTGCCCGAACAGCCGACGGCTACCCCTCCAGCGCGTGGGCGCCCGGCCCGGGCCGTTCTGGCGTGCGAAAACCGCACATACGGCATACGACTGCCGTGAAGGCCCATCGGGCAGCCGCGGCCCGGGACGGCTCGGCGCTGGGCGCCAGCTCGGCTACCGGGACAGCGGTAGCCGCCGTGCCCGTGGGAATGCTGGGATACCACCACGGGCACAACCTTCCCCCCGTGTCAGGAGCAAGCCGATGACTCCTCCTGCTGCACGCCACCCGGCGCTGTCGGCTCGGTCATGGCACACATGACCCTGAGCGCCACAGGCGCGGCCCACCCCGACATGGTCTGGCAGCGCTACGCCGACGTCGACCGGTGGGCGACCTGGTCGCCCCAGATCAAGGCGGTCCACTCTGTGGGCCGCCGCCTCGGTCCCGGCCTGAGCGGTACGGTCCAAGGACTCGGCGGCGTCCGTGCCGCCTTCGTCGTGGAGGCGGTCGACCACGACCGCCGCACCTGGACCTGGCGGGTACGCCTGGGCCGCATCCGGATCCGGCTGCACCACGAGGTGAGGCCACAAGGCCGCGGCAGCACCACGAGCCTGAAGATGCACGGCCCGCGGCTCGTGCTGCTGGCCTACGCGCCCCTCGCCCGTCTCGCTCTCCACCGCCTCGTGCAGCCCTGACCTCACCGCCCGGCTACCGGGGTCCGTCCGGCTGGTACGTCGAGCAGGAGCCATGCGCAGCGGCCCCACAGGCAGGAGGAGCAGGGTTCCACTGCTGGGCCTGCGGGGCCGGTGCATCACTCACCTACCCCGCGGCGCGTCCGATACGCCCGATCTCTCCCCACCATGCGCGCAAGAAACCTTGTTACGCGAGTGGGGCCCGGCCGTATCCGGCCGAGCCCCATCACCTCACGCGCGCGGCGCGCTCTTCGCGCCTTGTGTCTGTCGTCTACCAGCGGTACCAGCGGCCCTTGCGGCCGCCGCTGTCCGCGGTGCGGACGACGAAGCCCAGCAGCCACACGACGAGCACGATCACCGCGATCCACCACAGCGCCTTCAGCGCGAAACCCGCACCGAAGAGGATCAGAGCCAGCAGAAGAACCAGAAGCAGGGGAACCATAGCTATCAACCTCCTGGCCACCGAATGCCCTCACCCGTTGCCCACAAGCCCACAAAGTAGGAGTTACTTCCGCGACACGCGGGGCATATTCACAGGCTGCGCTCCGTGCATCGTTCCCCCCGGCCGCGCACCCGGGGAGGGAAAACGATCATCAACCAGGTTCCGCGCGCTGGGAGGCGGGGCAGGTTCCTGGTACCCATGGCTGCCGGGTGCGACAGGCTGAGGGCAGCTCGTCTCGATCCGGCGGCGGGCCAAGACGACGATGTTCCGTGCCCGTAGTACGGCCGCCGGTCAGAGGCGGCTCATCGTGCGCCGCGAGCGCGGCGCGGCGCTGCCCCTGACACCCACGTGCAGCCGGGCGCGCCGCCCGCGCCCGGCCCCGAGCGCAGACAGGAGGCCGCAAGTGACCGCCCTGCCCCAGGGCCGCGACTGGACCCGGATGAAGCGCGCCGACTTCGACGACTCCGCTCCGCTCAACCTGGTCGACGCGGCCGTATGCCGGCCGGTGCCCGCCGAGCCCGACGAGTGCGGGACCCAACCGCTGTTCGGGAAGGACCCGAAGCCCCCGCGTCCCCGTCGCCCCCGCACGCCGGCCCCAGCACCCACCGAGGTCTCCGAGAACACCGACACCTTGTTCTGAACCGGCCCCCAGGAACCGACACCCTGAGCAGCTTCACGAACTGCCGTGCTTCGTGGCAGTCGCCGACGACGCCAAGTCGTTCGACCTTTAACACCCGACCGTTCGGCGGTTGTTGCCGACTGTTTTCTGAGTATTGGCTCTGCCGGGACCGCCGCATCCTCCACGCGAAGCGTCAGCGTATCCGAGAAACCGGCATTCCGGGCCTGCCGGGTGAGGTTTCCCAGTCAGTGAACTCGCCATGCGATGACACATGGAGGACCGGAACGAGCCAGGGGGAAATGAGAACCGGCCATTCCACGGAACGGAGTACTTCGCTCCCTCGGCGCGGTGAAATCCGGGGTGTGCCGACCCCTTACATCCGGACATACCTGAATTGCCTTCTCCAAACGAACACGAGATCGGTGCAGTCTCGTAGTTGACACGTGTGGCATCGGCTCGTGACCATGCAGTGCGGATCACGGCGCATGATCCACCCGGTCCTGAAACGAGGGGCGTACGAGCGAGTGTTCTCCTCGCCCGCTCCGTCATCCAGATCCGCCCCACCGGAGGAAATTCCAGGCTCAAGGAAGGAATCCGACAGCGCCCCTCGCCCAGCAGCGACTTTCCCGCCGCGGGCTCCTTCTCTGCCCGGCAGAGACGGTGTGCGGGCGACCTGGCCGGAGAGATTCATTTCGCCGTCATATCCGTCACCCAATCAGGACACCCGCGATTCCGTGTGCCCGGACGCGTGGTGACGAAGGAGTGAGTACATGACGTTCAATGCCCTGATGGGCACGTCCCCGAACGGCGACGAACTGCCACGGGCCGGCGCCACCGCACGGCTCCACACCGTGATCAGCGGCCACTGGTCCTCGGACGCCCTGCTGCGCCTGCGCCTGAGGCGATGGCCGGACCCGGCGGAACCGCATCCGGCGGGCCATGAGGTGGTCGCTCTCGACGACGGCGGCTACGCGCACACCGTGGACGCCGGCACCGGCTTCGTCACGGTGCAGTTCACGCCCGAGCCGGACTCCGCGCCGCACGCGCTGGAGCACAGCGATCCGCCGACCCCCCGCTGGCGCGCAGCCGTGCTGACGGAGAGCGTCCGCCCGGACGATCCGGGGCCGGCCGCGGTCGCCCGGGCGCTGGCCGAGGCCCTGCGGAGCGAAGGCGCCGCCTTCAGCGAGACCGAGGTGGCGACGCTGTGGGAGGCGATGCCGCTGCTGCGTCGGTACGCCACCGAGGACAGCGCCCTCGCCGACTGGGCGCTGATATTCCGCGACCACTACGTGGAGAACAGCGTCGGCTTCCTGCTGGCCGCCGAACGGGCGGGGTTCGCACCGCAGTGGATCTACGCGCTGGACAAGGGCGACAAGACGTTACGACGGGACCGCGTGCACGGGTGGTTCCTGTCCCGGGGCTACCGCAGCGCCACCCTCGACAACTCCGTCGTGAACGGCACCGCCACCGACGAGGAAGTGCGCCGGGCGCGCGAGGTGGGCTCCGACGTGGACGCCTTTATCCGCGCGGCGCACGCCGAAGGCCGTCGCGTTCTCATGGTCGACGACGGCGGCATCATCGCGCTCGGCTCCGCACACGAACGCCTGGTCACCGAACAGCCGGACGCGGCGCTGGAGTTGACCGTCAGCGGGCTCAAACGAATATCGGCGGCGACCGACATGCGCCTGCCCGTCCTCAACATGGCGCGCTCCGAGGTCAAGACGCACCTGGCGTACAACGAGATCGCCGACTCGTGCGTGCGGCGACTGCGCGCCATCGTGCCGGGGGCGAAGTTCGTGGGCCGGCGGGTGCTGTCCCTGGGCTTCGGCACCCTCGGCGCCCGGGTCGCGAGGGCCCTGCGCGCCATCGGGTGCCGGGTCACGGTCGTGGACACCGACACACTCGCCCTCGTACGCGCCGCCGAGGAGGGCTTCGACACCAGCCGCTCGGCCCACGAGGCGCTGCGGCACACCCGCCCCTTCCTGATCGTCGGGACCACCGGCGAGGACGCGCTGACCGAGGCCGACCTGGCGCTGCTGCCCGACGGCGTGCTTCTGGCCGGCTTCGCCACCCGGGACTTCAGCCTGCTCAGCGAGCGTCGCGTCGCCACGGCGGCGTCGGACGTCCCCGGCGTGGGGGTGCGCTACACGCTGCCCGGGCGCCGCTCCGCCGTCCTCCTCGGCGACGGCCGGTCCCTGAACCTCTACACCTACGAGGGCATACCCAACCGGGGCTATGACGCCTACCGCGCCGCCACCCTGGTCACCGCCAAACACCTGTGCCGGTCCGCCGCGGACCTCGCGCCCGGCATCCACCTCGGAGTCGTGGACGAAGTCGTGCGCGAAGCGGGGCTGTTCGACGCCTACTACGACACGTATCTCGCCGACACGGTCCAGCCGCCCGAGGGCGTCGTCGAGGGCGGCGTCGAGGACGGTGGGGGCGCACATGAGTGACCTGCCCCGCGTGTGCGTCGTCGGCTACGGAGTGGCCGGCAAACTGCACCACCGCCTGCTGGAGGCCGCCGGTCTGCGCGTGTGCACCGTGGACCCGGCCCTGACCGGCGTACCCGGAGGCTTTTACCGCCACCGACCCGTGGAGCACAGTGCGACGGTGCGGGACACGGCGGGCCCCGTGCACCTGTGGTCGCTCTGCACACCCACCCAGGTGCATGTCGACGTCCTGGCGGAGGTCCTGAAGCGCGACCCGCGGGCCCGCGTCATCATGGAGAAGCCGGCCTGCCGGGCGCAGGACGTGCCCCGTCTCCTGGATCTGCTGGAGCGGCATCCCGGAGCGCGCGTGGTCGTGATGAACCAGTACCGGCACGCCCACGCGCTGCGGCTGCTGGACGACCTGAGGCGGCACCACATGCCGGACCAGCCGGTGACGGCGGTGCGCGTCGCCTTCAGCAAGGACCGGCGAGCCGACATGGAGGCGGGCCGGTTCGTCGACCGTGACCACGGCGTCTTCGGCTACGAGTGGCCGCACATGCTGGCGGTGGCGAGCCGGCTGCTGCCGCCCGACACCTACCGTGACTACGTCGAGAGCCCTGTCGAGGACGTACGCGGCGTCGTTCACGAGGACTACTTCGTCACGGCCGCGCGGGAACGCGCCGTGGTGGCGGACGGCGTGGAGCTGGAACTGTACTCGTCGGTCGTCGGCGACGCGCCCGACGACACCGGTGTGCCCGACTGGGCCCGTCCCTTCGGCCACTCCACCGGCGGCCGACGACGACTCGCCCAACTCCAGGTCGGGCCCGCGCTGTTCACGGCGGAGATGGACCCCGTGGCACTGCCGGACGGTGGCCGGCTGCCCGGCAACACCCACCGGCTGACGGCCCAGCTTCCCGGCGGCTGCCAGGAGACGCTGGTGAACGACTCCCCCATGGACAACGCCCTGCGCACCGCGGTCGCCCGGCTGCTCGGCGACCTCCCCCTGCCTCCGGTCGACCTGCGGCCGGTGCACCGCATCAACGCCCTGGCGGACCAGTTCCGGCACGCCCGCGAGACCGCCACCGCGGCCGCGGCCGGACAGCTGAGCGGAGGCCCCGTATGAGCAGGCTCCGCTTCGGCGTCATCGGCTGCGGTGTGATCGGCGGTCTGCACGCCCGGGTGCTCAGCGGCTACGCGCCGCTCGCCGAACGGGCGCGACTCGTCGCCGTCGCGTCGCCGTCGCCCCAGCGCGCGCGACGGCTGGCCGAGGAGACCGGCAGCGAGGCGACGGACGTCGCCGCCCTGCTCGACCGCTCTGATATCGATGTCATCAGCGTCTGCACCCCCAGTGGCCTGCACGCCGAGCTGGGGCTGCGGGCACTGGCCGCGGGCAAGCACGTCGTCGTGGAGAAACCCGTCGAGGTGACCGCCGAGGCGGCGGACCGGCTGATCGCCGGCGCACGACAGGCCGGACGTGCCCTGGCCGTCATCAGCCAGCGCCGCTTCGACCCCGCCTCCCGCATGCTGCGTTCCGCCCTGGACGCCGGGGAGTTCGGGACGCTGACGTCCGGGCTCGTGGAAGTCCCCTTGTGGCGCGGCCAGTCCTACTACGACTCGGGCGACTGGCGCGGCAGCCGGGCCCTGGACGGAGGAGGTGCGCTACTCAACCAAGGGGTGCACGCCGTCGACCTCGTCCAGTGGCTGATGGGCCCGGTCGTCGAGGTCGCCGCGCACACCGCCCTCAAGGGGCACCATGGCATCGAGGTCGAGGACGTCGTCACCGCGAGCCTGCGGCATGCCGGCGGCGCCCTGACGTCCCTGCTGGCGACGACCGCGGCGTACCCCGGGCGCACCACGCGCCTGACGGTGCACGGCGACCGGGGAAGCGCCGTGATCGACAACGACGAACTCACCTGGTTCCACGCCGCCGGACCCGAGGACGACACCTCCGCCTACGGTGCCTACGGAGCGGGCAACCAGGCCGCCGAGCGCCGTCCGGCCCCTGTCGCCGAGCAGCGGGACGCCAGCGGTCTGCTCCCCTCACCGCACGGCGACCAACTCCTCGACTTCTGCGACGCGGTCACCGAGGGCCGGCCCCCCGCCGTCGACGGCGAGGAGGGCCGCAGGGCCCTGCGGACGGTGCTCGCCGTGTACGAGGCGGCGCGCACCGGCGCCGTCGTACAGGTCGCACCCGCCCCTGAGACGTCACCCGCCCCATCCGCCCCCATGACCCCGGAGCCGGCATGACCAGTGTGAGTTTCGTCGTCGCCGACGACGAGTTCGAGCGTGACTTCCTGCAACTTCCCCTGGACGTGGCCAACGCGGCCGCTCTGCTGGGGCGGGACGGGGTGGACGTCGTCGTCTGGGACCGTCGCCTGAGCGACGAGGCACCCCGCGTCGGCACGGTCGACGTGGCCGTCGTGGTGACGGCGATCGCGGACCGCGCCCAGTGCTACCCCCTCGATCTGGGCCCGGTGCGCACCGCCGTGGAGCAGGTGCGGCGGACCTGGCCGGAGGCCACCGTCCTCGCCGTCGGCCCGCACGCCACCCAACTGCCCACGGCCACGCTGCGCGAGCTGGGCGTGGACCACGTGGCGCGCGGCGAGGCGGACGCGGCGGCGGTGCACGGCGTACGGGACCTGCTGAGCGGCAGGCCGGTGCTGGGCGAGCTGCCGCTGAGCGGGACGTACCCACCGCTGGACTTCGACGGGGCGCCCCTGCCCGCCTACGACCTGCTGGACCTGACCGCCTACACGGCCGAGACGTTCACCGGCGGGCGGGTCAGGCGCGGGCCGTGCGGCATGGTGCTGGGCGTGCGGGGCTGCACCTACGGATGCACCTTCTGCCACCTGCCGTTCGGCACGCGGATGCGCCCCGAGCCCGTGGAGCGCACGCTCGCGGAGATCGAGGCGATGCGCGAACGCGGCGTGGACTCGCTGTTCTTCCTCGACTACGTCTTCGGTCTGCACCCGACTTTCTACAAGGAGCTGTGCACCGGACTCGTCGGAGGCGGCCTGGGCTGGAGCGGGCAGAGCCGGGCGGAGGTGGTTCTGCGCCAGGACGTGGACCTGTGGGCCGCCGCGGGATGCAACGGTATGTGGCTGGGCGCCGAGTCGCCGGCCGTGGCGGAGACCGGCGTCGGCAAACGTGTCCCGGCGGAGAAGATCGACGCGGCGATCCGCCGGCTCTCGACGGCCGGCATCACCCCGTTCGCGTTCATCCTGCTGGGCCTGCCCGGCGACCCGGCCTGCCTGAGCGGCGAAGTGGTCGACTGGGCCGCCTCACTGCCGGGATACTTCGGGCTCAACCAGCTCTTCCTGCGCCCCGGCACCCCGCTCTACGACGAACTGGCGGCCGACTACAACGACGGTACGAAGCCGACGACTTGGGCCGAGGTGGAGGCGGTGACGCGGCGCTATCGGGAGCGCTATCCGGTCAGCCTCGACGACCTGTGGCAGCGGCTCGTCAAGCTGCCGAACTACATCGGCAACGCGATGGCCGCCGTATGAGCACCGGTCGCCTCGTAGCCGGCGACGGCCCGGTGCACCGCGCCGGGCCCCGCGCCGGACGGCAGGAGCCCTTCGTACCGTGACCGCTGATGCCCAGAGTGCGGCGCGCGAGGCGACTGCCGTCGGGCCGGTGCTGCCACGCGCGTTCTGGTGGCTGTGGACCGCCACGCTCGTCAACCGGCTCGGCGGCTTCGTCGTCGTGTTCCTGTCGCTGTACGTCACGCTCGACCGGGGCGGCTCGGCGTCCTTCGCGGGGCTCGTCACCACCTTGTACGGCGTCGGCGGCGCCGTCGGCTCGGTCGTGGGCGGCCTGCTCGCCGACCGCCTCGGCAGGCGGGCGACACTGCTGGGCGCTCAGCTGCTGAGCGCCGTCGGCACGGGGGCGCTGGCGTTCGCCCAGGGGCGGACGGCACTCGCGGTCACCGCGTGCCTGGTCGGCCTGGCGGGCAACGCCTCCCGGCCGGTCGTCCAGGCCGTGGTGGCCGACATGGCCGGCGCGCAGGCACGTGTCAGGGCCTTCTCCCTCCTCTACTGGGCCGTCAACATCGGGGTGGCGGTCTCGGCCGCGCTCGCCGGAGTGCTCGCGCAGCGCGGATACACCCCGCTGTTCCTCGGTGAGGCGGCGGTGACCGTGGTGTGCGCGCTGACCGTCTTCCTGGCGGTGCCCGAGACGCGCCCCGAGCCGGTCCGGCGGGGAGACGCCGCCGCCCCGGACACTCAGGCCGGGGCGGAACCGTCGAACCGGCGCCGCTTCGTGGCCTTCGTGGCCGTGACCTTCCTGGTCGGGCTGCTGATGCAGGAGATCAGTACCGCACTGCCGCTCACCATGACGCGGGCGGGCTTCAGCGCACGCGACTACGGCCTGGTCATCAGTCTCAACGGCCTTCTCGTGGTGGCGCTGCAACTCCCCGCGGGCCGGATCCTCGCGCGCTTCGGTCCGGCGGGCCCCCTGGCCGTCGGGACGCTGCTGCTGGGCGCAGGGCTGGGGACGACGGCCGTGGCGGCCTCCCTCGGGGCGTACGCCCTGAGCGTCGTGGTGTGGACGGTCGGCGAGATCCTGCTCGCTCCGACCGCCATGGCCGCCGTGGCCGACCTCGTGCCGGGCCACGCGCACGGGCGCTACCAGGGGATGTACAGCTTCGCCTGGTCGGCGGCGGCGTGCGTCGCGCCGGTGGTCTCGGGATACGCACTGGACGGCGTGGGCCCGACCGCCCTGTGGGTCGCGAGCGCGGTGCTGGGCGCGCTGGCGGCCGTGGGGTACTTCCTCGTCCTGCGCGGACGGCGCGACGACTGAGGGCCAGGACGACCGAGGAGCAGGATGACCGACGAGCAGGAGGATCCACAGGAATGGCCGATGAGATCGCGTTCTGGGACTTTTCGAGGTCACAGGTGCTCAGCCGCTACAACGGTTCGAGGATCGACGTGCGGGAGATCGCGGAACTGTGCGCTGTCCGCGGGGAGATCGAAGCCGTCGACGCGCGATTCCCGTCCGCGGACGAGATGGCGGGAATCCATCCCCTGGCGCTCAAGCGGCCGCGCCGGTGGGAGGCGGCGATCGCCGCGATGATCTACGCCTCCAGCGGGCAGGTCGCCCTGCGGGAGGAGATCATCAAGGCACGTGAGCTGCTGGACCGGCTTCCCAAGGCCGACCGGAGCGCTCTCACCGTGGCGCGCATGCTCGCGCTGGTCCCCGCCATGATCGCCGGCTTCCGTTTCAGCCGGCAGGGCGAGGCGTTCAACCCGGAGGCGAACCGCTTTCTGGAGGGCGCGCGTTTCCTGTCGGTGCTGCTGGAGGAGCGACCGGCTCTCGACGTGGAGATAGGACTGTGCGCGCACCGGGCCGGCGTGAGCGATCCGGTCCTTCCTGAACACGTCAGCTCCACGGGCGCGAACCGCATGGTGGCGTTCGTGGCCGCACTGCTGGACAACTCGCGGGCGAGGCAGCGCACGGTCAGCGTCTCCCAGCAGACGGCGACCGACCGGGCCGCCGGCACGGTGAACTCCCTTGTCTTCCTGCACTACGCGCACGGCGGGAGGTTGGAAGACTTCCTCCGCGCCCTCGACCAGCACGCGGACGACATACGCGCGGTGCTGGCGCGGCACAACGCCGCCTCGGCGACGCGTTTCCGGTTCACCCCGCTCGATCCGTTCAGCGAGGTGGTGGAGCGGGACATGGAGGAGGTGTTCGGACCGGACTGGACCGGTGCGCCCACCGATCCGCGATGGAGGCCCGGGGGCACGCTGGACTCGGCCGTCGAGGAGGCGAAGGGGAAGATGGCACGGTTCATGCGGAACGAGCCGCTGGACATCGACCGGTTGCTCAGGCTGCACAAGGACTCCGGGGCTCCCAGTGAGCGAGGTGTGTCGGCACTCCACTGGTTCGACCGGCACCAACGGCAGCCGCTCGCTGTCCGGGCCCGTTACGACGTCGCCTTCCACCACCGCCTGGCCTTGACCACTATGGAGAAGGACGGCGTGGGGATCGGCATGGAACGGGGATGGGACGCGTACCAGTGGCTGGCCTGGCGAGCCGCGTACGGTTCCGCCGGAACGGCGATGCCGCTCCTGTACGCCCGGAGCTCGACGGAACCCGCGAGCCACGTCTCCCTGCGGAGCTTCAACCTGCGGCAGTTCTGGTGACGGGTGGGGCGCCGGAGGATGAGGGCGCGGCGGGCCCCTGCATCGCGGCCTGTCCGGATGCGGCACCGAGGCCGGCTCGCGATGCTCACGCAGCGACTCACCCGTAACTCACGAGCAGTGCAGAGGACTTCCGCCCCTCCTCGAAGAGGTCAGCGCACACCGTCAGCCTCTTCCACGAACCTGGGGCCGCGGTACAACCATCGGACGTGGTCGGGAGTCTGTTCTTCGCTGCGCATCGCGTGATCAAACGGGTGGCCCATTGGGGGACACGAAGGTGCGGGCTGTCGTTCTGGGTTCGCGGATGCCGTCCGGGCGTCTGTGGTTGTACAGGGGGTTTTCGTGCGTCATTCAGTGCGTCTCGCCGTGGCAGCGGCCGTAGCCGCTTCTCTGACCGGCAGTCTGACGGCCGTCTCGGCCGACCGTGCCGTAGCGGCTCCGGCCAAGCTGGCGGACGACTTCAACGGTGACGGATACCGGGACCTGGCCGTCGGCATGCCCGGCACGACCGTCAGTGGCAAGGAGGGCGCGGGTGCCGTTCTCCTCACCTTCGGTTCCGCCCGTGGCCTGACCGGCAAGCACGTCTACATCACGCAGAACTCCACAGGCGTGCCCGGCACGGCCGGGTACCAGGACTTCTTCGGCAGCAGCATCGCCAGCGGTGACCTGAACGGCGACGGTTACGCCGACCTGCTGGTCGGCAGCGAAGGGGACACCACCTCCGGCACGTCGGGCAACGGCTCGGTGACCGTGCTGTGGGGCGGCACGTCGCCGTTGCGCAGCGGCCTGGCTCTGCCCGCGGGGGATTCGTATTCCGGGCGGATGTTCGGCGCAGACATCGCCGTGGGTGACTTCACCGGCGACTCCGCCCCCGACATCGCCGTCAGCGGACAGACGTCCCTGTGGCTGTACTCGGGTACGTTCACCCGCACCAAGGCCCCGGCAGGACTCGACGTGGGCGACCCCGATTACACCGGCAGCTGGAACCTCGCGGCCGGCGACTTCAACGGCGACGGCAAGGACGAACTGGCCGTCGTCCAGCAGAAGGCCACCCTCGTCTACGGCCAGAACGACCAGACCACCGACGCCGACTCCTTCACCGTCCAGGCCCACCTCGCCGGCGGAGACCGCGTGGCGGCAGGAGACCTCAACGGCGACGGCCGCGACGACCTCGCCGTCGCCCTGGCCGACCCGCGGCTGAACCCCAACGGGCTGACAGACCCCAGCCACAAATCCGGCTACGTCACCGTCCGCTACGGCGACCGGGCCGTCACCGGCGGCCTCGCCCCCACGGGCCAGGTCTTCCACCAGGACACCGCAGGCATCCCGGGCACCGACGAGTCCGACGACCACTTCGGCGCGTCCCTGGCCATTGCCGACATCACCGGCGACCACCGCGCCGAGCTCGCCATCGGCGTTCCCTACGAGTCGTTCGGCAGGACCGTCAGGGCCGGCGACGTCCTGGTCCTGCGCGGAAGCGCCCACGGGCTGACCACCACGAGCGCGGCACGCTACTCACAGGACACGCCCGGCGTCCCCGGCAGCACCGAGAACAACGACGTGTTCGGCTCCCAGGTGCGCCTGGCCGACTTCAACCGAGACGGCAAGGCGGACCTCGCCGTCACCGCCCCCCACGAAGACCACGGCAACGGCGCCCTCTGGCAGCTACGGGGCACCAGCACCAAAGTGAGCACCAGCAACGTCAGTGTCTTCGGCCCCAAGGACTACAACGTCGCGTCCGGCTCAGGCATCGGCGACACCCTCCTGGGCTGAGGTCCGGTCACGACCGGGGCGGACGACCGCTCCCCGTACAAGGGGGCCGTGCCGGTGACAGTCGTCAACGAATGACTGTCACCAGCACGGTGGCCACGCTGTCAGACCCATGACCGTCACCCACCGTCCACCATTGGACAGATAGTCTTCGCACAGATAATCTATGCGTAGATGATCTAGCCGAGGAGACCACTCATGTGGGAGTACGAGCACAGCATCGAGACCAGCGCCACCCCCCAGGCGATCTGGCGGCTCTGGGCCGACGTCGAGAACTGGGGTACCTGGAACGCCGAGATCGAGAAGATCGAGATGGACGGCCCGTTCGTCGCGGGCACGCAGATCACGATGACGCCGCCCGGGGACGACCCGGTACTGCTGCGCATCGCCGAGGCGGTCGAAGACGAACTCTTCGTCGACGAAGCGCGCTTCGACGGCCTGCTGCTGCGCACCGTCCACCGCATCGACCGGATCGACCGGAACCGGATCCGTGTGACGTACCGGATGGAGATCACCGGCACCGGCGCCGACGAGGTCGGCCCGCAGATCGGCCCGGGCATCACCGCCGACTGGCCCGAGACCATGGCCTCGCTGGCCGAGCTGGCGCTTCGCTGATGCCCCTCAGCCCCGGCGACAGCCCCGGATTCCTGCTGTGGCACGCCACCCTGCGCTGGCAGCGCGACATCGCCGCAGCCCTGGCCCCGCTCGATCTCACCCACGTGCAGTTCGTGCTGCTCGCCTGCACCTGGTGGCTCAACACCCAGGGCGAGCACCCCAACCAGCTGGCCCTCGCCCGCCAAGCCGGCACCGACGTCAAGATGACCTCCCAGGTACTACGCAATCTGGAACACAAAGGACTCATCGAGCGTGAAGTCGACCCGGCCGACGCCCGCGCCAAACGACTGCGCGTCACCGACGCCGGCGCCGAGCTGGCCCCACGCGCGATTGCCGCCGTCGAGCGCGCCGACGCGCGGTTCTTCCAACCGGTGCCCCTCGACGACGCGGTAGCCCTGCTCGGCCCCCTGGCCCATCCCGAAACCTGAAACGCCCTCATGGGCAACTGCGGGCCACCGAGCGCGACTTGTCCGGTCGGTGGCATCTGCAACAGGCCGGCCCCACCGCCCCGCATGGGGCGCAGTGGCGCACGTCGCTCACCAGACGACGGGCAGTTCGGTGAGGGAGTGGAAGACGGGATGTTCGCGAACGCGGAGCTGACCGACCTCGCAGGCCAGACGCAGCGTCGGCAGGGTGGTGAAGAGCGAACCGAGGGCGAGCGTCACCTCCAGGCGCCCCAGTGACGCGCCGAGGCAGAAGTGGGCGCCGTGGCCCCACAGCAGATGATCGGAGGCGTCGCGGTGGATGTCGAGGCGCTCGGGGCGGGGGAAGACCGTGGCGTCATGGTTGGCGGCGAGCAGGCTGATCATCACCGACTCGCCCGCGCCGACCAGGGTCTCGCCGATCCGGACGTCCTCCGTGGCCTGGCGTACGACGTTGTCCTGGATGATCGACCAGAACCTCATCGACTCCTCCACGAACTGCGGCAGCAGGGCCCCGCCGTCGGCGAGGACCTCCGCGCGCAGTCCGTCGTCGGTCAGCAGGCTCAGCGCGCTGAAGGCGATCTGAGTGGCCGTCGACTCGTGGCCGGCGATGAGGAGCAGCTTCAGGATGCCGAGGAGGTCGGCGCGGTCGAGTTCGCCGGTGGCCACGTGGTTGGTGACCAGACGGCTGACCAGATCGTCGCCCGGTTGCTTCTCCTTGGCGCGCGCCGTCTCGTCCAGGAAGGCGATGATCCGGTGGTGGGCCGCCAGGGAGAGCGCCGGGTCGCCGTCCGTGAGCAGGATCCGGGTCTGCTCCAGGAAGAAGGCGGTGTGCTCGTCCGGAATCCCCAACAGCCGGGCGATGACCAGCGCCGACACATGGGCCGCGAAGTCCCGTACCAGGTCGGCGGGTTGCGGACCGGCCGCCAGGGCGTCGGCAGCCCGGTCGGTCAGTTCCTGGAGACCGGGTCTCAGCATGCGCACCCGGCGCGCCGTGAACTCCGGGGCGACCATTCTGCGCAGCCGACCGTGCTCCGGATCGTCCATGCGCAGGAACCCGCTCGGCCGGTCGTCGGTAGGCACGGGAATGCGCAGCGGAAAGCCGGGCCGGGTCTCGTCGGCGCTCAGCCGGGGGTCCTTGAGCGCGGCCTTCACGTCCTCGTGGCGGGTGATCAACCAGGCCAGCTGCTCCTCACCGGCGACCGCCGGCAGCCGGACCAGCGTCGGCGGCCCGTCACGGACGACACCCAGGGCCGGTGGCGGCGACAGCGGACAGACGCGGGCCAGCGGCCAGTCCAGCACACTGGGGTATGCAACGCGCACGGTCTCCCCTTCATGTGAACGAATGCCCGCGCCACACGTCGTCCTCGGCGGCGGTGCTCCGACCGAACTACACAACCACCCCCGGCTGACGTCCGGGTGACCAGCCACTGACCCGGGCCCCCCGTCACTGGCTCGACCGGACCTCGGGCGCGAAGACACCTGCTTGCGCCGGCTTCGGACCGACGCACAACCGGCCACGCGAACCCTGCACCAACGGCAAAGCAGAGCCGGTCCGTCCGACCGGATGGCGCTCGAGCGTCGTGATCCGGCTGACATGTCCTCAGACCACACCGGAGCGCCGGGGCAGGCCGTCGCCTCAGCGGCGGGACATGTAGAGGTCGAGAGCTTTGTGCAGGACCTTGTTCAGGGGATAGTCCCACTCGCCGAGGTACTCGACGGCCTGGCCGCCGGTGCCGGCCTTGAACCGGAGCAGTCCCAGAAGGTGGTTGTCCTCTTCCAGGGTGTCGGTGATGCCGCGGAAGTCGTAGACAGCCGCCCCGAGTTCGTGGGCGTCACACATCATGCGCCACTGGATGGCGTTGTTCGGCTGGACCTCGCGTTTGCGGCTGGTGGAGGCGCCGTAGGAGTACCAGACGTGCTCGCCGACGGTGAGCATCGTGGCGGCGGCGAGCACCTCGCCCTCGTGACAGGCGAGGTAGAGGCGCATCCGGTCGGCGTCCTCGGCCTGCAGCGTGGTCCACATCCGCTGGAAGTAGGCCAGTGGTCGCGGGATGAACCGGTCCCGTTCAGCGGTCTCGACGTAGAGGCCGTAGAACGTGGGAAGGTCCTCGTAGCCGCCCTGGACGACCTTGACGCCGGCCTTCTCCGCCTTCTTGATGTTGCGGCGCCACTGCTGGTTGAAGTCGCGCTGGATCTCTTCCAAGGACCGGCCGGCGAAGGGTACCTGGAACACGTAGCGGGGCTGGCCCGCGGCAAAGCCGTCCTCGCTGCCGGGCTCGGTCTGCTGCCAGCCCATCCGGCGCAGCCGGTCGGCGATGTCGAAGGCCAGCGGCTCCTGGACGGTGGCCTCCACATCCCGTAGTTTCCTGGCCTGCGGGTCGGCGATCGCGGCCTTGACCGCTTCGGCGCTCCAGCGGCGTGCGACGACGGGTGGTCCCATCTTCACCGAGAAGGCGCCCTGCCCCTTCAGATACGCGAGCATCGGCTCGAGCCACCGCTCCAGGTCTGCCGCTGCCCAGTCGATGACCGGGCCCTCCGGCAGATAGGCGAGGTACCTCTTCAGCTTCGGCAACGGTCGCAGCAGCACCAGACCTGCCCCGACGAGGCGGTCGCTGTCGTCGAACCAGCCCAGACACTGCGCCTGCCAGTCCGGCTTCACGTCCCCCCACGAGGGAACCTGCATGTGGCTCACCGAGGGCCGGGCCGTGACGAAGGCCAGATGCTCCTCGCGGGTGATCGCCTTCAAGCGATAGCTCATGCGCAGTGCTCCTTTGTCCGACGCCCAAATCTACCGAGGTAGGGAACGCCCAAGTGTTCCGTGCAGGACGGGTGCTCGGCGAGGACCGAAGCGGCGCAGTCGAGTGGGATGCCGCCGCGCTGGAGTGGGTCATCGCGGTCGAGTCAACGATCTTGCGGGTCCATCAGCACGCGACCGGGGCCAGGCCAGGTCCAAGCGGCTGTATGCCTCGTCAAACCAGGCATCTTTCAGCGGGACGCTCACTGTCACCGTCGTCAAAGACGATGAGGCGTCCCTGATCGTCACATGAGCCCGTCCCTCCTCCGGGTCACGCTCGATGAATACCTCAGGGCCGCGGGTGTCCTGGCGCCACGCGATGTCCTGGCCGGCGTCGAGCGCGTCCAGGGCCTCCTGCCAGTGCCGCAGGTCGTCCGGCAGCACCCAGGTCTTGAGGCTTCCGCGCACGAACGGCGTGTCGACCAGAAACTCTCCGGTCAGTACACCGCAGGCGTCCTGACCGTCCGGAAATCCCCGAGCACGTCCCCAGGATCCGTCATGGTGTCGGCGAGCCGTGGCCGCAGCGCGCCACTCTCACCTACGCTGCTCTATGGATCTACGGAGGATGACGGTGGAGGGCACCAGCACGCGTACGGTCCACCCCGACGACGGCACACCCGACCGGCGCCCGGCCGAGATGCCCGCCCACCCGGCGGAGCCGGCATGACCGGCCGGGGCGACACCGCCGACGTGCTGCCGCCGTTCCCCGGGCCGCCGGACGGACCCGTCTACCTGGACTACAACGCCACCACGCCCGTCGACCCACGGGTCGTCGAAGCGATGATGCCGTACCTGACCCGCTTCTTCGGCAACCCCTCCAGCAGCCACCCCTACGGCGCCGAGCCGCGGCGCGCGCTGGGTGCGGCCCGGGCCCAGGTCGCCGCCCTCATCGGG
Organism: Streptomyces collinus Tu 365; assembly: GCF_000444875.1. Taxonomy (NCBI): domain Bacteria; kingdom Bacillati; phylum Actinomycetota; class Actinomycetes; order Kitasatosporales; family Streptomycetaceae; genus Streptomyces; species Streptomyces collinus. The sequence goes on along the minus strand of NC_021985.1, from coordinate 7,722,024 downwards.
GCCCGCACCGGCGAGATGGTTTTCACCGGCTCCGGTTCGGAGGCCGACCTGCTCGCACTGCGCGGCGCGGTGCTGGCCTCCGGGCGCTCACGGCCGCATGTGATCACGCAGGCCACCGAACACCCGGCCGTGCTGGAGAGCTGCCGGTCCCTGGAGCGCCTGCACGGAGCACGCGTCACCGTGCTGCCGGTCGACGGCGACGGGCAGGTCGACCCGGACGCGCTGGACTCGGCGCTCACCGAGGCGACGGTACTGGTGTCGGTCATGGCCGCCAACAACGAGACGGGCGCCCTCCAGCCGGTCACCGAGCTCGCCGCCCTCGCGCGCAAACGCGGCGCTCTCTTCCACTGCGACGCGGCCCAGGCGGTGGGGAAGATCCCTCTCGACGTCGACGAGCTGGGCGTGGACCTGCTCACCGTCGTGGGTCACAAGATGTACGCGCCGAAGGGCGTCGCCGCGCTCTATGTGCGCGAGGGCGTGCGGCTGGAGCCGGTGGTCCACGGCGGCCCGCAGGAGCAGGGGTTGCGGGCCGGCACGGAAAACGTCGCCCTGGCGGTCGCCCTCGGCACCGCCGCCCGTATCGCGGCCCACGAGCTCGACCACGGCACACCGGACCGGATCGCGACCCTGCGCGACGACCTCCATCGGCGGCTGAGCACGGCCCTGTCCGGCCGCGTCCACCTCAACGGCCCCGAGAAGGCCCGCCTGCCGAACACCCTGAACGTTCGCATCGACGGCGTACTCGGACACGAACTCCTCGACGCCGCGCAGGGCATCGCGGCCTCGACGGGTTCCGCCTGCCACAGCGGCACCCACACCCCGTCGCCGGTGCTGACCGCCATGGGGCTCGAACCGGCCCGCGCACTGGAGGCGTTGAGGCTGACTCTGGGACGCTGGTCCACGCCCGCAGGCATCGAGACGGCGGCGAACGCGCTCATCGAGGCGGCTGCCTCGCACTGACCCGGCTCGGCTGGGCCATCGTCGATCCGCGCCCGATCCCCGCCCGCGCCTTTCGTGGCCGACCGCCAACGCCTACGCAGCCGGAGCCCGGCGCGCATCGGCACTTCGGCAGAGGGGTGAGGATGGTCAGGGGGTGATCTTCTTCCGAGCGGCGGCCATCGCGGGCGCGGGCGTCGACGAGGTCCTCGCGGCTCGACTTCGACCGGCCCTGCACCTCCCATGGGCCACCAAAGCCACGGCAGAGCCGCGGCCCCGGATCGCCGTCCCCGACCACGACCGGCCTCGGCCAGGGCGCCCCATCCCTGCCACGGAACCACCATCAGGACCCAGTCGAGGCAAACCCAAATCCCGTGGAGCCGACCTGCGCGGTCGTGGAATGATCTTCGCGACTGCTGACGGAAGGGAAGGCTGACAACGTGTACGTACCGCCATCTGCACGAGCTCTCGATGATGACGAGCGTGAGCTCGTGGAGCTGGCACGCCGCACCATTGACGCGCAAACCGACGCCGGGCCCGACGAAGACGGGATCCACACGATGGGCGCCGCGGTCATGGCCGCCGACTACCGGATGTTCGCCGGCGTGAACCTCTACCACTTCACCGGCGGACCCTGTGCCGAACTCGTGGCTCTGGGAGCCGCACGAGCCCAGGGCGCCCGCCAGATGCGCTGCATCGTTGCCGTGGGAAACCACGGGCGCGGGGTCGTCGGCCCGTGCGGACGCGATCGGCAGGTCTTCGTGGACTACTACCCCACCATGCGCGTCATCGTGCCCACGCCCGCCGGGCCCAGATCCGTTCTCGCCGCCGACCTGATGCCGCTGACTCAGCGATGGACCCCGGAAGGCATGAACGGTCTCGACCCGTCGCTCTATGAAGACCCGGAGACGGCCGGTCCCCCGATCATCCGGTTCAACCCCCGTTACCTCGATAACGTCCGCTCCGGCGCCAAGACCAAGACCACCCGCTTCCGGGACCCGGCCCGGCTCGGGCCGGCACGGCTGGTGTTCGAGAGCGACCCCGAAGTCGTCCTGCCGGCAGAGGTGACCGGCATCAGGCACTGCCTGGTCAGCGACCTCACCGACCAGGACGCCCGAGCCGAGGGGCTGACGACCGCAGCCGAACTCCGGGAAGGCCTCAAGAGCCACTACCCGGATCTCACGGAAACCGACGAGGTCGACGTAGTCACCTTTCAGATCAACGACAAGACAGGCGCCGCTTGAATCGCGGAGGCACCAGCGAACCTGTCCCGGGCCGGCTCACTTGTGCACTCTTCCCGATGGCCTGATGTGACAGATCCTGGTCATTGCAGCCATGCCGGATCGGGCGGAATGATCAGGGCATGCCCCAACCGCACCGCGTTGTGATCGTCGCCTTTCCCGGCATCGAGCTGCTGGACGCCACCGGACCGGCCGAGGTGTTTTCCGTCGCCTCCCGGGTCGGAGGAGCTGACCGGACCGGCTACCTCGTGCGGATCGCTACGGCGGACGGCGCCCCCGTGACCACCTCCAGCGGCGTGCGGCTGATGGCGGACCTGGACTTCGACGATGTGGCCGGCCCGATCGACACCCTGCTGGTGCCGGGGGCGATCGAGCTCGTCGACGGCGGCGTCGAGCCGGTGATCGACCACCAGGTCACCACCTGGCTGCAGCGTGCGGCACCCCGGGCCCGGCGGATCGGGTCGATCTGTGCGGGTGCGCACCTGCTGGCCGCCGCGGGGCTGCTGGAGGGCCGGCCGGCCACGACGCACTGGCTCACCGCGGACCGGCTGGCCGCCGAACACCCAGGAGTGCGGGTGGATCCAGATCCGATCTTCATTCGGGACGCGCGGGTGTGGACCTGCGCCGGCGTCACCTCGGGGATGGACATGGCGCTGGCCATGGTCGCCGAGGACCACGGCCAGGACCTTGCTCTCGCGACCGCCCGGATGATGGTGATGTACGTCAAACGCTCAGGTGGACAGAGCCAGTTCAGTGTGCCGCTGTCCGTCCAGGGCTCCTCGGACGACCGGATCGACGAGCTGCGCAGGTGGATCACCGAACACCTCGCCGAGGACCTGTCCCTCGAAGTCCTGGCGGCCCGTACGCACCTGAGCACGCGCCACTTCACCCGTCTGTTCCATCAGCGCACCTCCACGACACCGGCCGCCTACGTGGAAGCCGCCCGGCTGGAGGCCGCCCGGCGCCTGCTGGAGGACAGCGACCGCAGTCTGCCCGAGGTCGCCGCCGCCAGCGGCCTGGGCTCCGTGGAAACGCTGCACCGCGTCTTCCGTCGGCGGCTGGGCACCACCCCGGCCGAGTACCGCCGCCGGTTCTGACCCCTACCACCCGCACCACCTGCCGACCACCGGGCACGCTCGCTCACCGGCCGAGCTTCGCCATGCCCGCACGCGACATCGACCAGCACACTTCCAAGGAGAACCGTGGCCCGCACGAAGGTCGTCCCCATCCCGGTCATGGGCCGGCACAACATCAACGCCTACCTGCTGCTCGGCCGTCGGCCCGTCATCGTCGACGCCGGAACCCCCGGCAGCGGCCACAGGATCCACGACCGGATCACCGCCCTCGGCGTCGATCCCGCCGACGTCTCACTGATCGTCATCACCCACGGCCACATCGACCACTTCGGCTCCGCCGCCGAACTGCACCGGCTGACCGGCGCACCCCTCGCCGGCCACGTCGCCGACCTCGGACCGTACCGCTCGGGCCGGGTCCGCGAACCGTATCTGCCCACCGGCCCGATGGGCCGTCTCATGGCCCGCAACCGGAAACTTCACGTCCGGGCCGAGCCGTTCGAGCCCGCGGTGCTCGTCCGCGGCGAGACGAACCTCGAGGACTTCGGGCTCGCTGCGCGCATCATGCCCACCCCCGGCCACACCGCCGGATCTGTCTCCGTCCTCACCGACGACGGCGACCTCGTCGCCGGCGACCTGATCGCCGGCTCCTTCATGGGTCTCATCCCCGGCAGGCCGGCCAATCCGCCCTTCCACGACGACTCCCGGCAGAACCTCGCCAGCCTGCGCGAGATGCTCGCCCTGAACCCCACTCGCCTGCACGTCGGCCACGGCACCGCCCTGGATCCCGGCCGGGTGAGGCGGTGGGCCGAGAAGGAACACGACCGCCTGGCACGGCTCGGCGCGGCCGGACGCCTTGTCACGCGCGATGGATAAGTCGCCAGTTCGCGGCCCGGCACCCGGCACCCGGGTGCACCCCGGCAGGGGCTTCCGGCGCCAGCCGGCAACGGGTCCGTCGGTGCAGGCGTCTTGGTCGGACTGATGATCCGTGCAACGGCCTCCCCGCCGCCGTACGAAGTGACCGGGTCAGCCTCGACCGGGCAGGTTCTCCCAGTGGCGGCGGACCAGGGTCGGGTTCCGTACCGCGGACCCGTGCGGACGTGGTCGAACTGCGGTCGCTTTGCTGTGCGGTTCGCACCCCTCACCACCGCGTCGCATGATCTCGGGCGCCCTTCTCACACGTCCGCAGGCAGTCCCGGCGATCACTACGCCGTCACGCGGCGTTCGCCCACTCCTCGCGGAGCATCCCGAAGAGCACTCTGTCGTAGCGCTTCCCGTCCAGCAGTACGGCCGACCGGCGGCGCCCCTCCTCCCGGAAGCCGAGCCTGGTGAAGGCGCGCACGGCACGCTCGTTGCCGCTCCAGGTGTCCAGCTCCAACCGACTGAGGCAAAACGCGCCGAACAGATGGTCCACGAGCAGCCGCAGCGCGTCACTGCCGTGGCCGCGGCCCCAGAACTCCCGCTCGCCGATGGTCACTCCCAGCGTGGCCACGCCGGCGTACGGGTCCAGGTCCCGGTAATCCGCCATGCCGATCACGCTGCCGCTCGCCAGGTCCTCGACCGTGAACACGGCAGATTCCCTCGGGTTCAGGAGGAGCATCGTCTCGAAGCCGAGACCGATAGCCTCCGCTGTGACCGGGCCGAAAGTCGGGTCGCCGGCCGTGGCCCAGCGCACCACCTCCGCGTCGTTCCGCCACCGAAGATGATGCTTCGCATCCTCGGAGTGCAACGCACGCAGCCTTACCTGTTTTCCTTCGAACATCGCGCCACTGTAATCGATCACATCATCCCTGAGCCGAGCATTTCCGGAGGTGCAGCCGAGGTCCAGCCCCAGCCGTGAGAACCGGCTTGTCGGGCGTTGTCAGAGGCATCAGGCACACTGCGCTGTATGGACTTGGTGACCGCACACGACTACGCCTGGATCCGCACCTCGCCGCTCTTCCGCCACATGATGGAGAGCGGATACACCTTGACACTGATACGGGGGCGGAGCCCGCAGGAGGTGCTGCGTGCGATGGGGGCGGAACCGCGCGGCACTGAGGAGGGCACGGCCGGGCTGATCGAGGCCGATGACGCCCACCGTGCAGAGGTGGACTACGACTACTGGGACGAGTCCTACATCGCGGGCGCCTTCAGGGCCCCGGGCGAGCACGGCGACTGGACAGTCGTCCTCGGCTTTGACGGTGGCCTTGGGATACCGCGCGTGGAGACGCTGTCGGAGGGCGGCCGGGTCGTGGCGCACTCGAGCAACGGCGGCAAGCCCATCCACCTCTTTCACTGGTTCGAGGACGGTGAACTCCGCACGGCCTTCGAGGGCCCCTCGGCGCGCGACGGCGGCAGCCCCGATGAACTGGTTCCCTTGTTGCGGGAAGTCGGCTTCCCGCTGACTCCCGAGGGAGAGCACGACGAGAGCGCCCCGGTGGTCGACGGGAAGGCGGCGGTTCTTGCTCTGACCGAGAGACTCACCGGCGTACGCGTCACCGAATCCCTGCTCCGGGACGCCACATATGAACTGGGACTCGTCCCTGAACAGCCCGCCGAGGAGTGGACCGGCCTGGTCATCGACATCACCGACGCCCACGGAGAGCGTCTGTACAAGGAATGGACCTACGAGGAGATCGCAGCGGCTTCCGACCGCGCACGGGCGGAGGCGGACGCGCCCGTCGTGATCACCTACAACGAGTCCCTCACCAAGGATCGTTCGGAACACGGACGGGTGAGTAGCGAACAGGAGCGTGGGTGGCATGCACCGGAATAGAGAAATCCGGAACATGCAGAATCCGTTCAAGGACGGCGGTCCGCTCGACGGCGCCATGGGATGGCTCAGTCTGCTGATCTCGGTCGCTCTGCTGTGGAAGGGCCTCCATCTGGCCCGGAACGGGGCTTCGTGGTGGTGGCCGCTGACGGCAGGCGCAATGGTCGCTCTCGTACTGCATGGGCTGTATCGGCGCCGCCGCCGGACGAAACGGAAGAGCACTCTGTGACCCACGCTGTTGAGGCACGGAGGTGTCCGCTCGGCCAGGGTGCCGCACGTGGCGCGAGGCGGACGACACCTGTCCTTCTTCGGTGCCGGCCACGAGCCAGGCGGCAGCGGGGGTGCGACGCCCGCGACCGCATTCCGCTGCGGCCGGAAGGAGCGAGTCCGGACGCGGGGCGACGACGCGGCCCGCTGCGGCCGGGCGCCGGGCGCCTCGGGACCAGGTGTCGGACCGGGGTCCGGGGGCATCGGCTGAAGTATGAATGCACAGGCATGGGCAGTGGGTGGACGGGGTGGGGCGCGCCGGGCTGCGGACAGCCCGGCGATGGCTGCGGCGGGGCGTGCGGGTTTCGCCGCCCGCGGGCTGATCTATCTGCTGGTGGGGGTCATCTCCCTGCAGATCGCCTTCGGTGGTGACAGCGGCGGCAAGCAGGCCGACCGCGGTGGGGCGCTGAGCGAGCTGGCCCAGCGCCCGTTCGGGTCGGCGCTGCTGTGGATCGTCGGCATCGCGCTCGCCGGTATGGCGCTGTGGCGGCTGTCGCAGGCCGTGTTCGGCGGCGCGGGCACGGACGGGGGCAAGCCCTCGAAGCGTGTCATGGCGGCGGGCCGGTTCGTCTTCTACGCCGTCGTGTCGTGGTCGGTGCTCTCGTACGCGGCCGGCGACAAGGGCAGCGGGAGCGGCTCCTCCGACCGCCGCACCGACGACCTGACCGCCACGGTGCTGGGGTGGCCGGGCGGCCAGTGGATCGTCGGGATCGCCGGCGTGGCGGTGGTGGCCGCCGGGCTGTACATAGCGGCCCGGGCCGTGATGAAGAAGTTCCGCAAGCACCTGAACACGGCGGTCATGTCCGCGAAGGCCCGGAAGGTGACCGACTTCTTCGGTGTCGCGGGTGGCACGGCCCGCGGGATCGTGTTCGCCGTCGCGGGTGTGTTCGCCGTGGTGGCGGCGGTCCGGCACCAGCCCGGCAAGGCGAAGGGCATGGACGACACGCTGCGCGCGTTCCGGGATCTGCCGGCCGGCCCGTGGCTGCTCGCGGTGATCGCGCTCGGTCTTGCGGCGTTCGGCGTCTTCTCCTGGTGCGAGGCCCGCTGGCGCAAGCTCTGACCCTTGGCAGCTGGTGCGCGGAGCGGGGACATGGCTCAGCAGCGGACGGTCCGGGTCAGCAGGTGACCGGCCGGGCGCCCACCGTGACGTCCTCGACGAGTGGCAGGCGGGCCAGCCGCGACTGCGTCCGGGCTCCGCAGCCATGTTCCCTGCCTGGCCGAGTCGGCAGTGCCGCGGAGGCCCTGGCTACTCCTCGGGCTCCCAGGCGATCAGCCGCTCGAACACCTGCTGGTCGCCCTCGGTCTTCAGGTCGCTCATCGTGAGGCGGCCCCAGACGAAGAGGAGCAGCTGCTCGGCCGTGCCCGTCGCCGAAGCGGAGGGGGGTGCGGCGTCGTCCGTGAGGGGTGCGGGCCAGGCGCCGGTGCCGTCCAGCGTGAGGAGCCAGGAGCGGCCCTCGGTGGCGTGGTAGTGGATGGTGGCCGGTTCGTGCGGCCAGGCCGCCGGGGTGGAGTTGCAGGTGTCGAGGAACTCGGCCACACCGTCGATCGCGACGTCCGCCGGCATCGGCTGCACGGCGCCCGCGGCGAGCTGGGCGTCGTAGGTGTGCACCAGCACCTCGTGCACCCGGCGCCGGGCGACGCCCCAGGAGTTCGCCGGGGACACGCCGGCGCTCCACCACGTCCAGCACGCGCGCTCCGGGCCGGCCTCGCGCAGCGCGCTCAGCAGCAGCTCGTTCGACTCGGTGTACCAGGCCAGCAGCGCCTCGAGCTCGCGTGGCGCCTCCGTGGCGTCCTTGGCCGGCGGAGCCTCGGCCGGCCCCGCGGCGACGACGGCGGCCCACCAGCGCTGGCCCGTACCCAGGTGCTGCACCAGATCGAACAACGTCCACTCGGGGCAGGACGGCACCGGCGCGTCGAGGCCGGGCGCGGCGGCAACCGCACTCCGGAACGCGGCCGACCGCTCATCGAGCAGCTGCAGCAGGGCGGAGTACTCAAGACTGTCTGTCACATCGCTTACCTATCACCCCTGCTCAACCGACCGCATCCGAGTTTTCCAGGCCCTCGGCGAGACAGCGCTCCGTCAGCGGCTGACGTCCGGGTCCGGCACCCGCCGGCCGTGGGTGAGCAGGTCGCCGACCGCCGCGATCCCCGCCGCGATCGCCCGCTCGGGCACGTCACCGAAGCCCAGGACGAGTTGGGGCGGCCCGGCACCGCCCGAGGCACGGCACGCACTCATCCCGTATAGGCCGACCCGGCGGGCACGCGCCGCTGCGATCACCGTCGACTCATCGACTTCGTGGGGAAGATGGGCCACGGCGTGGAACCCCGCAGCGAGGCCGGTCAGGCGCACCTCAGGGGCGTGCTCGGCCAGGGCGGCGCGCAGCGTACGGCAGCGGGCCCCGTACAGGGTGCGCATACGGCGCAGATGGCGGTCGTAGCGGCCCGATTCGATCAGTCGGGCCAGGGCGAGTTGGTCGAGGGTGGGTGTGCCGCGGTCGGCGCTCCGCTTCGCCTCGGTGAGCGGCGCGGTGAGCGCGCGGGGGCTCAGCAGCCAGCCGATGCGCAGGGCGGGGGCCAGGGACTTGCTGACGGTGCCGATCGAGACGACCCGGTCCGCCGCGAGGCCCTGGAGGGCGCCGACCGGCTCGCGGTCGTAGCGGAACTCGGCGTCGTAGTCGTCCTCGACGACATACGCGTCGTGGCGCCGCGCCCACGCGAGCAGGGCGTGCCGGCGTTCCGGGGCGAGGAGGACACCGGTGGGCCACTGGTGGGCCGGGGTGACGATCGCCGCGCGAGCGCCGCTCGCCTCCAGGGCCGCAACGTCGACTCCGCGCGCGTCGACCGGGACGGGGACCGGTGTGAGGCCCGCCGCACGGATGGCCGCGCTCGTCGAAGCGGGACTGCCCGGGTCCTCGTGTGCGACGGCACCGACGCCGGCGCGGGCCAGCACCTGGAGGGTGAGGGCCAGTCCCTGGGCGTAGCCGGAGCAGATGAGGGTGTGGTCGGGTTCGGCGGCGGCCGCGCGGATCCGGCGCACGTACGCGGCGACGACCGTGCGCAGGTCCAGGCTGCCGCGCGGATCTCCGTAGCCGAGGTCTGCGGTCGGCATCCGGCGGGCCGCCTCCCTGACCGCCCACAGCCAGTCGGCACGCGGGAACGAGGCGAGGTCGGGCACGCCGTGCCGGAAGTCGGCCACTAGGGGCGGGAGTTGGTCCGTGCGCTCGGCCGGTGGCTCGGCGGGGGCGGCAGGGGCACAGGCGGCGACACGGGTGGCCGAACCGACCCTGGTGACCAGGTAGCCCTCGGCCTGCAGTTGGGCGTAGCAGTCCTGGACCAGACCGCGGGACAGGCCCAGTGAACGCGCCAGCTCACGTGAGGAGGGAAGACGTTCGCCGGCGGCGAGGCGGCCGCCACGGATCGCGTCCCGCAACTGGCGTTCCACCTGGGCACGCAGCTGCTCCCCACTGCTCCGGTCGACGGCCAGCAGCAGCTCGGGAGACAAACCGGCCCACTGCACAGTCATGGAATTGGAGCTTACCGGTGATCCGGTCACTCCCTAACGTCGACGGCATGACCTCTGCTGCGAACTCGGCCGCCGACCCCGCCACGACGGTTCCCGCGCCCTTGCCACCACCCTTGCTCAGCCGTGCCCTGCTGCTGCGGCTCGTGAGCGTGGTGGCCGTGACCGTGAGCTTCTTCCTGCTGCTGTCGGCGGTGCCCACGCACGCCGGCCGTGGCGCGGCGGGCCTGGCGACGGGCGCCCTGATGCTGTCCACGGTGCTGGGTGAGCTGGCCGGCCCCCGGATCCTCGGGCGGTACGGCCACCGGGGTCCCCTGGCGGCCGGGTTGTTCCTGCTAGGCGCCCCCGCCCTCGCACTGCCCCTCGACGACGGTGCGGCCTGGACCGCTTCGATGTGTCTCGTACGCGGTCTGGGGTTCGGCCTCACGATGGTCGCGGGCGGCGCCCTGACCGCTGCGCTGATCCCCGCCGAGCGCCGGGGCGAAGGGCTGGCCCTGGTCGGCGTGGTGGGCGGTGTGCCGGCGCTCGTCACCCTGCCCCTCGGGGTTTGGATGTGCGAACACCTCGGTTACGCCCCGCTCACCGTGACCGCAGGCCTGGCGGCCCTCGCGGCGATCCCGACCGTGGCGGCACTTCGAGAGCTACAGCCGCCGGACGGCTCCGGGGCACCGGCCGTGGGGGCGGATACGCGAGCGCTCGGCATGGTGGCCGCCGTACGCACCGCCGGGCTGCGGCGTCCCACCTCGGTGTTCTTCGCCACGGCCCTCGCCGCCGGGATCCTGGTGACGTTCCTGCCGTTGGCCGTCGCGCACGGGTCGGCGGGCATCGCAACGGCGGCCCTGCTGGTGCAGAGCTCCGCCTCCACCGCGGCCCGCTACGCGGCGGGCCGGTACGGCGACCGCCGGGGCGCCACGCGGCTCGTCGCCCCCGGTCTGCTCGCGTCGGCGGCAGGGCTGTCGGTGCTGGCGGCCACGGCCGGCCCGGTCGCCGTACTGACGGGCACGGCCCTCTTCGGCGCCGGCTTCGGTGTCGTCCAGAACGCCACCCTCACCGTGATGTACGGTCGTGTCTCCCGCTCGTCGTACGGCACCGTCTCCGCACTGTGGAACCTCGCCTACGACGGCGGCATGGGGATTGGCGCCGCAGGCTTCAGCCTGCTCACGGCGCACACGGGTTACGCCTGGGGGTTCGCGCTGACGGCGCTGCTGATGCTGACCGCACTGGGGCCGGCGACGCGTGACCGGCGGTCGGCGCCGTGACCGGCCCGGCAGGGGAAGGGCACCCCGTCTTCGGCACGACGGAGGATGAGGCCGTCGGACACGTCGTCGCGTCCGGCGCCCGCCTCGTACGGACCGCGGCGCGCCTCTCCGACACCGCGTTGCGGGCCCCGTCGGCGCTGCCGGGGTGGACGCGCGGCCACGTCCTGGCGCATGTCGCCCACAGCGTCGACGCGTACGTGTGGCTGCTCGGGCTCGCGCACACCGGCCGTGCACCGGGACCGCGCACGGGCGCAGCGGCGCTGGCGTCCGCGGTCGAGCGGGACGCGCTGCTGTCCGCCGACGCCATCGCGGCCCGTTTGCGGCAGAACCTGGACCGTTTCACCGCGCGAGCCCGCGCGATGCCCGCCCCCGCCTGGGAGCGCCTGGTGCCGGCGCTGGCCGGCTGGCGACACCCCGCCCGGTACGTCCTGCTGCGGTGCCTGCGCGAGTTGGAGACCCATCACCTCGATCTGGACACCGGCCACGGCACCGAGCAGTGGCCCGCCGCCTACGTCACGTGGGCACTGGACGACACCCTCGCCACCCTGCGCACCCAGGGTTTCCGGCTCGCCTCGGTGGAGGCCGTGGACCTCGGCCGGCGCTGGTCCCTGGCGGCGCAGGGAGCCTCGGTCGCCGGAGCCGGGCACCAGGTGCTCGGCTGGCTCACCGGGCGGACTCCGGCCGGCGCGCTGACGGCCGACCGTCCGGCGCGTCTCCTGCCACACCCGCCCGCGTGGCCCCAGCCGCCGCTGCCCGGGTGGGGGCACGCGGGCGACGAGGTGTGAGTCGGCGTGCGATCACTCGGTGCGCAGCAGTTCGGCTCCCGATCTCTCCGGCGATGTCGCGCGGGCCGTGTGGAACGCCTCGGCCGATTTGCCGCCCTTGAACCACTCATCACCGTTCATCACCGGGCGCCATGTGCGCATAGCCTCAGGCCATGATCAGTGACTGGCGGAAGGACCGGATCGGGGCTGCTCTGCGGGGCGAGAATCCGACCGTGTTGCGGCGACTCGATGCCGGCTTCGCAGTGATCGGCGACGTCCAGTTCCTGCCCGGCTACTCGCTTCTCCTCGCGGACGAGCCGGATGTTCAGCGGCTGTCCGACCTGCCCAGGGCCAGGCGGTTGTCGTTCCTGGCCGACATGGACCGTCTCGGAGAAGCGGTCGAGCGGGCCTGCCGACGGCTGGACCCCGGATTCCGCCGGGTCAACCTGGAGATCCTCGGCAACACGGATCCGTTCCTGCACGCCCACATCTGGCCGCGGTTCGAATGGGAGCCGGCCGAGGTGGTGCACAAGCCGGTGTGGCTGTATCCGGGTGACCGGTGGAGTGACGAGCGGTTCAGGCTCGGCCCGCAGCACGACGGGCTGCGTGATGCGATCGGTGGCGAACTGGACCGGCTGGCTGCCTGACGGTACGGGGGCCGACTACCGCCCATCGGCCTGTTGAGGCGGGCTCGGCGCGCTTCACTGCTGGGGCCGACCCGCCGCCTCCTCCCCCGGCGGCGGTGCTGGTCCGGTCACCAGCCGTGGGTTCGGGCTCCTCCCTTGAAGGGGCCCCGGACCTCGGGAGTGATCCAGCCTCCGTAGAAGTCGCCTTCCTGTGGCTGCACCGGGTAGCCGTCGACGGTGCAGCGGTCGACTCTCCCGGCGTAGAAGGCGAAGTGGTCCGCGAGTTCCTCGTAGGGCGGCCGCGGGTCGGGGTAGCTCCACGCGGCGAGGGCACGGATGTCGGGTCCCACCAGGACGTCCCAGTAGTCGGCCACGCCCTTCCACTCGCACCAGGTGCGGTGGGAGGCGGGCCGCAGGAGGTCACTTCGGATGTCCGCAGGGGGCACGTAGAACACCGGCGGGTGGCTGGTCTCCATGATCTTCCAGGCGCCGGTCGTGTCGGCGAGAACCTCGCCTGCGCACTCGACGACGATCCGCCGCGGGTCGCGGCGCAGAGCAGGCGGACGCGGGTAGTCCCACACCGACTCCGTCGGCATGGTCTCGTGTGACGGCATGGAGGCCTCTCTTCACAGAGCACAATGCGTACACTCGCCCTTCGCCGCGGGTTCCCGGCACGGATGCGTCTGAGGGGGCCCTCCGCCACCGCTGGGCCGAGCGCGACGAGGCCTACGGCGGCTTCGTCGCACATCGGTCCCAGGCACCGGCCATGCTTCCGGGCCGCCGAGGCTGACCCGCTTTCCGCCGATCGGCGGCCGCCACTGGTCCGGTACGCCGGTTGCGCGCCGACCGGTACGCCGAGCGGGTACAGCCCGTACGGCGAGCCCGTGCAGCCGGTGCGCCGGGGCGGTCGTGCAGCCGGTGCGCCGGGGCGGTCGTGCCGTGGATGCCCTATCGAGCCGCCGTGTCGCGCACGGACCGATCCGGCGCCTCGTCCTCCCGGCCCAGGAGGGATTCACACGCAGCGTCCACGGTGTCGAATATCCGGCAGCTCATACCGACCCCGGTCAGATCGAGCACACGTCGCACCACCTCGGTGGGCGCGGCCAGGGACACGGATCCGTCGACGTTACGCATCTCATTGATGGTCCGGATGATGACACGCAGCCCGGACGAGTCCATGAACGGCACACCCGCCAGGTCCAGCACCAGATGACGTCGTCCATGCACCACCTGGCCTGCCAACTGGTGCTGAAGGACGAGGCCGGTGTCGGCGTCGAGCTCTCCGCAGACGGTGATGATCGCGGCGTCGGAGCCGATCACGGCCACCTCGACACCCAGACCTGCTGGTTCGCTCACAAGTTCTCCTCGGACGGGCTTTACAGGACAGCAGCCCAGTTACCCCGTCCGGTGATGTTCATCCACGTGGGTTGCGGATTGCCGGCGGGCAACCGAGGGCCGCCGGCCCCAGGCCCTTCGCGAAAGCGGATCCTCACCGCGCCGTGCAGGTGTGGATCAGGGCGAGAAGACTTGCTTGCTGGCGGCCGCCGACGAGGACGCGGTGATGCGCCACCACGCTCGATGCGCTGACTCCGGTCCTCGTCTGGCAGCCGCCGGACAGCGGCGACCGCACGGCGAATTGACCCGGTGGGCTTTGCGTACCGGCGCGGAGCACAAGGTCGGTCACAGGTCGAGAGGGCGGCTGACCTCAGGTTCGTCAGCGCATGTCCGTGAGGAGAGTTTTGAGTGCGGTCTCCTGCTGGGCCGGTGACATCGGCGGGTTCGAGTGGTCAATGCCGAAGGTCTTCAGGACCTGGTCCATCTGCGCGTCGATGAACGTCCAGCCGGTGTTGTCCAGCGGCTGCAGCGAAGGCTGGTCGGCATCCCAGAGGTCCCGCAGCGACTGGGCAGCGGCGTGGGCGCCCTTCGCGTTCCCCGACTGGGCGTCCTTGAGCGAGGTCGACGCGAGTGCCTTCAGTGCGTCGACCTTCGTGGACGGGAACTTCTTCACGGCCTGGCCGGGGGCGAGGTGGACGGTGGAGGTGGCGTCCTCCTCCGGCGCCGGGCCGACGTGCGGCTGGCTGTGCGCCCAGACCAACAGACTTCCGGTGAAGACGGCGAGGAGGCCGAAGCCCGCAAGCGCGATGTGCTCCCTGCGCGGGTTCGCGGTGATTTGCGGAGTGTGCGCAGCGTCGTACGTCTCGGTCACGTCGGAGCGCGTCACCGTCAGGTAGATGACAGTCGCCAGGATCAGGCCGAGGAAGATCAGGCTGGTGGTGAAGGTACCCAGCGCGAGACCGGTCGGCTCGCCCGGCTGAGCGACCTTCGGGGAGGCGAGCCAGTCGCCGATGTTGGCACCCAGCGGGCGGGTCAGGATGTAGGCGAGCCAGAAGGAGAGCACCGGGTTGGCACCGAACTTCCACAGCAGCGTGATCGCCGCGATGAGGCCGAGCGGCAGCAGGACGGAGACTCCGGGGCTCCAGCCGGTGAGCTCGAGGGTCCAGTCGCCGGTCGCGGTGCCGAGCGCGAAGGTGACGAGTACGGCGAGCCAGTAGAACGACTCACGCGGCAGCGTCGTGACGGAGTGGATCGAGAGGGTGCGCTCGCGCAGCCACCACACGCCGAAGACGACGGCGAGCAGGACCGAGAACACGGCGGAGCTGATCCACAGCGGTACGTTGAGCTGGTCGGTGAGGATGTCGGTGTACAGCGTGCCCGTGACACTGACGACGACCACGGTCAGCCAGTACGGGAAGGGGACGTACCGCTTGAGCCGCAGCTGGACGCCCAGGACCACCACGAACACCGCGGTGAAGATCCAGGCGGTGTTCATGAGGCCGACGCCGAGCTTCATGTTGATCCAGTCGGCGAAGCTCTCGCCGACGGTCGTGCACAGGATCTTGATCACCCAGAACCAGATGGTGACCTCGGGAACCTTGTTCAGCATCAGCCGCCCGCTGCGGCTTGTCCGAGCTTCGCTTGTCGTTGTCATGCGACGAGGTTGGCTCGGACGGCCTGAATACAACCTGACTACACGGTTGCCTGAGGTGTGGAAAAGGTCACTTCGATGCGACCGTGACCCTCGTGGCTACTGGGGGGTGAGTCCGGTGACGGCGCCGCCGGGATCGTCGGCCAGGGCGATACGGGCCGTGATGCGCTTGCCCACCGGCTCGCGCTGCGCCTCGAAACCCTGCGCGACCGCCATCACGATCTCCAGACCGTGCTGCCCCACCCGGCCGGCGTCCGCGGCCCGGGCCACCGGCAGCACCGGATCGGAGTCCCACACCACGACCTCCACCGCGTCCCCGACGATCCTCAGATCCAGCAGAACCGGCCCCGGAGCATACTTACGCGCATTGGTGACCAGCTCACTGACCACCAACTGGGTCAGATCCATCGCCCGCTGCGAGACCGGCAACCCGTGCACCGACTGCACCCGCGCCAGGAAATCAGCCGCCCGATGACGCGCCTGGGCGATCACCGACCCGTCCCCGTCCAACGCCACCGTCGCCTGGATCACCCGCTCACCCGGCGTGGTGCCGTCCTCCCCCACGGGCACTGACTCCATCGCGGCCGCCTTCGCTACCCCAATCACCCGACGCGTATACCCGCACCAAGCAGGGTGACGCCTGACACCCCGCTGTCGCCTTCATCTCATCCACGCATCACCTGGCATATGCGGGGCAACGATTCCAGGCGACGAACACGCCGTGCCAGTATCACCCACATGACCGAGGAAGAAGTGGCGGACCCCCACACCAGCACACCGCCGGACCGGCTCACCGTCGCGGCCCACACCATCGACGGCACCCACGTCCTGACCCCCACCGGGGAAATCGACCACCACACCGGCGAGACCCTCCGCCACGCCCTGGACGCCATCACCACACCCGGCTCCCGCGTCGTGGTCGACCTCCACCAGGTCACCTTCATGGACTCCAGCGGCATCAACATCCTCATCGCCGCCCACCGCGCCCTCACCGACACCGGTGGCCGGCTCCGCCTCGCCCGCCCCACCCACACCGTCCAACGCACCCTGACCATCGTCGGCATCGACACCGTCATCGACTGTCACGCCACCCTCCCCCAAGCACTCGACGACTGACGAGACACGCCCAGGCCCAGGCACAGGCACATGCCCCTGCAGGGCAGGCAAAGCACCGGCAAAGGCCCGGAAGCCCGCCGACCCGCCGACCCTCCGACCCGCCTCAGGGGCGTTTCGCGGCAGGTCGTGGGGGCTACCCGCCCCGGGGAAGCCTCGCCGGGGGCGAGGGACTGCACGGCTGCGCGCTGGTGCCGGCCGGGCTCGACGGCCATGGCGGTGCGCAGGAGCGGACAAGCAAGGGGTTGGTCGCGATGTCCATAGCGACACAGCAGGGCGGCGGGAGCGGTTCCAGCGGCCTGTACGACGTGCTGGAACTCGTCGTCGACCGCGGACTGGTCATCGACGCCTTCGCACGCGTCTCCCTGGTCGGCATCGAAATCCTCAAGATCGACACGCGGGTCGTGATCGCCGGCGTCGACACCTACCTCCGGTTCGCCGAACACTGCAACCGCCTCGACCTCGAAGCCGGCCCCCGCGAACCGGCGGAACTCACCGAATCCCCCGACTCCAGTGCCCAGGACAGGTCCACGGCAGCCCTGCCCCGCGCCTCCCAGCCCTCTTCCGGCGCCGCGGACACCGTCTCCAGCGCCCTCGACCAGTCGCGCGGTGAGGAGCGGGAGCCTGAGGGCCGGAGGGTCGCGCGCGAAGAGGATTGAGCAGGGCACACCGGACGGCCACGAGACCTTCCGGCTCTCCCCTGCCCCCTTCGATCAAGGGCCATTTACGCGCGCCCCGCACGAACCCGGCACTCTACGATCGCCCAGTACGGCGGCCGGAAGGGGCGGGAATGCTGGGGAACGACGGGGCAGCGGCGGCGATACGGCTGGCGCGGGACGCGCCGCTGCACAGCACGCTTGATGTCGCCGACCCCGATGACTGGCTGGCGCTGGACGCGGGAGTGCGCAAGGTGGCCTGGTACCACCCGCAGTCGCTGCCGGACTGGGAGCACTCCGCTCCCCTGCCTGCCGATCTGAGCCGGCTCGGCGAGTCACGGCTCGCGCTCGCCCTCTGTCACCGCGACGGGCGTATCCGTAAGGAGGCGTTGCGGGAGTCCGCTCGCTGCCCCGGTCTGCTGCCGCTGGTCGTGATCCGTTGTGCCGACTGGGCCGAGCCCGTGCGCGAGCGGGCCCGGAAGTCGCTGGACGAGGCTCTGGGTGTCGACTCCGCCGTCGGCCTCGCTCCGTTCATCCTCCGTCTGGGCCGTCGCGACAGAGGTGCCTTCGGCGTCGGTGTGCTCGAGCGGGTCCTGCGTCAGGCGTCCCTCGAGCAGCTCGCTGTCCTCTTCGGTGATCCCGACCGGATCGTCCGGCGCTTCGCCTATCGGCTGGCCCTCGAAGGCGGGCTGCTGAGCCCCGTCGAACTCGCCCGTGCGGCTGCCCGGGACGCGGACAGCGTGGTCCAGGACCTTTGTGCCACAGCGGCGCTCGCGGCGCTCGGACATGAAGGTGCGTACGAGGACGTCCTGCCTGCGCTGCTGTCCGCACGCAACCCGCGTACCCGGTCGGCCGGCGTCACCGGACTGCGGCAGGCCGGGTGGCCGAAGCGGGCGGAGTCGTTCCTCGGTGACCGTTCCGCGCTCGTGCGCGCCTGTGCCCGATACGTCGTACGGCAGCACGGGGGTGGTCCGACGGCCTGGTACCGCGAACGGTGCTCGTCACCCGACGACCCGGCGTTGCCGCCCGGTGCGGTCATCGGGCTGGCCGAGTGCGGGAACCGCGCGGACGCCGAACTGCTGCGTCCCCTGCTCGCGCACCGGGCGGAGGGGGTGCGAGCACGGGCGGTGGCAGGGCTGCGGGTACTGGACTGCGTGGTCGTAGAGCAACTGCGGCCGCTCCTCGACGACCCGGCCGCCGCCGTGGTCCGGGAGACGGCCGTCGCACTGTTGCCCTCGGCGCGGGAGCTGCCCGCCGACTGGCTGTTGCAGCGCACCGGCTCCGAGCGGCCGCGGCACGTCCGCGTCGGCGCGTTCCGGCTGCTCGACGCGCGTGGCGGCATCGTGACGCTACGCGCGGCGGTCGGCCTGCTGGACGACCCGGACGCGAAGCTGCGCACCTGGGCCGGACAGTCCGTACAGCGCTGGCATCCGTCAGCGGACGTGCGCGGCTGCGAGGCGGAGGTGGGACAGCTCCTGGACCGCAGCCGGCACCTTTTCAGCGACTACGTGCTACGCAGGCGCAAATGGCAGGCCGGCGTCAGCAGTTGATTCCCCGGCAGGCGCATACCAGGACGCCTGCTTTAACGGCTCCGGGGGGTCGTGGCTGCCCGTTTGGGACGACCTAATGCCTGAGTACCAGCTTCGCAGACACCTTGAGCCTGCGCCCAGCCATCATCAACGGCAGCACGCCTCAGCGGTGTTGTCGTGTCGCCGAAGCCCCGCACCCCCTCACCGGGAGCGGGGCCTCACGGGCACCTCCATCTTCGGCGAGCAGGGGCGCTCACTCCTCCCCCGGCACCCGGGTCAGGCGGCCCGGGTGAGTTCGGCGCGACCGAACAGAAGCGCGTAGCCGCCGGGCAGCTTGTCCAGGATTCGGGTGAGCAGGTCGGGGCCGGCCAGCGAGGCGACGGTGGTGAGGACGGACCCGGTGTCCCAGCGGGTGGTGGCCAGAGGGGCGCCGGCCCGGCCGGCGAGGTCCTTGACGAAGGCCCAGCCGGTCAGCGGTCCGGTCTCGGGGATCTGCGCGGTGAAGATGCGTGCGGCCTCCAGGGGGAGGCGGGCGGCCAGGTCGACGCGTTCGTCGCCCGTCACCTGGCGTCCCAGTCCCGCCAGGACCAGGCGGACTGCTTCCTCGGCCCGCTCCCGAGTCGGGTAGGCACCTTCGTAGCGGACCTTCTCCAACATCTGCTCGTACGTCATCGCAGGCAGCTGCTGCAGGGGTGCACGCTGGTCGGAGATCACTGCTGGACGTCGCCTTTCTCGCCGAGGGCGGTATGCCCGGTGCCCGGCAGAGTGCGCGGGCACCGGGAACGGGTGATCAATGAGAGTGGTCCGGGCCCCGCAGGAGGGACAGGGAGCCGATGTAGCGCGGGCAAACCCTGCGGGGGGGGCGGGAGCAGGACGCACGGGCGCGGGGCAGACCGGGCCGCCCGGGTTCAGCCGGAGATCTCCTTGCGGTCGGACCCGGCGCCGATGGCGATCTTGCGGGGCTTGGCGCGTTCGGCGATCGGGATGCGCAAGGTGAGCACCCCTGCGTCGTAGTCGGCCTCGATGCGCTCGGTGTCCAGGGTGTCGGCCAGCACGAGCTGGCGGGAGAAGACACCCAGTGGCCGCTCGGAGAGTTCCATCTGGACGCTGTCGGACTTCGCCACGGGCCGACGCTCGGCCTTCACGGTCAGCATGTTCCGCTCGACGTCGATGTCGATCGCCTCGGGACTGACACCGGGCAGGTCGAAGGCCACCACGTACTCGTCCCCCTCGCGGTAGGCGTCCATCGGCATCGCGGACGGCCGGGACCAGGTACCTGGGCCCATCATCTGCTGGGCCAGTCGGTCGAGCTCACGGAAGGGGTCGGTGCGCATCAACATCGGACAACACCTCCAGAAGAGTCAGGCAGTAACTGCTGCCAATGCGCCTCACAGGCACTGTTGTAACACGTCATCCAATGGATGACAAACATCGTGTCGTCAAACGGATGACACGAGGGGCCGGTCGGCAATGGGCCGCTTCTGTCGGTGATGTTCCAGGACGATCAGCGAGCAGGCAGGCACGCGCAGGCCGTGGCTGCGCTACGGTGCCGCCACGGCGGCCGTCACCGCCACCGCCCTGGCGGGTACACGCGCCATCGGATCCACGGTGGACACGGTCCCCAGGGTGCCGTCGCACGTCAGGCTCACCAGGGAGGCCGAGGCCGTCCCGACCGCGCCCAGCAGCGAGGTAAAGAGCGTTCTCTCACCGGCACGGCGGTGCGCCGCCGGTGAGCCCCACGCCGTGCACGCTGGGGGCCTCACCACCCTCAACGGGACGCCCGCCCCATCACGGTGGATTGTCAGTGGGGCCTGGAACGCTGGTCGCATGAACTGGGATGAACAGGTGCTGCGTGGTCGGGTCTACGGCTGCGACCACGACGACCCCCACCCCGGCCCGCTGCCCACACGGACTTACGCGACGCTCGTCGGCGGGCCCCTGGACGGTCTGCTGCTGGACATCACCGGCTGGACGAGGGAAGAAGTCGACGGGGGTGTCGCCCTGGCCACCGAGCTGTCGCGGTGGCCCGGCGGCCGCGCCCTGTACGACCCCAGTGCCGACGAGCCACGCTCACCGGGCCCGGGGATCGTCTGCCGCTTGTACTACGCCGGCGACACGCCCTGACCAAAGGCCCCTCACAGCAGTCGAGGAGGCGGTGCCGCGGTGCGTGAGGGGCAAGGTTGGGGGAATCCGGTTGGCGCGTGTGGTGGCCTCGGGCCGGGGCCTGTGTGGTCGGACGGTCTACTTCCCGCTCTCCTCGGCGAGAGTGTGGGCGACGAGAGCGTTGGCGTGACCGTGGCCGAGTCCATGTTCGGCTTTGAGCCAGGAGACGAGTTCCATGTGCTTCGTCAAGGTCGATGAACGGATGAGCTCCTTCCACTCCGCTATGGGGCGGCCATACTTCTTCTCGATGGAAGGGAAGTAGCTGGCGGGGCCCTTCACGCTCTCAGTCATCTCGTCCGTATCCCATCGTCGTGTGCTGAGCGGATGTGCACTGAATATGACTGGAGAGAAGCGCGAAGTGATCGGTCCGACGCATGTGATCTGAGCCACTCAGAGGCGGTCGGTGTCGCGGAAAGCCGTGAGGCGCGCCACGACCGGACCGCGGCCCTGGCTCTCGTGCCCTACGGGGCGTGGTGTGCCTTCGCCACCGCCCCGAACGCGTCCATCGCACGGCGGAACTCCGGCACTTGAGCAGCATTGCGTTCCGCCTGAAGCAGGCCCGGCCGCCCGTCACGGGACGGTCGCCCGGCCGCCTGCTCGGCGGTGTCGTCGAATCCGGTCGGCATCTTTCAAGGCAAAGGGACGCCCCCCCGGGTCATCATGCGGGAGTGCGCGCCCGAAGGCCGCGCCGGACGTCCGGCGGTGTCCGCACCCGGCCGGCCGGCGGCGGCCACAATGGGCGGGAGTCGGGTGCGACGCCTTCGAAGGAACCAGGATGCTGACCGGGATAGTGATCGACGCGCTGGATGTCGCGCGCATGAACCGCTTCTGGCTTGCCGCGACGCACGGTCGGACGTGCGGTCTGCGGCTGAGTTTCGTGCCGACCTCGCAGCCGAAGACGGCGCGCAAGAACCGGCTCCACCTCGACCTGGCCGGCGGGCCGGGCTGGGAGGACGAGGTGGCGCGTCTGCTCGCACTCGGTGCGACACGTGCCGACATCGGCCAAGGGGACGTCCCGTGGGACGTGTTGGCCGATCCGGAGGGCAACGAGTTCTGTGTGCTGCGTCCCGGCCACCCGGGCGTGCTCGCCGAGTCCGGCCTCGTCGCGATCTGCCTCGACGTCACGGAGCGGGACCGCTCCGCGCAGTCGGCCTTCTGGCAGTCACGGGCCGACTGGCATGCCGTCGAGTCCCACGACTGGGGCGTCCGGTTGCGCCGGACGCCCACCAGTACCGTCTCGCTGGTGCTGGGGCCGCCCGCGGCGCCGAAGGAGGCGCGGAACAGGCTGCGGCTGGAGGTCACTCAACCCTCGGAAAAAACCGGGGAGTTCCTTGACGCCGGTGGCGACGAGTTCCACGTCGTGGGGTGACCCCCGGCCTCCGGGCACCGGTTGCGCGAACCGTTCAGCTGCGCGGAGGGCGCGCTGGCGGGACGTGGCCGCGAGTACGCGGCGAGTGGGCCCGGCGCCGGCGTGACCGGATCGTTCCGGACCTGGACGCGATGAGGCCTGCCGCCGCCCCGGCCCCTCGGTCAGGCTGGGGGCATGACCCGAGCACTGATCGTCATCGACGTCCAGGAATCCTTCCGCGCCCGCCCGCTGTGGGAGACCATCTCCGATCCCAAGATCGCCGACCAGGTCGACCGACTGGTCCGCCTCGCCCGCCGGGCCGGCGACCTGGTGGTGTGGGTGCTGCACTCCGAGCCCGGCAGCGGCGATGTCTTCGACCCCGCCCTCGGTCACGTCCGGCTGATGGACGAGCTGCGGCGCCATGACACGGAACCACTGATCCACAAGACCTCGCACAACGCGTTCACCACCACCAACCTGCAGCAGCTCCTCACGGAGCACGGCGTCCGAGAGCTCACGGTGTGCGGCATACGGACCGAGCAGTGCGTCGAGACCACCACGCGCGTGGCGAGCGACCTCGGCTACCGGGTCGCGTTCGTCGTCGACGCCACCGCGACCAACCCCATCCCGCACCGTGACGCCCCCGCCGACCAGAGCGTGGCCGAGCTGCTGGCGGACCCCCGTACGCTGAGCGCCGAGGAGATCATCAGGCGCACCGAGTACGCCCTCGCCGGACGCTTCGCCACCATCACCACCGTCGGGCAGCTGGAGGCGGCGGCCGAGCTTCAGGCATGATGACCGGATCGTGAACCACATCGTCTTTCTTCTGGTGCCCGGAGTGCATCTGCTGGACCTGGCAGGCCCCGCGCAGGTCTTCTCCACGGCCTCCGACTTCGGGCACCCCTACACGCTCAGCTACATCGCCGAGCGGCCTGTGGTCCCCACCGCCCAGGATCTGCCGTTGGTGGCCCGGCTCGACTGGCCCGAACTCCGGCCCGAGGACCTGATCGTGGTGCCCGGCTGGCGGTCCCTCGCTCTCGTCGACAGCCCTGACATCGGCGCGGCCGCTCTGCGGGCGCTCAGGGACCACCACGCCAGGGGTGGAACCGTCGCGAGCGTCTGCGCCGGCGCGGAGGCGCTCGGCCGGGCCGGGCTGCTCGACGGCCGCCGCTGCACCACCCACCACGATGTGCAGGACGAGCTCGCACGCCGCTACCCCCGGGCCACCGTCGTCCGCGACGTGCTCTACACCGCCGACGACCGGGTGGTCACCTCAGCCGGCATCGCCAGCGGGATCGACCTGGCCCTGCACCTGATCGCCAACCAGCACGGCCCCGCCGTCGCCGCCCAGGTGGCGCGGGACATGGTCGTCTACGCGCGGCGCAACGGCCACGAGCCGCAGGCCAGCGCGATGCTCCGGTACCGCTCCCACCTCGACGACACCGTGCACCACGCCCAGAACCTGATCGACGCCCGCTTCGACCGGGCGTTGCCCCTGTCGACGCTGGCCGCGACCGTGGGAGTGAGCGAGCGCACCCTCACCCGCCTCTTCACCCGGGCCACCGGCGGCCTCACCCCACTGCGCTATCAGCAGACTCTGCGGCTCGAGCGCGCCGAGCACCTCATCTGCCACGGCGCGACGGTCGACGCCGCCGCTCGCGCGGTCGGCTTCGAGGACGCGCGCATGCTGCGCCGCCTTCGCGCTCGCGGGCACTGACCCGTCCGTCGCGGGAGCGGCCACGCGGTGCACGCAGCACGGACGGCCTGGACCGGGACGGTACCCGCCGACGCCGGTGGGAACCGAGCCGGCGGCGTCGGTGTCAGTCCGCCTCTCCATGGCTGCGCACGACTTCCTTGACCTTGGCCAGTGCGAAGCCCCAGCCCTGCTCGACGGTCGGCTTGGCCGGGACGGCGATCTCGTCGGGGTTGGTGAGGACGTCGAGCAGCACCGGGCCCGGGCTGTCGAAGGCGCGTCGTACGGCGTTCTCCACGTCGGCCGGGTCGGTCACGCGGATGCCGGTGATGCCCATGGCCTCGGCCACGGCGGCGAAGTCGGGGTTGTCCAGCACCGTGCCGAACTCGGGCAGGCCGGCCTGCTCCTGTTCGAGCTTCACCATGCCCAGCCGGCGGTTGTCGAAGACGACGAGTTTGACGGGCAGCCGGTACGTCTTCAGGGTCATGAGGTCGCCGAGGAGCATGCTCAGTCCGCCGTCACCGCAGAAGGCCACGACCTGTCGCTCACGGTCCAGACTCTGGGCGCCCAGGGCCTGCGGCATGGCGTTGGCCATCGAACCCAGGTTGTAGGAGCCGATGAGGCGCCGGTGGCCGCGCATTTCGACGAAGCGTGAGAGCCACACCGTGGCCATGCCCGTGTCGGAGGTGAAGACGGCGTCCTCCGCCGCGACCCGGTCGACGGCCGCGGCCAGCGCCTCCGGACGGATGTCGTGGGAGCGGTTGTCCAGCGCGGACCGGATACGGCCCACGACACCCTTGTCGTGCGCGAGGTCGGCCAGCCGGGTCTGACCGGCGCGCCACTGGTCGAAGCGTTCACGCGCCTTCTCCAGGTGCGAGCGATCGCGTGCGTCGGCGGATCCGGCCGGCGGGGCGGTGAGGTGGCCGAGGAGGTCGCGTACGGTGGCGCCGGTGTCCCCCACCAGCCCGACCTCGACCGGCACCCGGCGTCCGATGTGGGTGGCCTCGGTGTCCACCTGGATCACGGTCCGGCCCTCGGGGTACCAGTCCCGGTACGGGAAGTCGGTGCCGAGCAGGAGCAGGGTGTCCGCGTCCTGGAGGGCCTTGGCCGCGGCGGGGTTGCCGATCAGGCCGGTCTGGCCGACCTGGAAGGGGTTGGTGTCGCCCTCGAAACCGGCCTTGGCCTTCAGGGTGAGCACCATGGGCGCGGCCAGCCGGTCGGCGAGGGCGAGGACGTCCTGGCGGGCGGCCCGGGCTCCTGCGCCGACGAGGAGGGTGACGCGCTCGGAGCGGTCGAGGAGTTCCGCCGCGCGGCGGACTGCGGACTCGTCCGGCCGGCTCACCGGAGCGTTCAGGGAGAACCGCGCCGGCCGGTCGCTGGTCAGTTCGCGCTCGCCCAGGTCACCCGGCACGGTGAGGACCGCGACGCCCTTGCGGCCCAGTGCGTGGCGCACGGCCGTCTCCAGCATCTGGGGCAGTTGGTCGGGCGAGGTGACGGTCGCGCGGAAGACGGCCACGTCGCTGAAGAGGGCGTCGTTGTCGACCTCCTGGAAGTAGTCGCTGCCGAGTTCGGCGAGCGGGACCTGGCCGGCGATGGCCAGCACCGGGGTGTGGCTCTTGGCCGCGTCGTAGAGCCCGTTGAGGAGGTGCACGGAACCCGGTCCGACGGTGCCCATGCACACGCCGAGCGTGTCGGTGAGCTGCGACTGGGCGCTCGCGGCGAAGGCCGCCGCCTCCTCGTGGCGGCAGCCCACCCACTCCAGGCCGTCGGTGGTGCGGATGGCGTCCGTGAGCGGGTTGAGCGCGTCTCCCACGACGCCGAACACCTGGCGTACGCCCAGTTCGCTCAGCGCGTCCACGATGACTTGGGCAACGGTACGGGGCACGTAGATCCTCCTGGGATGCGGTCGTGGGGTCACACGGCGAAACGGTCGGGGTCGGCGGCCTTCCAGTCGGCCGCCCAGGCGGCCGGCGGCCCGGCGAGCAACTGCCCGGGCTCGAGCCACTCGTACAGCTCCTCGTAGGAGCGTTCGGTGATGGGGTCGATGCGCCGGCGGAGCATGTGCGGGCGCAGCTCGGCGGGGTCGGTGACCCCCATGGACGCCATGATCTGCAGTGCGCTGGCCACGGTCGCCTCCTGGAAGCGCTGCACGCGCGGTGCCTTGTCCCGCACGTCCAGGGCGCGGGCCCGGCGCGGGTCCTGGGTCGTGACGCCGGTGGGGCAGGTGTTGGTGTGGCACCTCTGCGCCTGGATGCAGCCGACGGCGAACATCATCGCCCGCGCCGCGTTGCCGTAGTCGGCGCCCTGCACCAGGCGCTTGACGAGGTCGGTCCCGGTGGCGATCTTGCCGCTCGCCCCGACCTTGATCCGGTCGCGCAGGCCCGTGCCGACGAGGGCGTTGTGCACGGTGAGCAGGCCCTCCGTGAGCGGGGTGCCGACGTGGTCGGCGAACTCCAGCGGGGCCGCGCCGGTTCCGCCCTCGGCGCCGTCCACCACGATGAAGTCGGGCGTGGTGCCCTCCTCCAGCATCGCCTTGCACACGGCCAGGAACTGCCGGCGCGAACCCACGCACAGCTTGAACCCGGTCGGCTTGCCGCCGGACAGCTCCCGCATGCGGGCGATGAAGCGGACGAGTTCCCGCGGAGTGGAGAACACGCGGTGGTACGGCGGGGAGATGACGGTGCGTCCCTGGGGCACGTCTCGGACCCGGGCGATCTCGGCGTTCACCTTGGCGCCCGGCAGCACACCGCCGATGCCGGGCTTGGCGCCCTGCGAGAGTTTCAGGGACACGCACTTGACGTGGTCGTGCGCCGCCTTGTCGGCGAACTCGGCCGGGTCGAAGTCGCCGTCCCGGGTCCGGCAGCCGAAGTACCCGGTGCCGATCTCCCAGACGAGGTCGCCGCCCGGCCGCAGGTGGTACTCCGACAGCCCGCCCTCGCCGGTGTCCTGGGCGAAACCCCCTGCGGCCGCGCCGCTGTTGAGAGCCAGGACCGCGTTGGCCGACAGGGAGCCGAAGCTCATCGCCGACACGTTCAGCAGCGCCATGTCGTACGGCCGCGCGCAGTCCGGGCCGCCGATCCGTACGCGCGGGGGTGACTTCGGCACCGGGCGCGGTGCCATGGACGGTACGAGGAACTCGTAGCCGGGTTCGTAGACGTCCCGTTCGGTGCCGTACGGCTCCTCGGCGTCGGTGCCCTTGGCGCGCTCGTAGACGATGCTGCGCACGTCCCGGTCGAAGGGCCGGCCGTCGTAGTTCCGCTCGATGAAGTACTGCTGCAGCTCCGGGCGGATCGCTTCCATGAGGAAGCGGGCGTGGCCGAGGACGGGATAGTTGCGCAGTACCGAGTGCTTGCGTTGCAGCAGGTCCCAGGTGCCCAGCAGCCCCAGCAGCACCAGCGGCACGGCGGCGAAGAGCCACCAGGCGGAGAGCCGGGCCGAGGCCAGGGCGGCGAGCACTCCCGCGACGAGGGTCAGGGCGACGATTGCTATGCGTGTCACGACCTGCTCGTTGCCGTGTGTGCGCTGTTCAGTCCTACGGCTGTGTCAAGAACCTCTCAAGCGGGGCGAGGGCCGATGTCCGCGCGGCGCGGGTGCTCGACCGGGGATGCCGCCCAGGTCGGCGTGGATGGCACGATGCCCGGGTGAACCACTTCTCTCATGCGGGCATCGGTCCCGGCCGCGGCCGGCGGCGGCTCCCGGAGCCCAGGCCGGCCGAGCCCGGTCAGTGGCCGAAGCTGGAGGCCGCGCTCGCCGTGGTCAACCGCGATCTGACGGCCACCCTGCCGGGTCAGGACCCGCTGATCCTCATGGTCCAGCCGGCTTGCGAGGCTTCGGCGCCGGGCGCGTTCGACAGGGACCAGGTCTACGTCGCGATGTCCGACGGCCGTTGGCACGGCAATCCGGTCAACGCGTGCGACCTCGAGGAGGACGACCCGCCGGAGCCGGACGACGCGGCGACGGTCCTGCACGTGGTCGCGGATGCGGCGCAGTCGACCGTCGTGGAGTTGCGGTGGCAGGTGTGGCCGGTCTGCCCGGAGCACAGGATCGGCATGCACCGCCGCCCCGCGGGCACCGAGGGCGACTGGTACGAGGGCGCGACGGACGCGGGCGGCCCGCCGGTGTGGTGGTGCCGGGGTGACCGGAACGGCGACGGCCACGACGTCGCCCTCGTGGGCCAGTTGGCCGCGACTCTGCCGGGCAGGCAGCGGCGCGCGCTGCGGCGCGTCGAGCGCGAGCGGAACCGGCGCCGGACGGCCGGCGATCCGGGGCAGGGCTGAGCGGGCGGCGCCCCGCAGAGTCCACAACGGCCAGGTGACCGACTCCGACACGGTCGTCCCCCAGCGTGACCGTCACCGAGACCCACCGAGGCGCGTTCACGTCCGCTCGGGCGGCAGCGCCCCGCGGCGCGTGACCGCGGGGCGCCCTGGTGAGGGCTAGTCGACCCTCTGCCCGTCGTGCATGCCGCCCTTGCACATGTTGTCCGTCAGATCCGCTACTCCACCACCCTGCTTGCACTGGGAAGGGGTGACGTCGCTCGGGGCACCCTGTGCCGTGGCGGCGGTGGCCGTGGCGACGCCTGTGAGTCCGAGTCCGGCGAGGGCTGCCGTGGCGGCGACGGCGGCGAGGATTCGTCGAATGTGCATTCGATTTTCCTTTCACGGATTGCCTCGGTTGGGGCACTAGCCAGTTTGATCTTCACCCATCCGGGTGGCACGTCACGTTGCTCCATTCGGGTGACGGCGCCGATGGGTGCGGGGGCGGTGACCTAGGGGGACGCGCTGAAAAGGGCATAGGCGCTGGTGCCATGCCTTGACCGCCGCCTCGTCAGGCTGGACGGCGAGCTGTATGCGGTTGCCGAAGTACGTTGTACCCGGGGAGGCCTCCACATCGGGGAAGCACCGCCGCCAGAGCCGATACATTCGAGGCGGGCCGGGCCGGCCCGGCAGACGTGATGGCTGAGTGGCTGAGGAGCCGATCTGGTGTGGGACGGGGCGTTCTACCGCGTGCAGCGTGACGGCTACGAGATCTGCTTCGTCCCCGATCACGGAGTACCCCTCGACGAGATCGACGACGTCGACATGTGGGTGATCTTCGACAGCGGGGAGCGCTGGTCGGGGACGATCTACACCCTCGACGACGTCCGCCGCACCATGGACCGGAGAAGACGGACCGGTGAATGCCTGGACGGCCGGTACTTCTATGTCTGGGACGGTCTGATCGTCCGCGACCCGGGCATATCCGGGATGGTCGAGGTCGTCGACGAACTCGTCCGCAGCGGCGACTACAGAAGTGTGTTCCGCGATGTCGGTCCGGAGGACAGGGACGACTGACCCTGTCCTCCGGACGCTCACTTGTGGGCGGCGCAGTCGTAGAGGGTGAAGCTGCCGTCAGTGCGCAGGCCGTATGCGGTGGGGCGGATGCGGGCGCAGTGGGAGCGCACCCAGCGGGTGGTGGCAGTGGCGGGACGCCGGCTGGTCAGCAGCGCGTAGCGCACCTCGTGGGCGGTGACGAGCGCGCCGAGCTGCCGGACGGTCGGGAACGGAGTGCTGCCGGTGAACCCGCCCATGACGAGGATGGGCTCTGACTTGGCGCGCAGCAGGGGCTCGGCGGTGTAGGCGGCCTGGGTGGCCAGGAGGTACTTCTCGCCGTGGCGGTGCGTGGTGAGGTAGTCGAGCAGGGCGGTGTCGCGGGTGCTGGGCTGGCTCAGCCCTCTTCTGCGCGGAGCATGACGGTGGTGCGTGTAGTACGACTTGCCGACCGGACCGGCCATCGGCGAGGTGGCGGCGCCCGCGTAGAGCGGGTCGAGGCTGGAGACGGCCCAGCCGGCCGGTACGACCAGCATGGCCGCGATCCCGGCGGCGAGGGCGGCGTTCACCTTCCGCAGGGGCGTGCGCGGTCCGCGGCTCCACAGGCCCACCACGCCGCACAGGGCGAGCATCACGGCGACCGGCAGCAGCCAGGCGTCGAAGAGGGTCGGCCAGTCGATCACCAGCGCCCACACCGCTGTCAGCCCGATCGCCGCGAGCAGCGCCGTCCACCGCCGGCCGACGGCTTCGCTGCCGGGCTCGTGCCGTGCCTCGTACTCCGACCGGAAGAGTGCGAGCCCGCCACCGGCCAGGGCGGCGAGCGCCGGGGCGATGACGGCCGTGTAGTAGGCGTGGTTGCCGTTGGAGATGCCGAAGACCACGGCGTGTACGGCCAGCCAGCCGCCCCACAGCACGAATCCCGCGCGGGTGAGGTCGGTGCGCGGCCGGCCGGTGTGCCAGGCGACGCCGAGTACCGCGGCGAGCACGGCGAGCGGCAGCAGCCAGGCGACCTGCGGGCCGACCGTGGAGTTGATCAGCATGTCCCAGCCGGTGTTGCCGGTGGTGCGGCTGGCGGCGGTGCCCGGGACGGCGCCGAACGCGCTGGGATCGCTGCCGAACCGGCTCAGTCCGTTGTAGCCGAAGACCAGGGTGAACGGGTTGTTGTTGGACGTCCCGTCGAGGTAGGGGCGGTCGGCCTCCGGTGTCACCCAGACGATGAGTATCCAGGAGCAGGAGACCGCCAGCGCGACCGCCCCGCTCAGCAGGACGCGCACCGCGCGCTTCAACGCCGTTCCGGGCGCGACGAGTTGGTACACGGCGGCGAAGACCGGCAGCACCAGCCACGCCTGCAGCATCTTCGCCTGGAAGGCGAGCCCGACCCAGATCCCGCAGGTGATCAGTGGCAGCAGCCGCTCGGTGCGGACCGCCTTCTGCAGCGCTCCGGCGGCCGCCACGAGAAGCAGGGTGAGTGTGGTGTCCGGGATGGTGGCGCGGTTGAGGGCCACGGTGACCGGGGTGAGGGTGAGCACGAGCGCCGCGGTCAGCGCGGCGAACGGGCCGGCCCAGGCGCGCACGATACGGTGCAGCAGCCATACGGTGAGCACGCCCTCGACGACCTGGGGAAGGGCGGCCGCCCAGGTGTGCTCGCCGAACAGCCAGACGGAGACGGCGTCGGGCCAGAAGGCCCCGGGCAGTTTGTCGATGCTGATCGAGCCCGCGGCGTCGAGCCCGCCGAAGAAGAACGCGCGCCAGCTGCCCGCCATCGAGCGTATCGCCGCACCGTAGAACGGGTGGAGCGCGGCATGCCCGATGCCCCAGGAGTACAGCACCGTGGCGACGACGAGCACCGCGGCGAGCGCGGGGCGCTCCCAGCGCGGGGCGGCCTCCGGCTCGTCGGCACGCCGGTTCGCCGCCCGGCGGCCGCGCCGCGGCTCGGTGGACAGGGCGTCGGGGATGGCTGTCATGACAGTGGTCCTCGGTTCAGCGGTTCAGGTGGAGCGGCCGCGCGCACAGGCGACGGTGGCCGTGCGCACACGCGACGTGGCCGTGCACGCGGACGACGGTCACAGGCGGCGGGCCGCCCGGAAACCGCGGGCGTAGAAGTCGGTGCCGTCGAGCAGTGAGCGGCCCGAGAGGTCGCCCATGGTCGGGCCGTTGGCGGCGGAGCGGCTGGAGTAGAAGCGGTGCCGGCCCCTGTCGTCGAGGCCCATGTACATGCCGCAGTGGTCGATGAAGTCGGGCCGGTCCTTGATGATGGCGAAGAAGACCAGGTCGCCGGGTTGCAGGGCGTCCAGATCGGTGGGCTGCCTGCCGGTGTCGGGGATCACCGTGCGGCCGGGGCCGTAGGCGGCGATGGCGAAGGCCCTGCGCGGCAGTCCGGTGCCCCGGGTGTTGGTGTTGTGCAGGGGGATGCCCATGCGGTAGCCCCACACCAGACGCTGGAAGCCGGAGCAGTCGACGTCGCCGTAGCGGGCCTTCTCGGGCTGCACACGCGTGCCGTCGGGGAAGGTCCACTCGACGCCCAGGTAGTCGTAGAAGTCGGACTGCTCGTCGTGGTAGGCGAAGTCCAGCGGGTTGTTGACCGCGGCGTTGCGCGGTCCGAAGTGCGCGGTGCCCGCGTAACGGACACCGTCGCCGTTGCGCTTGTCGGGCGCGCCGGCGCTGCTGTACTGGAACGCCACGGCGAAGACGTCCGGGCTCCTGTCCCCGAGCGTCTTGCGGAACCAGGGGGTGAACCAGGCGGACTTCTCCATGCCCCGCTGCCACGCGTGCGGCAGCACCCGGACCCAGGCGTCGGTCGTCAGCTTGGCCTCGGTGGTCCGCGGCTCACCGAAGGTCCGGCTCGGACCGGTGAGCACGACCGTACGGGCACCGTCGGTGAACGTGGCGAGCGTGCCGCCGTCACCGGCGCGGACGACGGTGCGGTCGGGGCCGGACAGCCGCTCGAAGGTGTGGGGCCCGTTGATCCGGGCGCTCGCACCGGAGCCGGTGCCGTCGGCGCCCGTGTCCCCCCCGTCGCCGTCGCCGTGCCCGAAGCGTTCCCAGGCGAATCCGCCCACCACACCTGCGGCCGCCACACCGGCGACGGTCCGGAAAACGGCGCGGCGAGTCGGGCGGTTCCCCCTGCCGACGGGTTCGTGGCGCATGGCCGGTCCTCCTGGAAGTGTGAGACGAGCGGGTGGGTGGTGGACGGGTGCGGGTCAGCCGGTGGGCAGGACGCCGATCAGAAGACCGGAGACCAGCACCACGTACGTGGCGAGGGTCACCGCCGTGGTCGAGATGACCGTGGCCGCCAGCGGCTGGCGGGACATCTGGTAGGAGACCAGGCCCGGGACGATGAAGCCGAGCGTCTGGGACGTGTACAGCAGCGGGAACTCGTGGCTGAGGGCGAGCATCACGGTGGTCTGCAACAGGACCGCGCTCAGCACGACGGCGGCGAACAGCCTCTTGCCGTAGAGAATCACCGTGCGCTGGATCAGCTTCGTCAGGAAGTACGTCGCCGCCGCCACGACCACCATCAGCCCGGCCATGCGTACGTCGGTGACGAGCGTGAGGGCGATCCAGCCCGGGGTGATCATCCCTCCGGGAGAGAGGTTGGTGGTCAGGTAGCACACGAGGGAGAAGACCAGTCCGAGGGCGATCCCGAGTGCGGCGGTCTGTGCGTTGAGGTGGGCGGGGATCACTGGTTCCTCGAGAACTGGTGCGGGTCATGTGGGTGGTGCGGGTCTGTGCTCTGGTCGTCGGGCGGCCAGTCCTGGCCGCCGGGCCGGTGGTCCGGGTCTCGTTGCAACGGGATACGGAAGGAGTACGTGGGTGTCTCAAGCGGCGCCACCCAGCTGTACGGCTCCGGCTCGGGCGGCCGGGCCACGGAGACACGCGGCCGGGGGATGGCGAACTGCATGGTCTCCTGGTCCAGGCCGTCGCCGCCGGGCACGACGTCGAGCGGGTCGGCGGATTCGTCCAGCGGCAGCTCGGCCAGGCACTCCAGGAACAGTTCGCCCTGGCCGTGGATGTTGCCGATCGCCACCAGGGAGGCGCTGGGGCCGAGTTCGGCGAGGATCGCCTCGGTCAGTTCCGTGGGGTCCCGGCGGTCGCCGCCGAGATCCACCACCCTGCCGGGGAAGCTCTCCGGGATGGCGTCGCGGGCGCTCTTGGTCGGGTGGCCGATCAGGAACACCGTCTCGGCGGCGAGATCGGGGATGATCGTGCCCATCTGGCCGTTGCGCTCCACCCGGTCGGGGCGGCAGTTGATGACCACGCTGAGCGGTCGCCGGATCGCGCCCAGGTCCTCCAGCTGCTTGACGTTCATCAGCGTCGACTCGGGGTCGTTGGCCGCGAAGACGTTGGCGAACCGCAGCCGCTTGCCGTCGGGGGTGACGTAGCGCTCCACGGACAGCACGCCCGGGTCGGGCGGTGCGTCCCACATGCCCTGCATCGCGGTCTGCCGCTCTATGCCGAGGAGTTCGGCGACGGCGAGCGCGATCGCCACGTTCTCCTTGAACGTGAACCAGCTGAAGCCCCGCAGTTCGGCGTCGGTCACCGTCTCGGGATCGACCGCGATCAGCCGGCAGTTCCGCTTGTCGGCCTCCTCCTGGAGGATGTGCAGCCGGTCCTTCTCCGCCGTCACGCACACCCCGCCCACCGGCATCGACCGGGAGAGCGAGCGCGCGACGTCGTCGAGCGTGGGTCCCATCTCCTCCAGATGGTCCTCGCGGACGTTGCACAGCACGCCGATCGTGGAGCGGATCAGCTTCTCCTGGT
The DNA here is from genome assembly GCF_000444875.1 of Streptomyces collinus Tu 365. Taxonomy (NCBI): domain Bacteria; kingdom Bacillati; phylum Actinomycetota; class Actinomycetes; order Kitasatosporales; family Streptomycetaceae; genus Streptomyces; species Streptomyces collinus. The sequence goes on along the minus strand of NC_021985.1, from coordinate 7,688,028 downwards.
TGATCTCCTGCAGCGCGGGCATGACCGCCATGCACTCGATCACCAGCGCGTCCGGCCGGTAGGTGGCCGCCCGCCGGACGATGCCGATCTGCTCGACGATGTTGGAGATGTTGAACTTCCGGTACACCGGCTCCTCGGTGGCATCCGGATGGATGAACCGGGCCGCGGTACCGGTGGTCTTGGAGACCGTGACCAGGCCGCCGCCGCGCAGCGCTCCCGCGCACAGCCGGGTGATCGAACTCTTGCCGCGGATGCCGTTGACCAGCACCCGCGTGGGTATCTGCTCCAGCGAGGCGAAGTGCCTGCGCTGCTCCAGGATTCCGGCGATCCACAGCGCGGAACAGCAGATCAGGACTATGACATAGAGGAAGAGCATGTCGATTTCCGTCCTTCTACCGCTGGGGGGTGTGCTCGCGCAGCGGCCGTGAGGGGCCGGCGGTGGGGGCCGACCGGGCCGCCCGGTCGCGGTCCGCCAGGGCCTGGCGCACCAGTTCCAGGCTGCGGGTGATCGAGCCGATCTCGTCGTGGTTGACCGGATGCAGCACGGTGCGGCGGTCTCCGCCGGCGAGCCGCTCGACGAGGGCGGCCACCGCGCGCAGCGGCCGGATCACCACGACGTGCAGCCAGCCCAGGCAGGCCGCACCGGCGGCCAGGGCCAGGATGCCGGCGAGCATGGTGCGCTGCTGGGCCTGCACGGCGGGGATCTGGAGCGCCGCGGCGGGCTCCGCGGTCACCAGGTGCCAGCCGAGGCGGGCCGTCGGGCCGCTCTTGGCCAACGGCGCGGCGGCGTCGACCGAGGGGCCGGACGACGTGAGGTGCACCGCCGAGGTCGCGGTTCCCGGGGTCCCCGGGGCGCCCTGGGTGGCGCGGGCCAGCCGCGTCAGGTCCGAGTTGGGCAGCGACTCGAAGGCCTCGTAGCCCTCACTCGCCGCCAGCACCCTCTCGTGGTCGTCCGTCAGCCATACGGTGCCCAGTTTCGGCCTGGGCAGAATGGAGTTGAGCGCCTTCACGTCGATCTCGCCGAACAGCACCACCCCTGCCGCCGGGGCCTTGCCCTTCACGACGGGGACCTGCGCGTAGGCCGCGATCGCCGGGATCCGGCCCGAGGTGTTGACGGTGGTGATCCCGCCGCCGTGGGGTACGTGCACGAGGGTCCGCAGCGGGGTGTCCCCCACTCTCAGGGTGATGCTCCCGGAGCGGTCCAGCAGGTACAGCGAGCGGTACTGCTTGTGCTCGTCCAGGGCCTGCCTCAGCACCTGGGTCTGGACGTCCCGGCTCGCGCCCGCCAGAGCCGCGGTCGCGTCGTTCAGTTCGGTGTACGACTGGTCGAGGGACTGCTGGATGCGGTGCGTGGCGAGCACGGTGCGCGCCTGCTGGTCGGCGAGGACGGGTGCGGGTACCGCGGTCGCGGTGTCCGCACGGTCCAGCAGGAAGATCATCGGCACGGCCCAGCACGCCACCATCACCACGCCGGCCACCGCCAGCGCCCGGTGGCCCGGTGCGCGCCGGGCCGGGATCTCCTGCGGGCCGCTCTCGCCCAGCAGTTGCCCGCGCAGTGATTCCAGGGCCCGTCCGATCCGGGCCAGTTCCCCGAAGCCGTGCACCGGTACCGGCCGGGACAGCTCCATCGAGGCCTCCGGGCCGCCGGTCGCGCCCCGGGCGAGCCGGCCGGCGGACAGGAACAGCCGCAGCAGGGGCTGCTGCACGAAGAAGTGCAGCATGAGCCAGAGCAGCAGGGCGACCCCGACGAGCGCCCCGGCGGCCTGGAACGCGAAGCCCGAGTAGTCGACGGCCGTGGAGGTGGCGGGCACCGTGCGGGAGGTGAGCACCACCAGACCGAGGTCGTCGGTATCGCCCGGACCGGTCGTCGAGGCCACCTGGGCCCAGCCGGCAACGACGCGCCGGCTGCCGGTGGCGGCGCCCAGCAGGCTCCCGGAGGCGTCGGTGTCCGAGCCCGACGCGTGCGCCGCGCGGGTCGCCTTCCCCGGCAGACCGCCCTCGGCCGTCCGCGAGGCCGCGCCGTGGACGGTGCCGGCGAGCACCGTGCCGTGGGTGTCCAGCATCTCCGCGGTGCGTCCGTCGCCGGACGTCACGAGGGCGGGCAGTGCTTCGGAGACCACCAGCAGCCACTGCCGCTCGGCGCCGCCCTGGGCCTGGTACTGGTCCTGGTCGGGGTCGTCCTGCTGCGCGGGCAGCGTGACCTTGGCGAAGTAGAGGAGTTCCCGGGCGCCGCTCGCCGTCACCAGCCGCGGCGGGATGTCGCCGTGCCCGGACGCCGTCCTGGCGACGTCGACGCCGGCCAGCGGCACCGTCCTGCCGCCGGACGCCAGCAGTTTGCCGGAGTGCGCGTCGAGGAGCACACGGCCGGCGGCGGCCTTGCCGACGGGGGTCAGCGCTTTGAGCGCGGCCGTGGGTGTCGTCGTGCTGGTCGCAGGGTAGGCGTGTGCCTTGAGCCGTACCGATTTCGCCTCGGCCTCGATCGCGGTACGCGTCGACAGCGCGGTGTCCGCGGCGATCTGCTGCTCGCCGTCCAGTACGGCCTGCGGGATACCCGTGGTGGGGACGCCGGCGAGGCAGATGACGGTCAGTGCGGCAACGACCAGAAGGAGCAGGACAAGTGAGGCTATCGGCGGGCGCACCCCACCGAGCAGTGGCATATCGGCGCGGCGACGGATGCGGTGTCGGCGCGGCGCCCGTGGTGCGGAGGGCAGAGCGGGGGGTCCTTCCTCAAATGAGGTGGCAACAGGCGTCGAACGCACAGGTGTTCCAGGGTGCGGACACCATAGCCTCTTAAGGTCACGCGACCGTCACATCCGCGTTCGATCTCGGCCAAGTGAGCGGGATCACGGACGGCGGTGTGCGCGGGAACGACGCGACGGACAGCCGAAAGGCGCACCCGTGAGGTGGTCGGCCTTTCGGCTGTCAGGTCAGCGGACGAAAGAGATCTCGGGGTAGCTGCTGTTCGGCCCGTCGAGCAGGGTGCTGTGCTTGTGGCGCAGGTGCTGGTCGAAGAAGGCGGCGAGGTAGACACGCTGGACCTGCACCGCACGGTCGGGGTCGATCGTGCCGTACTGCTGCTGGATCTGGCTCTCGGAGAGCCCCAGCCAGCGGGCCCACTGCGGCACCAGCCACTCGTTGTCGCTGAACGACAGGTGCGCCGCGCCGTGCAGCTTGATGTCGACCTTGTAGCCCTTCAGATGGGACCACAGCGTCCGCCACGAGCTGTCGTTGTTGCGGTTGTGATTTTGGGAGCTGAACAGCATGAAGGGGCGGTCGAGGTCCTTGCTCGGCGCCGTTCCGAAGAACTGGCCGTCGAGGTTGGCGCCCGCGGCGATGCGGTGGTCGAGCTGCATCGCGGTGTCCACCGCGGCGCCGCCCAACGACCAGCCGAACATCCCGATACGGGAGGTGTCCACCGACTGGGACAGCCCGGAGGGGAGCGTCGCGTGGCCCACGTCCGGGTTGCCGCCGCTGCTGATCTTGCCGAGGGCGTTGATCACGAACTTGATGTCGGCCGCTCGCACCTTGAGCGTGTCGGAGGAGTGGGAGCCCGCCGGCATCCTGTTGAGCTCGAGCCGGTTGCCCGGGAACTGCACCTCGTTGGCGTCGTGGGTGTGGTCGACCGTGACGACGAGGTAGCCACGGCTGGCGAGGTCCTGAGCGAGCGCCGTACCCATCGCCCGGTCCGAGTGCAACCCGGTCGAGTACAGCAGGACGGGAAGCTTGCCGATCTTGGTGTTCACCGGGGCGAGGACGTGGCCCGCGGTCTTCGGCAGGGTCACCTCCTGCGGCGACAGCCCGCGCGAGGCGAGGAAGTGGGCGCCGGAGATGGACGGCATCCAGGGCGCCTGGTAGTGCCCGGACGTGGAGGTGGCCGGGTACCAGAGCGACACCATCAGCTCACGCTTGCTGCCGGGCACGTACGGATCCGTACGGGACGTGTCGCGCAGATGCAGGCCGACCATGCCCACGCTGTACTTCCCGGTCGGCGCGGGCATCGTGAGCTGCTGGGCGGAGGGAGCCGTGCGGGCGGACGTGAGCGCCTCCGGGTGCACGAGCTTGTGGTGCAGGGGCAACTCGTCGTTCTCGGGTGCCCAGGGCGCGTCCGGGTCGGGATCACCGGCGGAGACCCCGGGTGCCGGAGCCTTGCCGGACGTCGTCCCGGCGGCCATGGCCGGTGAACTGCCCATCGCCAGCGCGACCGCCAGCGCACCCGCCGGGCCGGCCGCCTTGGATATCAGGCTGCGGCGCGGACGACGATGTTTCATGAACTCCCCCTTGCTGGTCGGCGATCACGGTACACGGGATCGACTGCCGCACACCGTACCGCCATGACGGAGTGCGTCATCACCCACCCGGGCACCGTCGCGGCGATCTTCGGACCGGATGCGTGGAAGTGCCCGAAAAGCTCCGCTCTCCGGTCGGCGACCGGACGAGGCAAGGGTCGGACGGGCCTCCTCTCGTGTGACCTGGAGAGGACGTGAGGGAGTTGTGAATATTCACTGATGCCCACTCTTGCCTTCCAGGCGGTCGGGGCGCCTCGCGAAGGACCGCCGGTGCCCTGGTCACCCGAGGGCCCGCCAGAACGCGCAGTGGTGGCGGGCGGAGAAGGCGCCGGGTCGGTCCGGAGTGACGTGGTCCGGGGACAGGGAGAGAACCGTGCGCCGGGACCAGGGTGGTGCGGCGGGGCCGGCGGGGTCGGCCGTGGTGGCGAAGCGGGTCCAGTAGTCGATCATGGTGTTGGCCAGGCGGTGCTGCGCCGGGGTCATCTCGCGTGCGCGGCCGCCGAGGTCGAACAGGTAGGGCAGCTCGGCGGCGTGGGGGGCGCCGAGCGGGAACGGCGGGGTGCCCGGGGTGAGCGGCGGAGCGTGCTCGTCGGCGAACTCGTATCGCCACAGCGGGACTTGCCCGGCGAGCAGGGTGCCCGTGCGGGCGGTCGGGCAGGCGAAGTCGGCGTCGCCGATGACCGCGCCGAACACCGGCCCGCCGTCGGAGTCGTGCACCGGGTAGGCGCGGACGATCGCCTCGGCCCGCCCCGGGGACGGGAAGAAGGCGGCCACGACGTCGGGCCAGGTGCCGGGGGTGACGGGGTTGCCGGCCTCGATGATGCCGGCGGCCCAGCCGTTGCCCTCGTCGTGGTTGCCGCCCAGCAGTACCGGGACGTGGTGGAAGCGGCCCGTGGCGAGCGCCGCCGCCGGATCACGGGGCAGCAACCCGGTCGCGTGGGCGGGCTGTTGGTCGGCCCCCTGGGTTCGGAGGATGCGGGAGACGGGGACGCGGCGCAGGCACGCCATCACCTCCCGGGCGCGGGCGCGCGTGCGACCGCAGCCGAGGCGGGTGGCCAGGTCCGCGCCCGCTGCACGGGCGTCGGACAGGGCGACGGAGGACGGGGCGAAAGGCCGGTCCGGGCGGCCGGTGCACGGGCCGCTCTGGATGACGGCCCGCTCGAAGAGGCCGGCGGACGCGGGAGAGACGAGCTGGGCGCAGACGCTGTAGCCGCCCGCGGACTCGCCGGCCAGGGTCACGTTGTGCGGGTCGCCGCCGAAGGCGCCGATCTCGTCGCGGACCCAGCGCAGCGCCGCCTGCTGGTCGGCCAGACCGAAGGTGCCGGAGCCCGGCAGACGGTCGTGGGCGAGGAACCCCAGGGCGCCCAGGCGGTAGTTGACGGTGACGACCACGACACTGCCCCGTGTGGCCATGCGGTGGGCGTCGTAGGAGCTGCCCGCTCCCGTGGTGAATCCACCACCGTGCAGCCACACGATCACCGGCCGCCGGGCGGGGGCGACGGCGACCGCACCGGGGACGAGGGTGCCGGTGGTGGCAGGGGCCGGAGCGGGTGTGGTGACGTTCACGTACAGGCAGTCCTCGTCGGTGCTGCCGCCGGGCACCTCGCCGGCCGGTTGCGGGCAGGCGCTCGCGGGCCTCGTCGCGTCCCGCACACCGGGCCAGGGGACGACGGGGCGCGGCGGAGCCCAGCGCAACCGGCCCGACGGGGGTGCGGCGTAGGGGATGCCTTCGAAGGTGCGGTAGCCGCCGTGGGCGGTGCCTCGCAGCAGACCGTCGCGGACGCGCACCGTCACCGCCGCCGCGGCTTTCGTCGCCGTCGGCGTCGTCCTAGTCATGACTGCGGCCGTCGCGGCGGATGGGGTGACAGCCGTCGCGGCGGATGGGGTGACGGCGGTCGCGGCGGATGCTGTGGCGGCGGTGGACGGCGTCGAGTACGCGGTGGTCCAAGCCGTCGCGAGGACGGTGGTCAGGGCGCAGCCCAGGGTGATCAGGGCGCGGTGCACGGTCATCGTCTCCCCGTTCCGGTCGGGTCGAGCCCGGTCAGCTGCCGCCCATGCCGCCCTGTGCGGCGATCATGGTCGTCGGAAGGTCCCGTACGGCGTGCTCCAGACCGGGCGCGAGGCAGGCGAGCGACTTGGTGCAGGCGTCGATGCGGGCCCGGTAGGTCTTGTCTTCGCGGCGGGAGACGACCGAGCGGATGCCACCGGCCGAGGCCAGGGCCAGCAGCGCGGCGTCGGTGGCGGGCAGCTCGCGTACGGGCGTGGCGTCGTGCAGGGCGGTGGCGAGTCGGGCGTGCAGGGCGGCGGGCTCGGCCGGGTCGGTCACGGCCGGCCGGCGGGCGCCGAAGGGAGTGCGGGGCTCCTTCACCCGTAGCAGGCCGGCCGCGGCGAGCTGGTCCTCCACCTGGGCCAGGGTCCGCTTGCGGTGGCGACGCACGAGGAACTTGAAGCCGTGGCCGTCCCCGGCTTCGCGCAACACGCCGTCCAGGACCACGTCACCGGTGGGAGGGGTTCCGGACGCGGTGACCGTGCCGCCGTCCTCCCTGAGCCGGCCGCGCAGCGCGAGGTCGGTCAGGGCGGCGGCGCGGACCAGCAGCGCGGTACGGGCACGGTCGTAGGGGGCTTCGGCCGCGGCGTCGTGGGCCAGCAGGTACATCAGACAGGGCAAGGACAGGTTGTCGGTCACACATCGACGCTAGGGCCGCACGCCCCTGCGGCGGATCGGCCCCGGGGGCGGTCCGTCGATAGGAATACAGGAGGATCGCGTCACCGTCTCCTCCTTGAGGAGGAGAGTGCGGCGGCCTGGGGAGGCGTGGCGGCCGCACGGAAGCAGGGGTCGTGGCCGACTGTCGGAGGGACGGTCGTCAGGGGCGGCGGGGCTGGACGAGGCCGTGGTCGTAGGCGGCGACGACGGCCTGGACACGGTCGCGCAGGCCGAGTTTGCGCAGAACCGCGGTGACGTGGTTCTTGACGGTGGCCTCCGACAGGCGCAGCCGCTGGGCGATCTCCGCGTTCGACAGGGCCTGCCCGATCAGGGTGAGGACCTCGCGTTCGCGCCCGGACAGGTCCTGCAGGGGCGGCGGGGGCGCCGGGTCGGGGGTGGCACGCAGGAACTGGTCGAGGACACGGCTGAGCACGGTGGGCGCCAGCAGGGCGTCGCCGCGCGCGGTGAGGCGGATGGCGTCGACGAGTTCGGCGGGGCGGATGTCCTTGAGCAGGAAGCCGCTGGCCCCGGCCCGCAGGGCGGCGACCACGTGGGCGTCCACGTCCCAGGTGGTCAGCACCAGGACCCGGGCGCGGCTGCCGGACTCGGCGATCTGCCGGGTCGCCTCGATGCCGTCCACCACGGGCATGCGTACGTCCATGAGGACGACGTCGGGGTCCAGTCGCCGAGTCAGCCGCACCGCCTCCCCGCCGTCGGACGCCTCGCCGACCACCTCCAGGTCGTCCCGGGCGTCGATAATCATGCGGAAGCCGGTGCGGACGAGTGTCTGGTCGTCGGCGACCACCACGCGCAGTGTCATGTCCGGCCCTCCGCCGGGTCCTGTGCTGCCGTTCCGCCCGCCGCTTCCCCCGGCAGGTCCTCTGCCGGGTCCGCCGGCATGTCCTCCGCCGTATCCGCCGGGATGTCCGCCGGCAGGCCCTTCGCCGTATGCGCCGGAACGTCCTCTGCGGTGCCGTCAGCCGTGCCCTTCGGCGTGCGCCGTGCCGGGGGTTCCACCGGCAGGTGGGCGGTCACCTCGAATCCGCCCGTGGGCAGGGGGCCGGCACGAAGGCTGCCACCCACGAGCCGTGCGCGTTCCCTCATCCCCACCAGACCCCGTCCCGCTCCGGCCGGTACCGGGCCGCCGCGTCGGCCTCCCTGCCTCGGGTGGCCGTTGTCCACCACGGCCACCCTCACGGCCTCCCTTCCGGCCGTCACGCGCACGCTGACCTCATCGGCGCCCGCCGCGTGGCGCAGGGTGTTGGTGAGGGCTTCCTGGACGATCCGGTACGCGGCCAGGTCCACGGCCGCGGGGAGGGCGTCGGTGGTGCCCTCGCGGTGCAGGTGGACGTTCATCCCGGTGGCGCGGACGCCGGCGATCAGTTCCTCCAGCCGGGCCAGGGTGGGCCCCGGCTGCCGCCCCTCCCCCGCGACACCCACCCCGGCCGCGCCGTCCGCCGCCGCACCCGTCCTGCTGTCACCGTCCTCCGGGCTGAACGCGCGCAGCAGCAGGCGCAGTTCACCGAGTGCCGAGCGGGCGCCTGCCTCGATGGCGTGCAAGGCCTGGCGGGCCTGGCCGGGGTTCCGGGTGAACACGTCGTCGGCGGCGGCCGCCTGGACGACCATCACCGACAGGGTGTGGGCGACGACGTCGTGGACCTCGCGTGCGATGCGCGCGCGTTCCTCGACCACGGCCCGGCGCGCCTCCGCTGCCGCCCGTTCCCGCTGGGCCCGGCGCCACTGACCCGCGGTCCACGCCAGGACCACGGTCAGCAGGTACACGGCGAGGCCGGCGGCGCCGCCCGCGCGGAAGGCCAGCGGGGCCGGCAGGCACATCGCCGCCAGCGCCCGCACCGAGATCCGCCGCGGCCTGGTGGCCGACAGCACGCACAGCGTGATCTGCGCCGCGAGCAGCGCGCCGGTCAGGGACACGGCGGGCAGCAGCGCCCACACCGTCAGCCCCGTCACCGCGTTCACCGCCAGTACGGCGGCAGGGGCGCGCGTCTGCCATCTGAGGGCGCAGGCCTGTGTGAGGACCAGGAGCACGGCGACGGGCAGCCGCGAACCGCGTTCCGCGCCGGCGACGACCACCGAGGTGCCCAGCACGGCGAGGACCACGGCGGCCGAGGCCCACCACAGCCTCCGTGCCGCCCGGGCCGGCGGTTCACCCGGCGCCTGCCCGGCGGACGCGCCGTCCGGGTGTGTCCTGCTGCCATCCACGCCCCGACCCTATCCAGGGGCGCGGGGCGGACCGTCGCGACAAGCCCGGGGCTGTTCGGGCACGGAGGCCGCCGACCGGATGACACGGCAGGGCGCGGAGCCGCGCTCGTCGGAGGGCCGGCCCAGCAGCTCGGGCGCGGCCATGCGCGGTCGTGGCCGCGCCGGACCTTCCGGAACGGTCAGCGCCCGCCGGGCTCGTGCGCCGTGCCCGTGGACGGAGTGCGCAGGCTCCGGTCGGCGACGGTGACGAGCAGGTACAGGACTCCGGCCCCGAGCATGATCCAGGCGAGGTGGTGCATGCCGTCCGTGCCGGCGTGCTGTCCGAAGGACGCGGCCGTGGCCGAGGAGGCGACCATCGAGCCGAGGTAGGCGAACGTCCGCAGCAGTCCGGCGGACGACCCGGTGCGCTGCGGATCGGCCTGGAAGTACACGGAGTTCTGGAGGGCCAGGCTGTTGGCGCCCTGTGGCACGCCGAAGACCACGGCGACGCACACGAGCATCCAGAGGGGGCTGGCCGCGCTCAGCGTCAGCATCAGCGCGCAGGCGGCGAGCTGGCCCACGCCGCCGAGCAGGAGCTTGCCCCGGACGCCCCTGTGCCGCCCCACGGTGACGGAGACGGCGATCCCCACCAGGAACATCGGGATCTGCACCAGTCCGGCGTGGAAGGGGGAGAGTCCGTACCCCTCCTCCGTCCACTGCGTGAAGCCGTAGAGGAACGCGTAGGAGACGACGTAGGCCACCAGCGCACGCCCATAGGTGGCCAGCAGCGGTGCGTTGCCCCCGAGCACCCGCAGGTCGATGAAGGGCGTCGTAGCGCGCAGTTCCCGCAGCGTGAACGCGGTGCCGGCGGCGATGGTGACCACCGGCAGGTACCAGGTCCGTGCGTGGAGGTTCATCAGGAACAGCAGCAGGGAGAACAGCGTCGCGGCGAACAGGGCCATGCCCGGCAGGTCGAGCAGCGTGGTCGGGCGGCCGCTCGGTGCGGCGCGCTTGTGCGGCTGTCCGGGCAGGCGCAGGGCACCCAGGGTGACCGCGACCGCGGCCAGGGGAATGTTGAGCGCGAAGGTGGAGCGCCATCCTCCCAGCCCGATCAGCAGGCCACCGAGCAGCGGGCCGATCACCGCGATGGTCTGGTTGGCCACGGCCAGGACGGTGAGGATGCGCGCGGGACTGTCCTTGCCGGTGCGCTCGGACTCGCTGCGTATCAGGGCCATGGCGGCGGGGTAGCCGGCGCAGGTGCCGAAACCGAGCAGGACGCGCGCCGCGACGAGAAGTCCGAGGCCGTGGGCCAGGGTGCCGACGAGCCCCGCGGCGCCGACGAGGCCGGTGCTGAGCAGGAACAGGCGCCGGGGCCCGAAGAGATCGATGAGACGGCCGACGATCGGCTGCCCCAGAGCGGTGGCCAGGTAGAGGGCCGACACCAACCAGGCCGTCTGCGACGGCGGCGCTCCGAACGCCTTGCCGATGGGGATCAGGGCGACCGCGATGATGGTGGAGTTGACCGGGTTGAGGATCGAGCCGAGCACCATCGGGGGCACCAGCCGGCGATCGAACTCGCTCGTTCTGGTGTCCTCTTGTGCGGCGGTGGTCCGGTCGGTCATGGAGTCCACCGTAGAATCATCAGTCTAGGCTGTCCAGTTTTACCTGCTCAGTTCATCCGCGTTCCTGGCGACGTCCTCGGCCGGTCGCAGGCCCTTGCGGAAGACCGTGGAGCTGTACCGCACCGTCATGCCCACCCGCAGGTACAGGGCGAGTGCCCCGGTGTCGGAGTGCGTAGCGAGGGTGCAGGTCCGCCGGCCCTGCCGGTGGAAGGCGCGGAAGACGTGGCGCAGCAGCAGGCGGGCGATGCCCTGATCGCGGTGGTCACGGTGTACGGCGACCTCCTCGACGTAGCCCTCGCCCGTCTCCGGTAGGTCCAGTGAGACGGCGGCGCCGACCAGTCGGTCGCCGTTGAACGCGAGTGCCGACATCGCGGGGGCGAAAGTCGGTCGTTCGACGGTGTGTCGGGCCCACTCGGGGTAGGACTTGCGCCGTTGCTGCCATTCGTCGAAGGCGTCCTCGACGAGTTGGTACGCGGCATGCTCATCGCCGGTGTGAAACGGCCTCACCGTGATGCCCGCGGGCGGCTCGGGTACCGTCGGCTCGTCGGGCATGGCGAACTGAAGCAGCCATTCGGTCACCATCGGCTCGTAGCCGCGCGAGCGCAGGAGCGTGACGGCGTCCCTGTGGTCGTCCGGGACGGTCTGGACGATCTGTTCGCTCCCCGCCCGACGGGCCCTCGCCTCGGCCCAGTCGAGGAGCGCGGCGCCGAGACCGCGGCCGCGGTGCTGCGGGTGCACGTCCACCTCGGAGCGCCGGTCCACCCAGGCTCGAGCGGCCAGCCGGCCCGCCTGGTCGTGGATCAACAGGGTGTCCAGCTCCAAGATCAGTCCCGGCCGGGCGAATACGGCGGCGACGCCCCCGGGGTCGGTGCGCGCCTGGCCGTGCATCTCGCACTCGCAGGCCGAGACCAGACGATGGATGCTGCCGATGTCCTGGATCGTCGCCGGGGCTGCCCGGTACCCGGGAGGAAGGGCAGGCGTGGGGTCTGGCATCGGTCGACCCTCCCGGGACGTCGGATCAGGCATCGCCCGGCTGCGCAGCGCCGAGGGTGTAGGTGGTTCCGACGCTGGTCTGCACCCATGCGTCGGGAAGGGCCGCGGCGAGGGCGTGCTGGGCGCGCCAGCCGGTGCAGTGGCCGGGGACGATCAGCTCGGGGGCGAGGGCGGTGAGGGCTGCCACCGTCGGGCCGATGACCGGCTCGAAGGCAGGGCCGCTCAGGTGGAAGCCGCCGATGAGGCCCAGCAGTCCGCTGACGCCGGTGAGCCTCATGGCGTGCCGGATGATGTTGACGACTCCGGCGTGCCCGCACCCGGTGACGACGACCAGTCCCCGGCCGCGCACGTTGACGACGAGTGCCTGGTCGTCGATGACGGTGGGGTCGTGCCGCCAGCCGCTGCCGTCCCAGGCCTGGTGCGCCGACGGCATGCCGTGTTCGAACTCGGTGACGCGGTCCACCTCGCCGGTGATCAGGATGCCGCCGGCCAGCAGCGACGGCTGCCGCCGCTCGATCACCTCGAACCCTTCGCGTTCCAGGGCACCTCGCGACAGCGTGGGCATCTTCAGCTCCTGGCCGGCCGGCAGCTCGAGGCGCCGGCGGGTCCAGACCGCGGGGTGGACGGTGAGCGGCAGGCCGGAGCGACCGCGCAGCCGGGCCAGGCCGTCGAAGCCGCCCGCGTGGTCGAAGTGCCCGTGGCTGAGCACCACGCCCTGCAGGCCGCCGACATCGACGCCCAGACGCTCGGCGTTCACCGACAGCCCGTCCGGCGACGCTCCGGTGTCGAACAGCAGCGTCGTGCTGGCGCCGCCGCTTCGGACGGTGACCAGGGCGGAGAACCCGTGCTCGGCACGGAGCCCGGCGGGGGTCTCACCGCCGGCGAACTGCCGAGCGGCGGTCCACCCGGCGCCCGCCGACGCCCGGGTGACGCCTTCGGCGGAGGCCAGCAGGGCGTCGTAGGTGTTGTCGACCATCGTCGTGACCCTGACCTCGTCGACCTCCGGCAGCGTCACCGGGTCGACGGCCGGCCCCTGCGCGGCACGAGGCGCCGACCAGGCCGCCTCGGCCCCCGCATACCCGTGATCGTCACACATGCCGGAAACCGCCTCCCCACCGAACCGGCCCACCGGGGAAGCGGATCCCTGGTGCGAGCCGCAGGCCCCGGCGGTCGCGCCGACCGGACCGGCCGCGAGCGCCGCACGCCGTCATGCTTCCACCCGCGCGGGCGGGACGCCAATGTCACACAGCGGTCGCCGTCACGCAGTGGTCGCCGCCCGGGCCGGCGCGGAGGTATCCCGGGTCCGGGGATTCAGAGGGCCAGGCGGCGGATCGCGACGGCGGCCGCGTCGTCGTTCAGGTGGCCGCGGACGTGGGCCAGCAGGTCGTCGTGGAGAACGCGCAGGAGTTCGTCGGGGTCGTCCTTGGTCCACGCGGCCGCTCGTTCGGTGAGCGGGTAGAAGAGGTGGTCGGTGTCACGTGCTTCGATGACGCCGTCCGTGTACAGGAGGAGCAGGTCGCCGACCTCGAACGGGAATGTCTGCACCTCGTAGGCGGTGATGCCGAAGGCGCCGCCGAGTCCGATCGGAAGGTGGCTAGCCTCCGGCGTGAGGGGGGTGAGGTGAGTGCCGCGCAGGAGCAGCGGCGGTGGGTGGCCGCAGTTGATGAGGTGGACGACCGGTTCGTGGTCGGGGATGTCGAGCAGGATCGCGGTGGCGAAGTCCTCGCCGGTGTCCTGCTCCGTCTGCGAGCACCACTGGCTGCTGTCCCAGCGGAAGGCGGCGTCCAGGTGGATGGCGAGGCGGGGCAGGGTGGCCTGCCGGTGGGCGGCCGCGCGGAAGGCGCCGAGGAGCAGGGCGGTGTTGTTGATCGAGGCCAGGCCGTTGCCGCGGACGTCGCCGATGAGCAGCCGGGTGCTGTGGTGGTCGGTCCGCGCGGCCGCGTACAGGTCCCCGCCCAGATCGGCTTCCTCCTCGGCGGGGATGTACAGGCCGGCGATCCGCAGCGGGCCCGCGCGGCCGGGCAGGGGCTGCAGCAGCACGCTCTGCGCCGCTTCGGCGACGGACCGCACCCGGTGCAGCTGGCGCTCACGCCGGTCCCGTAGGACGCAGATGCCGACGCAGACGGCCGAGACGACGACCAGAGCGCTGACCTGGGCCTGGATGTTGGCGGTGAACAGGCCCTCTCGCAGCACACCGATCAGCATCTGCGCCGCCACGGCGAGCGCTCCCATCAGCGCCGTCACGCGGGCGCCGGCGAACGCCACCGTGATCGCCGGTGCCGCCACCAGCAGGGGCCCGAGGTGAACGTGCGGCGGAGCCAGCACGTCCACCACGCAGACCACAACGATCAGCCCCAACGGGATCACCATCAGCGCGGGTGCGTGACCCGGCCGCCAGGACCACCGGAACTCCCGCCACGGTCGCAACGCCATGCCCCAAGCTTTCCACCCACCTTGTGTGCGGGCACGCCCCGCTCCGGGGGCTGGGGCCGCGCACCGTGCTGCCTTCCGGGTCCGGAGAAGCCGGAGCGGGGAGCACTCTTCCCCGGCTACGGCCCACCGGCCTGCATGGCCAAGACCCAGCCGCCCCGCGGGACGTCACCCAGCGGTCCCCGGAAAACCTCCGCGCGAGACGGACCTCCCCTCGCGTACCGTCCCGGGCCATGACTGTGTTGCACGGTGCTCTCGTCGTACTCCGCCCCACCGTCACCGAGGACGTCGCCGCCCTCGCGGCCATCCGGGCCACTCCTGAGGTACGTGCCCGGTGGAGGGGTGGAGACGACCTCGAAGCCGACGTCGCGGCCGATGTCGAAGACCCCGGGTCCCACTGCCTGACCGTCGAGCACCAGGGGCGGATCGTCGGCATGATCCAGTGGTACTCCGAGGAGGAGCCGGACTACCGGCACGCCGGAATCGATCTCTTCCTCGCGCCCACCGTGCACGGCAGCGGACTGGGCACCGACGCGGTACGCACGCTGGCCCGCCACCTCGTCGACGCGTGCGGCTACCACCGGCTGGTCATCGACCCGGCGGCCGACAACACCGCGGCGATCCGCTGCTACGAGAAGGTCGGGTTCCGGCCGGTGGGCATCATGCGGCAGTACGAGCGCGGTCCGGACGGCACCTGGCACGACGGCCTCCTGATGGACCTCCTGGCCGCCGAACTGACGCCTTGAGCTCCCGCTCACGGACCGGACGGCGAGGCGAGGCAAGGCGAGGCGAGGCGAGGGGCTGGGGCGTACCCGGAGGGTACGCACCCCGTGCTCCGGGTCAGCGGTGTTCGGGATTCTCGTAGTCGTGGCGGCAGCCTGCGTCCCAGGCGGTGCGCTGGTTGCCGAAGGCGGGGATGCCACCCGCGTCCTTGAGGAGGCGCGCGAGGTGGAGCAGGTTCCAGGTCATGAAGGTGGTGTTGCGGTTCGTGAAGTCGTTCTCCGGTCCGCCGGAACCGGCGTCGAGGTAGGAGGGACCGGGACCGGCCTCGCCGATCCAGCCGGCGTCGGCTTGGGGAGGGATGGAGTAGCCCAGGTGCTGCAGGCTGTAGAGGACGTTCATCGCGCAGTGCTTGACGCCGTCCTCGTTCCCGGTGATCAGACAGCCGCCGACGCGGCCGTAGTAGGCGTACTGCCCGGCATCGTTGAGCAGGCTGGAGCACGCGTACAAGCGCTCGATCACCCGCTTCATGACCGAGCTGTTGTCGCCGAGCCAGATCGGGCCGGCCAGGACGAGGATGTCCGCGGCCATGACCCTTTCGTAGAGCGCCGGCCAGGCGTCCGTCCGCCAGCCGTGCTCGGTCATGTCCGGCCAGACTCCGGTCGCGATGTCGTGATCGACCGCGCGCACGACGTCGGCCTGGACGCCCTGAGTCCGCATGATGCGCACGCTGCGGTCGATCAGCCCCTGGGTGTTGCTGCGCTCCGGTGACCGCTTCAGCGTGCAGTTGAAGACCACGGCGCGCAGGTCGTCGTAGGCGGCAGGTGGTGCGTCGATCGCCCCTGGATCACTGGTCACGAGTTCGGTGCCTCCGGGTGCCGTGCCGCCGTGCCCGTCACGGCGGTACCGGCTCCCCATCGTGCGGGCGCGGCGCACTCGACGGCGGTCACGGCACAACGGCGGGCCGGCAACCACCCTGACAGTCGAATCACGTCGCCGGCCGGCGGCCGTTCGGGGCGTCTGTGGTGGCTGCCGGAGCAGGGCAGCGGCCCTGAGCCGTCCGGGAGCACCACGGCGCAGGATGGTGTTCGGGCAGGGCCGCTTCCCGGAGGTGACCGGGTCGCGGGCCACCGTGTGTGCTCACGCCCAGGTCGGGGAACTTGGGTCGTCCGGGTGCGGCCCGGGTGAGAGGAGCCCAGGTGACGAAGTCGTCGGCGGCGGGGGACGGCCGTGAGCCGGACGTCCAGGAGACGGGGTACGAGCCGGATCCGCGCCGGTGGCGAGCCCTGTGGGTCACTTTGGTGGCCGGCTTCATGAGCCTGCTCGACGTGACGATCGTGGCGGTGGCACTGCCCACCATCCAGCGTGACCTGCACGCTTCTCCCGCGCAGGTGCAGTGGGTGGTGTCCGGGTACGCCCTCACGTTCGCCCTGGCCCTCGTCACCGCCGGCCGGCTCGGCGACGCCCTTGACCGGCGGCGCATCTTCCTGCTCGCCCTGAGCGGCTTCGTGATCTGCAGCGCGGCCTGCGGAGCGGCCCCCGACATCACGCTGCTGGTGGTGGCCCGCCTCGCCCAGGGCCTGGCGGCCGGCTTCATGGCGCCACAGAACTCCGCGCTCATCCAGCAGATGTTCCGGGGTGCCGAGCGCGGCCGGGCCTTCGGGTTCTTCGGCGGCACGGTGGGCATCTCCGCCGCCGCCGGCCCGATCACCGGCGGCGCCATCCTCGCCCTGGCCTCCGGCGGGCAGGGCTGGCGGTGGATCTTCTACGTCAACCTGCCCATCGGCATCCTCGCCGTCCTCCTGGGGCGACGTCTGCTGCCCCACACGCAGCGCTCCGGCCGGGGACACGTGGACGTGCCCGGGGTGCTGCTCCTCGGCGCCGGGGTCCTCGCGTTGATGTACCCGCTGGTCCAGGCGGACTCCGGCGGCCTCGGCCGCCTGTGGTGGCTCTTCCCGGTCGCCGCGGCGGTGCTCGCCGCCTTCGTGCAGTGGCAGCGCCGGCTCGTCGCCCGGGGCACCCAGCCGTTGCTGGACCCTCGGCTGTTCAGCACCGTGCGCGGGTACGCCGTCGGCGCGGGCGTCGGCACGCTGTACTTCATCGGTTTCAGCGGCGTGTGGCTCGTCTTCGCCCTCTTCTACCAGCACGGCCTCGGCTTCTCGCCGCTGAGGTCCGGCCTGGCGGTGACCCCGTTCGCCGTCGGCTCGGCCGGCGCGGCCGTCGTCGCGGGGCGGCTGGTCGAGCGGTTCGGCCGTCTGCTCACCGTGTGCGGCCTCACAGGCGTGATCCTCGGCCTGGGCGGCACCGCGCTGCTGCTCCGCTACGGCCCCATCGGCACCGCTCCCTGGCTGGCCGCCCCCGTCCTGCTGCTCGGAGGCATCGGCAGCGGGTTCGTCGTCTCCCCCAACATCACCATGACCCTGCGCGACGTTCCCGTGCACATGGCGGGCTCGGCGGGAGGCGCTCTGCAGACCGGCCAGCGACTCGGGGCCGCGGTCGGCACCGCCGCCCTGCCCGGCCTCTACTACCTGATGCTCGGCAGGAACGGCGACCATCGCGGCGCCCTCGCCGTCGCCCTGGCCGCCGCACTCGTCGGCATGGCGGCGGCCCTGGCCCTCGCCCTGTCCGACTGGAGCCGCGACCGGCGCGAACACGGGCCACGCCGCACATGTCCGGACGAAGTCGCCAACAATCCGATGCACACGCGCCAGACCTGACCGAAGAATCTCCTGACCGAATACGTCCGGCCGCATTCGGCCTCAGCGCTTTCCGGCCATGCCCTGGAATGCCATGATCGGACCTCGTTCCATAAGGAACGCTTGAGCCTTCCGCAACAGGCTTTTATATCAATGCCCTTGATGTGATCACCGTCTCCGGTTCCGGTGGAACCGATGGTCCGCCGAACGCATCCGCGGGCATTCAAGCCCCTTCCATGGATGGGCAGTTGGCGCAAGAGGCGTCCCGAATGGTGAGATACGCTGGTCCTGCGGACGCCCGCTCACCAGCGGTGCTCTGCTTCTTCACATCCCTCGCGACCCGGTCCCTGTCAGTGGACTCGATCCGTCGCGCCCGCCGGCCTTTTCCTGTCGGCGGACCACGCCTTCGAGCAGGAATCGATGCCCGTTCAACCACTCGCGGAGCTCGTACGTTTCGCCCGCCGAAACTCCCCCTTCTACCGTGAGCTCTACTCCCGGCTCCCCGACGAAGTGGCTCATGTCACGGACCTTCCGGTGGTGCCGCAGGCCGAATTCTGGCGGGCCAATTCCCCCCGGGACAACCGGCTGCTGACCGCTCCGCTGGCCGAAGCCGTCGTGTTCCGCAGCGGCGGAACCACGGGGTCGCCGAAGTTCTCCTACTACACCCGCACGGAGTGGCGGGAGTTCACCGCCACGTTCGGCCGCGGTCTGGCCGGTGCCGGTCTGCGCCCGGGTCACCGCGTGGCGGACCTCTTCTACGCGGGCGACCTGTACGCCAGCTTCAGCTTCGTCCTCGACTCACTGCACCGCTCCCCCGTGGCCAACGTCCGCCTGCCCATCGGTGGCGCGTCGCCCTGGGAGTCCACCGCGGCCACCCTGGAGGAGTTCCGGGCCCAGGTCGTCGCCGGCACACCGACCACCCTGTGCGCGCTCGCCGAGCGCCTCGCCCACGCCGGGCGGACACTGCCGGACGTGGAACTGCTGTTCTTCGGCGGCGAATGCCTCTTCAGCGACCAGCTTCCGCTGCTCAAGGCCGCGTTCCCGAACGCCGAGCCGCGCTCCCTCGGCTATGCGAGTGTCGACGCGGGACTCCTGGGAGCGGCCGTGCCCGGCGACGACCCGCGTGTGCACCGGGCGTTCGTCCCCGACACACTCGTCGAGATCCTCCACGACGAGACCGACCTGCCCGTCGACGCCGACGGTGTGCCCGGGCGGCTGGTCGTCACCAGTCTGTGCCGTCGGCTCATGCCGGTCCTGCGCTACCCGGCGGGCGACCGGGCCGAGTGGGTGGACCGGGCAGCCGGTGTCTTCCGTATCCTCGGGCGCGCCGAGGAGGGGGTGCGGGTCGGTCCCGTCTCCCTGTACACCGAGGACGTCCACGACGTCGTCGCGGCCGCCGACACCTCGGGTGAGGTGACCGGTGTCCAGCTCGTCGTGCGGCGCCGGGACGGCCGGGACGGTCTCGTGCTGCGGCTCGCGGTCGCCGAACCGGGCGCCGTACGCGCCGAGTTGGGCACCGCCGTCGTCGCGGCGGTCCTCGCCCAGCGTCCGTTCTACGCCGACGCCACCGCCGCCGGGCACGTCGACCCGCTGGCCGTCGAATGGGTGCGGCACCGCGACCTGGCGGTCAACTCCCGCTCCGGCAAGCTCGTCCGGGTGCTCGACGAACGGCCGCACTCGTGAGCGCGGCACCCGCGCCCGCGCGGCGCCTGCCGCTCGTCCTTCGCAACCCCTCCTTCGGCCGGGTCTGGGCCGGTCAGCTCCTCACCCAGGCCGCCGGGCGGATGTTCCAGGTCGGGGCGGTGTGGTGGCTCGTGGGATACGCGGGCGGCCGGCACCGCGGTCTCGACTCGGGCCTCTTCCTCATGGTGAGCACCCTGCCCGCGGTGCTGCTCGCCCCCGTCGTCGCGCGCGTCGTCGAGCGGCACGCGCACCGCACGGTGCTGGCCGCGGCGGCGGCCGTCGCCGGCGTGGTGGCCGCCGCTGCCGCCGTCGTGGCCCACACCGGCACGCTGCCCGTGGCCGCCGCCTACGCGGTCGGGCTGGCGCTGGCCGGCTGCCAGGCGGTGTTCGACCCGTGCCTGACCACGTCGGTGCCGGAACTCGTCGAGGACGCCGACATCGAGGCGGCCACCGGATTCGAGCTGTCCACGCAGTCCGTCGCCGGCCTGTGCGGAGGGCTGCTCGGCCCGCTCGTGGTGGACGCGGGCTCGCTGGACGCGGTCGTCGCCGCCTGCGCCGCCGCGTACCTGCTCGCCGCCCTGCTGGTCGTCTCCGCGCGCTTCCCGCGCCCCGCGTCCACGGCC
Source organism: Streptomyces collinus Tu 365 (assembly GCF_000444875.1). Lineage (NCBI taxonomy): Bacteria > Bacillati > Actinomycetota > Actinomycetes > Kitasatosporales > Streptomycetaceae > Streptomyces > Streptomyces collinus. Next base: position 7,668,072 of record NC_021985.1, on the reverse strand, counting down.
ACGCCCTCGGACGGCCCGGTATCCGAGCGGCGCACGCTGCGCCGGATACTGGCCGAGCTGCCGTTCATCCGCCGCGTACTGGTCTGCTTCGCCGCCGCCAACATCTTCACCACGGCCGTCTACGTCGTGATGCCGCTCTACACCCGGCAGGTGCTGCACGCGAGCGGCTCGACCGTCGCCTCCCTGGAGGCGGCCCTCGGTGCGGGCACCCTGGTCGGGTCGTTCACCGGCGGACGTCTGCCGGGCCGCCCGGTCGCCGTCGGCAGCGCGTGCCTGACGGTGATGGCGGCGGCCCTCGCGCTGCCGGGGCTGTTCGCCCAGCATGCGGCGGCTCTCGGCTCGATGGCCGTCGCCGGCTGGTGCGTCGGAGTGATCGGCGTGCGGTTCGTGGCGCTGTTCCAGCGGCTGGTCCCCGCCGACGACAAGCCGGGCTTCTTCGCCGTGATGCAGGCGCTCCTGGGAGCGACGTTCCCGGTGTCGTCGCTCGTGTTCGGCGCGCTGGGCGACCAGTTGACCGCCCGGACCCTGTGTCTGGCGCAGGGCGCCGGGCTCGTACCCGTGGCGCTGACGCTGTGGTGGCTCGGTGACCGTGATGACCGTGATGACGCCGCCGCACGGCGGACATCGACCTCACCGGCGGCGGCTCCGGCGGGAGACCGGTCATGACCGTCGTCCTCTCCCCCGCCCACGTGCAGGACATCGCGGAGCTGCGGCAGTTGTACTTCGAGGTGTACGGCCACGGCTACCCGGTGCCGCTCGGCAGCGACCCGGTCGTCATGCGCCGACTGCTCACGGACGGCACCGCGCACTGGCTCACCGCCCGTGCGTCCGGCGGCGCCCTCGTCGGCTCCGCAGTCGTCGTCACCGAGCCCGGCAGCCGCATCGGCAAGCTGGTCGGCCTCGCGGTCCACCCGGGCCACCGCGGCGGCGGACTCGCCTCCCGGCTGACCGGCGCGGTGTGCGGGGAGGCGTTCGGCACCGGCCGCCTGGACTCGGTGTACGCCACCGTCCGCGTGGTCACCGCGGGCCCTCAAGCCGTCGTCGTGCGCAACGGTTTCCGGCCGCTCGGCCTGCTGCCGAACGCCGTCGAGGTCGACGGGTGCGAGACGCTGGCGCTGTTCGCCCGCTATGCCGACGGCGTGCTGGACCGGCGCGCACCCGTGGCGGCCGTACCGGAAGGGCTGTCGGCGCTCCTGTCCGCCGCGTCGGCCGGCGTGGGCATCGACTACGCCGACACCCGGAGCGGCTCCAGCCGGGACGCGGCGGGCACGGCGGGCACGGCGGCCAGGGTGCGCGAGGCCACCAAGGCCACCAAGGCCATTAGAACTACGGGAACCACCGGAGCCGAGCCGATCGAGCTGATCGCGGCTCCCGGCTTCGTGCGGCGGCGCTTCCTGGAACTCTTCCCCCAGGCCGGCGACCGGTTCTTCCCGCTGCACACGCCCAACGCGGTGCTGGCCGCGGCCGACGGCAGCTTCGAGGCGTACGCCGATCTCGACCCGGTCGCGGGCAGCTGCGCCCTGGTCGCCGTCCACCCCCGCCCCGCCGCGGTGGCCGGGGCCCTCGAGGGGCTGATGACCACGGTCACCCGAGCGGGCGCGGACTACGCCGAGGCGCTGCTGCCACTGGCCGACACCGAGGCCCTGGAGGTCTTCCTCGCCTCGGGGTTCGTGCCCAGCGCGCTCTACCCGGCGATGCGGCGCATCCACGACCGCCTGCACGACTACGTGGTGCTGTCGCGCACCAGCCGTCAGATCGACTTCCGCACCACCGCCGTCAGCCCACTGCTGCGGCCGTACCTCGGCGCCTACCTGAGTGCCTGGACCTCCACCTACCTGCCCCTTCACGAGGTGTCCCGATGAAACCCCATCTCGCTCCCGTCGAGGTTCCCGACCTCGCGGCACTCGGCCATGTGCAGCAGTTGTGCGACCTGGCGGAGCCGTACGCGCATGGCAGGGCCGCCGACGAGCTGTTCGCCGCGGCGATGGCCGAGACCAACGCCTGGCACGCCGGCCGCTCGTCCTTCTTCGCCGCCCTGCTCGACGACCCGGCCGAGACCGCGGCACCCACCGTCGGCGACGAGGTGCGCACCCCGCTCGTGCCCGCCGCGTTCTTCAAACGCCATGAGGTGCTGTCGGTCCCCCGCGAGGACGTGTTCCTGCACCTGACCTCCTCGGGCACCACGGGCCAGAAGTCGCAGATGTTCTTCGACGAGTGGACCATCCGCTCCGCGCAGCGCATGGTGGCCCGGATCTTCGACCACTACGGCTGGATCACCCCCGACCAGCCGGTCAACTACCTGCTCTACAGCTACGAGCCGGCACCGGCGCTCAAGCTGGGCACCTCGTTCACCGACAACTACCTGTGCGACTTCGCCCCGGCCCGGCACACCACGCATGCCCTGCGGCACACCGGCACCGGCCACGAGTTCGACGTGAACGGCTGCATCGCGGCGCTCCACCGCTACGCCGAGGACGACGTACCGGTGCGCATCCTGGGCTTCCCCGCGTTCCTGTACTTCACCCTGGAGCGGATGCGGGCGATGGGCCTGCCGCCGCTGCGGCTGCCCGAGGGCTCCCTGGTGGTGCTCGGCGGCGGCTGGAAGGGCCACGCCGACCGGCAGATCGCCAAGGACGCGTTCTACGCCGAGGTGAGCGAACGGCTCGGCGTCCCGGGCGACCGGATCCGCGACACCTTCGGCTCGGTCGAGCACTGCGTGCCCTACGTCGAGTGCGCCGAGCACCGGCTGCACGTGCCCGTGTGGTCACGCGCGGCGGTGCGGGACACCGGGACGCTGCGCCCGCTGCCGTACGGCGAACGCGGGTTCCTGCACCTGGTCAGCCCGTACATCACCTCGGTGCCCGCGCACAGCGTGGTGATGGGCGACCTCGCGTCGCTGCATCCGGGCGAGGAGTGCCCGTGCCCGTCGTCCACCGACTGGTTCACCGTGCACGGCCGTGCCGGGGTGAGCCGCAACCGCAGCTGCGCCGTCGCCGCCGCCGAACTGATGAAGGGAATGGCGTGACCACCTCCGTACTCCACCTCTGGCAGGGCGAGTTCGTCGACGAGGCAGAGGCCGGCCGACGGCTCGACGCGCTGCCGGAGCTCGCCGGACGGGTCCTGAGCCGTCCCCTGCCCACCGACGTGGTGCTCGGCGCCTGCGCCGCGGTCGCCCGCGACCTGACCGACCCCGCCTCCGCGCTGTACGGGCGGCTGGCCGCCCACCTGCCCGCCGGGGAGGCCCCTGCCGTCCTGGGCGAGCTGGCGGCCGCCCTGACCCGGGAGGCGCTCGAGCGCAAGCTGAGGCGAGAGCTGGGGGGCCTGCGCCCGGAACGGCTCACCCGGCCGGACGCCCGGGAGACGGTGTACGAGGCATGGGCACCGGTCGGCCTGCTGGTGCACATCGCACCGGGCAACGCAGCGGCCGTGGCGCCGCTGAGCGTCGTCGAGGGACTGCTGGCGGGCAACCTCAACGTGCTCAAGACCAGCAGCTCCGACCCGGGTCTCGCCCTCGACCTGCTCGCCGCCCTCGGTGCCGCCGACCCGTCCGGGCTGATCGCCGAACGCGTCGTCGCCCTGCGCTTCCCGTCCTCGCGCCGCGCGTGGCTCGAGGCGCTGTGCGGGCACGCCGACACGATCGCGGTGTGGGGTGGCGAGGACGCGGTACGGGCGGCGGGCGAACTGGCCCCGTCCGGCTGCCAGGTGGTCGCGTGGGGCCATCGGATCTCCTTCGCCTACCTCACCGGACGGGCCGCGTCCGAGGTGGACGTGCTCGACGTACTCGCCGAGGATGTCTGCCGACTGGAACAACAGGCCTGCTCCAGCCCGCAGGTGATCTACCTCGACACCGAGGACACCGGGGAACTGTTCGCGTTCGCGGGCCGGTTCGCCGAGCGGCTGGCGAAGGTCTCCGGCGCTCGGCCGGCGCCGCTGCCAGGCCCGGCCGAACGTGCCGAGATCACCACCGTGCAGCAGCTCGCCCTGCTCGAACAACACCTGGGTCTCACTCGTGTGTTCGCGGCCGAGGACGGTTCCTGGCGGGTGCTGGCCGACACCCGGCCCGCACTCGACGCCTCTCCGCTCCACCGCAGCGTCCGGGTCAAGCCGCTGCCCCGGCACGCGGTCACCGCGACGCTGCGGCCCATGCGCCGCTACCTGCAGACGGCGGCGGTCGCGGGCGACCGCGCCGACGTGGCCGCGCTCTCCCGGGCGATGTTCGCCGCGGGTGTCACCCGCGTCACCCCGGTCGGCTCCATGCTGGAGAGCTACGACGGCGAACCACACGACGGCGTCTACGCGTTGCAGCGCTACAGCCGCAGGGTGAGCCTGCGCACGGCGGACCCGGACTTCACGACCGTCGCCTGCCCCGACGACCTGACAGCGCCCCCCGTTCTGCCTCCCGCGCCGGACGCACCGCTGCTGGGCAAGGAGGGTGTGCAAAGTGCCCTCGCCACCCTGGACCCGCGCCACGCACACCTGTACTTCCGCAGCGGCGGCTCCACGGGCGCTCCCGCGCTGTCGGTGTTCACCTGCGCCGACTACGACAACCAGATGCGCGCCGCGGCGGACGGACTGCTCGCCGCCGGCTTCGACCCGGCCCGCGACCGAGCGGCCAACCTCTTCTACTGCGGCGGGATGTACGGCAGCTTCATCAGCTTCTTCTCCATCCTGGAGCGGCTGAACGCCACCCAGATCCCGATGGCCGCGGGCCCCGACCACGCCGTGGTCGCCGACGCACTGATCACCCACGACGTGGACACCCTCTTCGGCATGCCCTCCTACCTGTGGCAGCTGCTGCACGCCGAGGGCGACCGGTTGCGGGCCCACGGCCGGATCCGGAAGGTGTTCTACGGCGGCGAGCACTTCACGGCCGAGCAACGCCGCGTGCTCATTGATGACTTCGGAGTCCAGGTCATCCGCTCCGCGGCCTACGGCAGCACCGATCTCGGCCCCCTGGGCTACCAGTGCGCCTCCTCCGAGGGCTCCGTCCACCATGTGCTGACCGACCTGCACACCCTGGAGATCCTTGACCCCCACGAGGACCGGCCGGTCGCGCCGGGCGAGCCGGGACGGCTCGTGTTCACCTCCCGGGCGCGGGCGGGCCAGCGGCTGGAACGCTACGAGATCGGTGACCTGGGCCGTGCCGTCGCGGGCCCGTGCGCGTGCGGCAGCCACGTGCCCCGGCTGGAACTCCTCGGACGCTACGGCGACGTCGTGCGGGTGGGCACGTACTTCGTCAACTACCGGCGCGTCGCCCAAGCGGCGCAGGAGCGGCTCGCCTACCACGGCGAGGTGCAGATGGTCGTCGAGTCGGGCGCGGACCGGGAACGGCTGACCGTCCGCCTCGACGAGCAGTACGCCACCGACCCCGAGGCCGCCCGCACGGCACTCGCGCACGAGGTGACGGAACTGGCCTCGGCCGAGGAAGAAGGACTGCTGACACTCACCGTGCGGACCGTCCCCCGGGACGCGTTCGAACGCACCCCGACCAGCGGAAAACTGCGCACGGTCATCGACCTGCGCAGCTGACGCCAGTCGGGGCCGAGGGGGACGGGGCCCCGGAGGGGGGAAGAAGGCCGGGCTGCGACGCGAAGCAACGCGTCGCAGCCCGACCCAGGCCATCGCAGCCCGGCGCGAATTCGCCCGAACATTCTCAGCGCGCGAAGCATCACACCTTGAGAAGACCGAATCGCAGGCCGACGACCAAGGTTCGAAGGAGAAGGTTCGTCATGACGAAGCAGTACCGCGCCCACCCGCACCGCACCGCTGAGGACACCCGCCCCGCGCTGTACGGCCACTCGCGCATCGCGCGCGCGGCGCTGGCCGCGATGACCGCCGCCGGGCTGTGCGCGACCGGCACCGCGGTCGCGCAGGCCGCCTCGGCCACCACGCCGACCTGCTCCGTGTCGGCCCTGACCGCCTCCTTCGGCCGGGGCCTGGCCGGCGGCATGAACCACCAGGGTGTGGTCCTCAAGCTGAAGAACACCAGCGCCCGTACCTGCCTGCTGCGTGGCTACCCCGGCCTTGGCCTGGAGAACGCCGCTCACCGGACGCTGCACTCCACCACCCACTGGGGCGACACCTGGTACGCCAGGAGCCCGGCCAAGTCCACTCTCACCCTCCGGCAGGGCCAGAGTGCCGAGGCGGTCATATCGTGGACCCACGCCGACTCCGGCACCCCGGACGCCGTCCACGCCGCCTACCTCCAGGTCACTCCTCCCGCTGCCACCAGCCACAAGACGCTGGAGTTCCCCCAGTGGGTGGACCATGGAGACCTCCGGGTCACCGCCCTCGCCCGCCGGATCCCCGTCAACGACTGAGCTCGACGAGACCATGTCGTCGAAGCAGGGGTTCACGCCTCGTAGGACGTCTCCCATGGGCTGGGCCCCGTGCCCAGATGCCACGCCGTGAGGGCCTCGGCGTCCATGCACACGATCCCGCACTGCTCGGCGTACTCCAGGGCCGGTGCCGTGAAGTCGGCGGTGGTCACGAGGACGGCGATGTCGGCTTCGTGGACGGTGAAGCAGGTACCGCCGAAACGCTGGAGGTCCTGCGAGCCGACCCTGTTGCCCTCGCCGTACCGTTTGCACTGCACCACCAGGCGGTGTCCGCTCGGGGCCACCGCGAGGACGTCCGCTCCCAAGTCGCCCGCTCCGCCGACCACTTCGACGTCCGTGCATCCGTCGCGGACACACAGCTCGGCTATCGCCCGCTCGAACTCATCGGGGTCCAGGACCGCGTAGTCCATCACCTGCGGAACGACAGCGGCATCCAGCAGCAGGGTCTCCTCCGCAGGCGCGACGCCCGCTGCCGGGGTCGTTGCCGCCGGCGTCGCCGGCTCCCACGCCGGTGCCGGCGCCGGCGCCACAGGCGGGGCGACCGCCTCAACGGGGGCAGCGGCCACGGCAGGCTCCTGCAGCGAGTGAGCCGCCGTTTCCGCCGCCGCCTCAAGAGCTTCGGTGGCACGGCGCAACGCTCTGCGGGCCGACCACCGGCGCCGGCCCCGGTGACCGGCGATCACAGCGGCCGAGGCCAGCAGCAGAAGAATCACCGCCCAGACGGGGCGGCGTTGTGCGGCCTGCGCGGCGGTGCGGGCGATCACCCCGCCAAGGCTCAGCAGCAGAGCGAGAAGAACGAAGAACCAGGCCGTCGTACGCAGATCGAAGCGCGGGCCACGACGCGCAGGACGCAACGGGCGAGTAGGCACAGTCACGATGGACGTTCCTCCCAAGCAGACTTCCGATGAAGATCACTTGGGCTAGTGCCCCAGGCGGAACGTTTCACCATGACGCCACCCCACGCGATCCGGAGGAATCCGACTCGGAACGCCCGGAGATGGGTCCGGGCGCGGATGGTCGCCGGACTCGAAGATGTGCGTCGGTAGCAGTGCCGGGGACGAGAAATGCTCGCGGCGGTGATCGCGGAGGCGGGCTCGGAACGCGACGCACGGAGCGTGGGGTGTGACGGTGCCGCGAGTCGGCGGAGAGGGGCGCACGTACGAGTGACGGGTGCGGAGCCGTGCGGTGGGCCCGTGGGCCCACCGCCCGAACGGGGCGTCAGATACGGCCGCCGGTCAGCCGGGTGATCGGGCCGTGGCTGTGACGGCTCGAACGGCGGCCCGCCGCGTAGGAGGCGGCCGTCAGCGCGGTCACACCCGCACCGACACCGGCGGCGATCAGCTTGCGGTGGGCGATCACCGCGAGAGCCGTCTTCGCCGTGGTGGCCACCTGCACGGTGGCCGCCTTGGCCGTGGCCGCGACCTGCCCGGTCGTCGCGACCAGCGTCTGACGACCGGACTCGACCGCTCGGGCCATCCCCTGTGCCGTCGAACCGACCGTCTCGGCCGAGCGCTCGGCCCCGGAGACGGCCGCCGACTTCGCGGCCGACGCGGTGTCAGTCGCCTTGTCCGCGGCGCCCTTCACGGCCCCGGCGGCGGGCGCGGTCGCCTTGTCGGCAGCGTGCCGCGCCTTGCCCGCGGTCGCACGTGAGGCGGCCGGCTTACTGTTGGTTCCGGATTTCGCTTCAGTCATGGACTGCGCGTTGCCCCTCGCCCGGCCCGCAAACGCCTCCGACGTAAACCGGAGGGCTTTGCGGCCCCGCGTTGTCAGACGGGCCACTTCTGTCACCGTCCTTCGGCCGCCAGGAGAGGGACTCGACACCGAGGGCGACGGCCGGGCAACCTGATCGCGGGTCGCCTGGTTCACAGTCGGATGGTCATGCGGACGGGGTGCCGGGGCCGTCCGAGTCAGACGCTGACGCCGTACCCGTCCGCAGGATGCCCTCGACGCCGTGCAGAAAGGTCTCACAGACCGGCTTCGGGTCGGACAGGCAGCCGGCCGCCATGGCGCCGTCCCGGAGCATGACGAAGTGCCGGCCCGCCACTTCGGCGGGAGCACAGCCGGCGTCTTCCAGGAGCTGTGTGGCGGTCTCCAGGAACCAGTGCCGATGGTCCAGCACGGCCCGGTGGACGGGGTGCCCGGGCTCGGGATACTCGGCCGCCGCGTTGAGGAAGGCACATCCGCGGAACCCGGCGGACTGGATGCCCTCGGCGATGGACCGGCTGACGGCGCGGACCGTGTCGGGCGCCGACAGGCCCTGTTCTCGGATGGCAGCCACCTGGCCCCTCATGCCGTGATCGGCCCGCTGGAGGTAGGAAAGGATCAACTCCTCCTTTCCCTTGAAGTGCCGGTACAGGGTCGCGCGAGTGACCTGAGCCTCCGCGATGATCCGGTCCACGCCGACGGAGTGGATCCCCTCGGCGTAGAAGATCCGGGTGGCCGTGTCGAGCAGCCGCGCCCGTGCCTCAGACATGCTCCCGCCCTCTGTGCCCGTACTCATGGCCTCACCGTACCAGCCGGGTGAGGGAGAACGTTCGGTCTTGACAGCGGGAGAAGAGGACCTCTTAAATGAAGGGAAGAACGAACGTTCTCCCTCACGCCTTCACCGCGCTGGGCTTGCGTTGCCGCCCTCGCCGAAAGGACCCCTCATGGACTCCTCCGTCGCCGCCCCGGCCCCCGCCCCCATCGCGGGCGGCACCGCAGCGCTACGCCGCCTCTACCTTCTGCGCTTCGCGTTCGCCACGGTGTGGGCCGCGCTGCTGCTTGCCTCCGCCCACACCTTGAACCCACTCAGCACGACACTGCTGGTGATCTACCCCGCGTTCGACGTGGCGTGCGCGGTCGTCGACGCCAGGTCCGCCAAGGCGAGGCGCGGGCCCGTGCGCGGTCTCCACGTGAACATCGCGTTCAGCTCCCTCACCACCGCGGGACTGGTCGCCGCCACCACCTCGGGCATCCCGGCCGTGCTGCGGGTCTGGGGAGCCTGGGCCATCACCGCGGGCCTGGTCCAGCTGGTCGTCGGCCTCCTGCGACGCGGGATGGCGGGTCAGTGGCCGATGATCGCCAGCGGAGGCATCTCCACTCTCGCCGGAGCCTCCTTCATCGCCCAGGCCGGCAAGAGCGACCCCTCCCTGAGCAGCCTCGCCGGCTACGCCTTCCTCGGCGGGGTCTTCTTCCTCGTCTCCGCACTCCGCCTGAGCCAAGCCGACAAGGCATCCCGCAGCTGAACAACCGCTGCCGTTCTGCCGGTAGTTGTGCGTGGCCCTCCCCCGTAGGCCCGTGATCGACTCGTCATGTGCACACGGGGTTCGGGCTCTCCGCCCTGCCCCGGCACAACCACCACACCTGAACGGGAACAAGGAGGAGTTCGTCGTCGGCACCGACCACGCGTTGTGGACGAACCGGACCTACCTCGACGGTTCCTGGAACGGGTGGGTTCCGCATCCGCCGGGAGAGCGGCGCTTGGACCCCCTGACAGGTGAGCTGCACCGTCCAGGAAGGCCCGAACTGCCCCTGACGGTCACGGGCGTCGGCCAGCTGATCGCCGTCGGCTGGGTTCTCGCCACGACCGTCGGCGCCGGGATCACACGCACCCTCAGCCTCCAATAGCGCCCACTGCGTTCGGTTCGCCGTAGGCGAACCACCCGTGATGCGCCCGAGGGGCGGGTCATCGTGGCCGGATGATCGAACGGAGACTGCGGCAGGTGTTCAGCGAGGCCGGGTGCGAAGGCAGTGTGGCCGCCCTGGACGTCGACAGTGAGAACCGGGTGATGTTCGGGGACGCCGAACCGATGGTCGCCGCGTCCACATTCAAGATCGTGGTGGCGCTGGAGCTGTTCTGCCAGGGCGCCGAGGGGATGCTCGATCCGACGGAACGTGTCCTCCTCTCGCCGGCGCGGGCCACGCCCGGCGGCCAGGGATTCTGCATCTTCGAGGACGTTGCCGAGGTGTCCCTGCGCGATGCCGCCCGGATGATGCTCACCATCAGCGACAACACCGCGACCGACCTGCTGATACGCCGGGTGTCACTGTCCCGCGTCCACGACCGGCTGGGTCGCCTGGGCCTCGACCGGATACGGCTGGCGGGGACGATCCAGCAGGAGTTCGACGCCATCGGCCGCGACACGGGCCACGCGGGCTGGGCCGACATGGCCCGCGCGATGAGCGAATCCGCCTCCCCCGCGGACGCCGACCGTATCTGGGAGCGCGCCCTGACCTCACCGTCCCTGCGGCCCGGCCGCATCACCAGCGCGACTGCCGGGCAGATGGCGGCCCTGCTGCAACTGATCTGGCTCGACCGGGCCGGCCCCGCAGCCGCCTGCCGGGCGGTGCGCACCCTGCTCGGCCAGCAGCGGCTGACCCGGAAGATCGCCACCGGGTTCGGCGGCGAGGTGCGGGTGGCAGCCAAATCGGGAACCCTGCCCGGCTGCGCCAGCAACGACGTGGGGGTCGTGGAGTACCCGGACGGTTCCCGGTTCGCCGTGGCGGTGTTCACCCGACCGGGCCGACCGGCCCGACCGGGCCGGAGAACCCTGCCGCCCGATTCAGTCCTCGGTGCGGCGGCCCGACTGGCGGTCGAACACCTTCACCGGCGGCGCCCGTCCCCTTGAAGGCCGGCCTGACGTCCAGCCCTGAAGGGCGGCCCGGTGGTGCCGCCGCGGCCCGCGCATGCCGGCCCAGGCGGCACCACAGGTGATCAGTTCGAACACTGCTGCCCTGAACCGGCCCGTCGGGGGTACTCACGCCGTCACAGGAAGACGTCGACGGCGTTTTCCGGCCCAACTGGAGCAGCAGAGTGACGGGAGGTGATCGCCATGTCGTCGGATACGCAGCCGCGCCACGATACGAGCCGGCCGGCGCCGCAGGCGTCGGCGCAGGCGTCGGCGCAAGAGCCGGTGGGTGAGCTGGTGCAGCGTGCCTCGCAGCAGCTCAGTGAGCTGGTGCGCGGGGAACTGCGCTTGGCGCAGGCGGAGATGAAGGAGAAGGGCAAGCGCTACGGCAAGGGCGGCGGGCTGTTCGGCGGTGCCGGACTGGTCGGGTTCCTGATGCTGGAGGCCCTGGTGGCCACCGTCATCGCCGCGCTCGCGGTGGCACTGCCGGTGTGGGCCGCGGGCCTCATCGTGACCGCGGTCCTCGGCCTGGTCGCCGCGGTGATGGCGCTGACCGGGAAGAAGGAGGTCTCCTCGGCCGCCCCGCCCGCGCCCGAGGAGACGATCGAGAACGTGAAGGCCGACGTGGCCGAGATCAAGGAGAGTGCCCACCGATGACGCAGCCGCCTCACGACGAGCCCACCGCGCAGAGCCCGGAGGAACTGCGCGAGCAGATCGAGCACACCCGACACGAGCTCGGCGACACCGTCCAGGCGCTCGCGGCCAAGACCGACGTCAAGGCCCGCGCGCAGGAGAAGGCCGCCGAGATGAAGGAACAGGCCGCCGTGAAGGCCGGGGAGCTGAAGGAACAAGCCGCACTCAAGGCCGAGCAGGTCAAGGCCAAGGCTGCCGAAGCCGCGTCCCGCGTCCAGGACAAGCTGCCCGACCCGGTCAGGGAGCGGGCCGTCCAGGCCGCCGGGCAGGCACGGGCCACCACGGCCCAGGGCCTGCACAAGGCACGCGGCAACCGCCAACTGCTCGTCGCGGCCGCCGCCGCGGGCACGCTCGTGTGGCTGATCCGCCGCAAGAAGAGGTGACGCGCGGCGGCGTCCCGCACCGGCCGTCAAGCGCCGGGTTCCGCCTTGGGCTCCCGCCGGTACGCGCCACCTGCCCGGTGACCGGCAGCCGGCCCGGCTGACCCGGACGGCCGGGGAACGGAGAGGGGGCCGGTGCGGACACGGTCACCGGCCCCCTCGGTCACGCCAGGCTCCCTCGCCGCCCCCCGGCTCCTCAGGCTCCCTACCCGGCCCCCCGGCCCCCGGCCGCCTCAGGCCCCCTCCCCCGTTGGCCGTACAGGTCGGCGGACAGCGCTCGGCCCCGGCCCCACGACGAGGGCCGGGGCCGAGGCCGCGCGAGGGGCGGCGGCGCGTCTGCGCCCGTCGGTACGGGGATGGCAGGGCTCTTGGGGGCTCCGGCCCTCGCGGCGATGAGTTCCCGGATCGCCGGGTGTCTGTCGTCAGGACGGGGCGGGGCACCGCGTCCCGCCGCGTCTGTCGGGAAGAGGTCCGCTGATGAGCGATCTGCACGAGACCCTGCGACGGTACGTCGACCGGGGGGCGGTCCCCGGGGCCGTGGCGCTGGTGGCCCGGGGGGGACGACGTCGAGGTGGTCGCCGTCGGGTCGCTGGACGTCGGCGGTTCGGCGCCGATGACACGGGAGTCCATCACGGCCCACCTGGTCCCGTCCACGGGGACGGTGACGATCCTGCTGACCCAGGTGGCGATGGTCGACCCGGCCCCTCCCCCGCTGATGCGGGACTTCTGGCGCTGCACGGCGGGAACGTGACTGTCCGGGCGGCCGTCGCTTCGTCGCCCCGACCGCTACGTGGGGACGTCCACGGGCCGGCTCGCACGGCACGACCTCGTGCGCCCCGGCGTCCGTCACGGGCGGGACGGCACCGGCGAGGCAGCGGGCTCCCCTGCCCGCCGACCGGTCAGGGAGCCGCGTGCTGTACGGGCAGGACGGCGGCCGGGCCGCGCGGGCCCGGTGGGCGGGGTGTCGTCATGTGGAACTGGGCGCGGGTGCCGGTGAGGTCCAGGACGTGCCGGGGCTGCGCCTGGAGACCGGACAGCTCCAGGTGTCCGCCGTGTATGCCGGCGTTCCGGTTCAGGGTCTGCAGCAGGCCGAGGCCGCTGGCGTCCATGAACGCCACGCCCGCGAGGTCGAGGCACAGAATGCGGTGTCGGACGTTCACCCGGTCCGTGACCTCACTGACCTGCGGACAGGCATCGAAGTCGAGGTCACCGACCACCGTGATCACGGTCCGGTCGGAGAGATCACTGACGTACACATCGACAGAAGGCATGGGACAGAACACCGCCGTTCGGGATCAAAGCCCATCACGGTCGGCTCCCACTGCCGGAAGTAGGCCGTCAAGCGCGCGACACACCAGTGCCGCTCACAGCCGAGCGAGACACCCTGCGCCGGCCACCGCCCTTTCCTCCGTCCACGGCGAAGAGGGGCGCGGGGTCGCCACCAGACCAGACTGGTTCCCTTCGAGCGTGTCACACAGCGGCTGCCGGCGCCAGACCTGCCCGGACCCCGTTCCCGGCGGCCCTCACCGCCCTCGGGGACCGGGCAGGGCGCCGTCGGGCCGGGCCGTGCCGGCACCCCGTCCCTGGCGTCGACGGCCAGGTCGGACCCGTGGGGGGGAGCGGTGCCGCACCGCGGCACGACGGTGTCGTCGCAGGCCGCGATCAGCGCGGTGATCCGTGGGTCCCAGCCGGGCAGCATGTCGACCCGGCCGCGCCCGGGCCGCGGCCGGGTCGTCGAACGGGATCCCGCTGACCGCGCGGTTGCGGCCGGCTGTCAGGGGCGTCGCCGCCACGGTCACACGGCCGGCCGAGATGACGGCACACCCGCCCGGTGGCCGGGGACCGTTTGCCGCTCATGCCGACGGGGACCCGGCTGCTCATGACTACAGCACCCCCTCGTCGCCGGACAGGTCAGAATCGGGTCTTGTGGCTCCTGGACCGCCTGGAGCGGGAGCCGCGCGCGGACGCGGTGATCGACAAGCTCAGCAGCGGCGTCAGGTCCCTGCCCCTGGGCCGTGGCCGGGACCTGCTGCACGGCAAGTGGCTGGGCCACCCGGTGCATCCGCTGATGGTCCAGGTGCCGATCGGCGCCTGGTTCTCGGCCGCGCTGCTCGACCTGTGTCCCGGCCGGTCACGCGAGGCCGGCCTGTTGATCGGAGTCGGGTTGGCCGCGACCGGCCCCGCCGCGGTGACGGGGGCGGTCGACTGGGCGGAACTGCATCCACAGCAGCAGCGTGTCGGCCTGGCGCACTCCCTGGCCAACACGGTCGCCGCCGGGCTCTACGCGACCTCCCTGGTCTACCGCGTCAAGGGACGCACCGCGCGGGGCCGTGCCCTCGGCTTCCTGGGGCTGACGGCCGTCGGGATCGGCGGCATGCTGGGCGGCCACCTGGCCTACCGGCAGGCGTCCGGCGCCAATCACGCGGAAGAGGTTCCCCACGTCGTCTCGGAGGGCTGGCACCGTGTCGGGGCCCTGGCCGAGTTCTCGGAAGGCCGGCCGGAACGGCGCAGCGTGGACGACGTGCCGGTGCTCGTGGTCCGCGAAGCCGACGGGGTCGTACACGCCCTGGCCGAACGGTGCAGTCATCTTGCGGGACCGCTGTCCGAGGGCGTCGTCGCCGACGGATGTGTCGAGTGCCCCTGGCACGGAAGCGTGTTCCGGCTGTCGGACGGCTGGAACGTACGCGGCCCGGCCACCGCACCGCAGCCCGCCTTCGACACCCGGATCGTCGACGGCGAGGTGGAGGTCCGGCTGCGCGGCCACTAGGCCGGGACTTCGCGGTCACGGCCTGGTGCGGGCAGCCGGGCCGTGATACCAGTCGCGGTCGGCGGCCGATCGCGGCGGAGCGCGCAAGTGGTGGCGACCGCCGCCCCGTTGCCGTGTTCGCGAGCCCTCCGGTGCGCTGTGCGTGCGCTCGCGGCTTCGTCCGTGGCGGCCCCATCACCCGAGTGGCGCAAGCGATCGAAGGGGGCCAGCCTGAGAAGAGCGGCGCGCGTCGATGATGTGCTGCCGTTGAAGCGGTTTCCCCGCCCCCTCGCTCCGGGGAGGAGCATCATGCCCGTACCGATACGACGCCTGGTCGTGGCGTCCATCATGTGCTGCGCCTTGCTGGCGGGTTCGACGGCCCATGCCGCCCCCCAGCACACCGTGCGGGGCGCGGCCACCGTCGCCGTCACCGATCCCACACCCAGTCCGAGTACGACGGCGGAGAAGCGCAGGTTCGCCAAGACGCGCTTCGTCGCGGACGCCGCGCTGGCTGCCGGCGCGACCTACCAGTGGATCGTCAAGCCGTACAGGGCAGGCAAGTTCAAGAAGGGCGCCCACGGCCGCAGGGTTGCTCTCGTGAAAGGCGCCCTCGCAGGCGCGTTCACGTACAACCGGCTCAAGGCAGCCGTCCGCAACGCCAAGGCCGACCCCGCCCTCTCCAAGGCCCTCGCGCCCCTGAACGCGGGCATCGAGTCCTTGAAGCAGCTGCCGTCGAAACTGCGCAAGGGCAACACCGATGACACCGTCAGCAGTTACAACGACGTCATCAACAAGGTGAAGGAGGCCGGCAAGAGCGCGGGCGCCGAGGTCAAGGACAAGGTACCCAGCGCATCGCAGCTGACCGGCTCCTGAGGTTCCGTCACCGGCTGCGGCGCCGATCGGGCTGCGCCCCGGACGAGGGGTGCCGCGGGGCCGAGGCACACGGGAGTCCGGACGTCGTGGCCACTGCACGGGGGCGGCCTCCGCGGCCGGCCGGCATACCGAGCGCGACCCCGATCCCGGCGCTCCCGAGGCCACGCTCGCGGGTGCCTGCTGGACCCGGACCCTCCTGCCGGCACGGACGGCCCGCGCGGTCGGCGACCGGGCCCGGGTCACGGCCACCGCCTGGCGCGGGTTCTACGGCCCCAAGGCCGGGGGCGTGCGTGGGGCTGTTTTCTGAGAGCCTGGTCACGAGGAGTGGTAGCTCATGACCGGTTCGGGCGGTGAGCGGGATCCCGGCTTCGCGGATGAGGTCCTGCGCGATCTGGGTGCCGGCGTCTTCACCCTGGACCCGGCCGGGCGGATCACCTATGTCAATCCGTGGGCAGAGCGCCTGTTGCGCCGGCCGGTGGCGCGGATGCTGGGGCACGACGCGCACGACCTGCTCCATCGCAGCCCCGACGGGAGTCCCGTACCGCGTGAGCGGTGCCTGCTGCGCACTCCCCTGGCCGGGAGCCGGGACGCCGTGGAGGGAAGCGAGGAGTACTTCCTGCGCGGTGACGGCGTCCTGCTGCCGATCATCTGGTCGGCGACACCCCTCAGGCCCGGGAAGACGTCCGGCGGGGTGGTGATCGTTTTCAGTGACTTCAGCCTGCACCGTGACGCCGAGGAGCGGGCGATCGCCCACACCGCCGCGCTGGAGGCGCTCACCAACCGGCTGAACCTGCTCGCCGAGGTCTCCTCGGTGCTGATGTCCACCATGGACGCCATCGCCGCGGCACGTGCGCTGCTCCCCCTGCTGGTGCCGGAACTCGGGCTCTGGGCCGCCGTCGACCTCGTCGACGCCCACTCCGGCATCCCGCGGCGCGTCGCGGTGCACAGCCCCGCTCAACCTGACCGTGCCAGGGAACTCACGGGACCGCTGGCCACGGCCCGGCAGCGGCCGGAGATCATTCACGGTGATCAGCCGGTCCTTTTGGAGGCCGGTCACCTGGTGGACGCGGGTGCGGCGCTCGCGGCCGGCCACCGGATCCTGTTCGACCGGCTCGGTGGCCGCTGGGCCACCGCGGTACCCATCCGTTCCCGCCGGCGGTACTACGGGGTGCTGACCGTGGCGCGGGCCGGGGACACCCGTCCGCCGCCCGAGGGCGAGACGCGGCTGCTCGCGGACATCGGGCGCCGGCTCGCGCTGGTGCTGGACAACAGCCAGCTGTACGAGGAGCAGCGCAACGTCGCGGAGACCATGCAACGCCAACTGCTGGCCCCGCTGCCACAGGTCGACCACCTGCGGATGGCCGCCCGCTACCTGCCGGCGCAGCGCGCCATGGAGATCGGCGGGGACTGGTACGACGCCTTCCTGCTCGCGGACGGCGTGATGGCCCTGGTGATCGGGGACGTGGTGGGACACGATCTCCAGGCCGCCGTCCACATGGCCGAGGTCCGCAACATGCTGCGCGCGCTCGCCTGGACCCATGGGGAACCGCCGAGCGTGATCATGCGGCGGCTGGACGAGGCGGTGACGCACACCAGCGACGCGCCGATGGCCACGCTGGTCTTCGCCCGCGTCGAAGGTCCCGAGGGAGGACCGTGGCAGCTGCACTGGGTCAACGCCGGCCATCCTCCTCCGCTGCTGATCACCCCTGAGGGCGACACCCGCTTCCTCACCCGCGGCCACGGGCCGCTGATCGGCATGAGCGCCACCATGCACCTGGGCCTGACCTGGCCGGACGCGCGCGAGGACCTGCCCGCGCGCTCCACCGTGCTCTTCTACACCGACGGCCTCGTCGAGAGCCGGGAGCGTCCCATCGACGCGGGGATGGCCAGGCTCAGCCACCATGCCGCCGTCCTCGCCCGGCGACTGCGCACCGGGACCGTCGACGACTTCTGCGACCAGCTTCTTCAACGCCTCGACCCGCGCGGTGACGACACCGCCCTGCTCGCCCTGCGGCTGCCTCCCGTCGGGGCCGGCACACCGCACGACCACCGCCCGCCGCCACCGCCCCAGAGCGCCCGGAGCCCCGCCGCTCCCGAGCGGGCCGCCCCCGGCTCACTGCAGGAACAGGCTCCCGTGCGGGACCCCACCCGCGACACCCGCGAGGCGCTGGACCCTCCCCGCACTCCCGACGTATGACGGGGAGGGGCGAGCGGGTCGGCGAGGCGGTCGCGGCCGAACGGTCCGGGGAAAATTGCCGACGCGTTCGCAGAATCGTCTACGCTGTCATCGAACGGATGACGAACCGCAGGGTCATCCAGGCGATGACGAAATCGAGGAGGTGCCATGCCGACAGCGGACCGACCGGACCGAACGGACACAGACGCCGCCGACCCCGCCGACCGCCTCGACACCCGGGGCCCGGCGTCGTTCCTCGCTGCCGCGGCGGCCCTGGAGGCCATAGACGACGCGCTGCGGACCGCCCAGCGGCAGGCGCCCGGTGCTTCCACCGTGTCCGGCGCCTCCGCCCCGTCCGGGAACGGCCCGGAACGGGCCCTGGCCTCCTTGCTGCTGCTGCGTCACGTCCGTGAGCAGCTCGCCGGCTGGGAGACCGGTCTGATCGAGACCGCCCGCGACGCGGGTGCCAGCTGGGCCGACCTCGCCCAGCCGCTCGGCGTCGCCAGCCGTCAGGCCGCCGAACGCCGCTACCTTCGCAACCGGCCCGGCCCCGCCGGAACCACCGGCGAACAGCGCGTACAGGCGACCCGCGAACACCGCGCCGCCCAGCGCAGTACCAGCGCCTGGGCCCGGAGCAACGCGGCCGACCTGCGCCGGATCGCCGGCCAGATCACCGCGCTCACCGATCTCCCGGCCGCCGCCCGCCGTCCGGTGCGCGCACTCGACGCGGCCCTCGGCCAGGACGATCCCGCCGCACTCGTCGCCCCCCTGAACGCCGCCCGGCCCCACTTGGGGGCTCACCCCGACCTCGCCGCCCGACTCGACGCCCTCTCGACGCCGGCGACCGACCCCGGTTAGCCGACGGCGGCGGGGGCGGGGCCGAGGCGACGCCCCCGCTCTTCACGTCCGACGTTGTTTTCACTGACTGAGCCAGTTGTCCGGTTGTCCGATGACAGGTCCTGAGAGGTATACGCGAACATGCCAGCCGAAACTTTCGAGTTCCAGGTCGAGGCCCGTCAGCTGCTGCAGCTGATGATCCACTCCGTCTACTCGAACAAGGACGTCTTCCTCCGCGAGCTCGTCTCCAACGCCTCCGACGCGCTGGACAAGCTGCGCCTCGAGAAGCTGCGGGACGACTCCCTCGACGCCGACGTGTCCGACCTGCACATCGAGCTCGATGCCGACAAGGACGCCCGTACCCTCACCGTGCGCGACAACGGCATCGGCATGTCCTACGACGAGGTCGGGCAGCTGATCGGCACGATCGCCCACTCGGGCACCGCCCAGTTCCTCCAGGAACTGCGGGAGGCCAAGGAGGAGGCGAAGGAAGGAGCCGAGGAGGGGCTCATCGGCCAGTTCGGCGTCGGCTTCTACTCCGGCTTCATGGTGGCGGACGCCGTGACCCTGGTGACGCGGCGCGCCGGGGAGAGCGAGGGCACCCGCTGGACGTCACGCGGTGAGGGCACGTACACGCTGGAGAAGGTCGCCGACGCACCGCAGGGCACCTCGGTCACCCTCCACCTCAAGCCGGCCGACCCGGACAACCAGCTGCACGACTACACGTCCCCGTACAAGATCCGGGAGATCGTCAAGCGGTACTCGGACTTCATCACCTGGCCCATCCGCATGACGCCCGAGGGCACGGGCCCGGACGGCGAAGGCTCGCAGGACCAGGACCAGGACCAGGGCCAGGAGCAGGCGGCGCCCGCGCCGGAGACGCTGAACTCCATGAAGGCCCTGTGGGCGCGCTCCCGGGACGAGGTGTCCGAGGAGGAGTACCACGAGCTGTACAAGCACGTCGGGCACGACTGGCGCGACCCGATGGAGACGATCCGGCTCCAGGCGGAAGGCACCTTCGAGTACCAGGCGCTGCTGTTCCTGCCCGCGCACGCCCCCTTCGACCTGTTCAACCGCGACTACCGGCGTGGGCTGCAGCTCTATGTCCGGCGGGTGCTCATCATGGAGGACTGCGAGGCGCTGCTGCCGCCGTACCTCCGCTTCGTCAAGGGCGTCGTCGACGCGGCGGACCTCTCGCTGAACGTCTCCCGCGAGATCCTTCAGCAGGACCGTCACATCGACATGATCCGCCGTCGCCTGACGAAGAAGGTCATCTCCACCGTCAAGGACATGATGGCCAAGAACCCGGACCGCTACGCCGCGTTCTGGCGGGAGTTCGGCACCGTCCTGAAGGAGGGGCTGGTCACCGACCCGGAGAACCGCGACGCCCTCCTCGCCGTGGCGTCCTTCGGGAGCACCCACCACGACAGCGAGCAGACGACGCTCAAGCAGTACCTGGAGCGGATGAAGGACGGGCAGGAGGACATCTACTACCTGACCGGCGAGTCCCGGCAGAGCATCGAGAACTCCCCGCACATGGAGGCGTTCCGGGACCGCGGCATCGAGGTGCTGCTGCTCACCGACCCCGTCGACGAGGTCTGGGCCGACGCCGTCGGCACGTTCGAGGGGAAGAACCTGCGGTCCGTCGCCAAGGGCCGCATCGACCTCGACGCCGAGGACACGGAAGCGTCCGAGGACGAGCAGAAGAAGCAGGGCGAGGAGTACGCCGGGCTTCTCGGCTGGATGACGGAGCAGTTGGGGGAGGACGTCAAGGAGGTCCGTCTGTCGTCAAGGCTGACCGTCTCCCCCGCCTGCGTGGTGTCCGACGCCGACGACCTGACCCCGGCGCTGGAGAACATGTACCGCGCGATGGGCCAGGAGGTGCCCCGCGCCAAGCGGATCCTGGAACTCAACGCCCAGCACCAGCTGGTGAAGGGCCTCAACCAGGCCTACGCGGAACGCGAGGACCACACGGCGCTCGCGGAGACCGCCGAGCTCCTGTACGGCCTGGCCGTACTCGCCGAGGGCGGCCAGCCGAAGGAGCCGGCGCGGTTCGTCAAGCTGATGGCGGACCGTCTGCAGCGCGCGCTGTAGCCGGGTAGGCCGACGTCGGCGCGGCAGTTGCCCAGGTCAGCGGTGTCAGCGCTGACCTGGGCGGGCCTGCTGGCCGCGGCCCAGCGGGTCCCGTCGCCGTTCCCGGCGCGGGCGGGCGCGGCGGTGATCGGAACTGTCAGCAGCGCCGCCACGCACTACACGGCGCCACAGGACAGCCGCGGGGAACTGCTCTGCCACGACGAGACGTTTTCCCTGAGGGGCGCCTAGTGGGTGAGGGGACCGGTCGCCAGCCAGGCGGTCACGGCCGCGGTGGCCGCGAGGGCGATGTTGAGTGCGATCCGGCGGTCCTCGCCCGTCAGGTGGACGGCCATGGCACCGGTCTGCAGGAGGACGAAGCCGAGGGCGGCGGCCGGCGCCGACGCGGGCGCGACGCCGGTCAAGGGCGGCAGGACCAGACCGGTCGCGCCGAGTATCTCGACCGCTCCCAGCGCCCTGACGGCGGGCAGCGGCACGCGGTCGACCCAGGCCATCATCGGCCGGAGCCGGTCACGGGTGCGGATGACCTTCAGCGTCCCGGCGTAGAGGTAGAACAGGGCGAGGAGTCCCGCGACGATCCAGTAGGCGATGTTCATCGTTCCGGTTCCCGTCGGCTTCAGGTGAGGCCGGGGGCGGGCTCGGTCGCGTAGCGGCTCATCGCGTCGGCGTTGGCCCGTGGCGTCAGCGGCCGGCCGTCGGCGAGCACTTCCTGGAGGTCGCGGAAGTACTGCACGTACAGGTCGGGGGTGAAGGTGCTGAGCATGACGGCGGGTTCGTCGGACGGGTTGGCGAAGGTGTGCGGGGTACCGGGCGGGACCATCACGAGCGTGCCCGCGGAGGCGTCGTACTCCTCGTTCCCGACGGTGAACCGTACGGTTCCGGAAAGGATGTAGAAGCCCTCGTCGTGCCGGGCGTGGCGGTGCTGCGGCGGCCCCTGGGTGTGCGGCGCGAGCACGGACTCGGCGATCGCGAGGCGGTGCCCGGTGTGACTGCCGTCCTCCAGGACGCGCATACGCGTGGGGCCCAGAACGATCGTCTCGCCGCCGCCGGGGCCCACCACCGACACGCCCGGGGAGGTCTGCGAATAGTGGGTCTGTGATCGGTCCTTCGGTGGTTCGTCGGTCTGCCGAGCGTCGGTCTGCGGCTGGGCGGCTTTCGCTTCTTCGGTCATGTGCACGAGTCCACCGCCACGGTCCCGCTCCTGTCCAAGACCCGTTCCGCGAGGCCGATACCCGCTGGGTATCGTCGCAGGGTGGAGCTGCGGACCTTGCGTTACTTCGTGGCCGTCGCCGAAGAACTCCACTTCGGCCGGGCCGCCACTCGGCTGCACATGAGTCAGCCGCCGCTGAGCCGGGCGATCAAGCGGCTGGAGGCCGACATCGGGGCGCCCCTCTTCGACCGCGCACCCACCGGCGTCACGCTTACGCCGGTAGGCGCGGTGCTCCTCGACGAGGCGCGGGCCCTGCTCGACCACGCCGAGCGGGTCCGGGTACGCGTCGGTGCGGCGGCCGGCGACACGCGCATCACGGTCGGCATCCTGGGCGACGGCACCGACCCGGGGGTGTCAAGGCTGGCCGCCGCCTACCGCCGTGACCACCCCGGTGTCGACATCCGCGTCCGCGACGCCGACCTGACCGACCCGACGTGCGGGCTGCGCGCCGGAACTGTCGACATCGCCCTGACCCGCGCGCCGTTCGACGAGACGGCGCTGACGGTGCGCACGCTGCGGGCCGATCCGGTCGGCGTGGTCCTGCGCGCCGACGATCCGCTCGCCGGCCGCGACCGGCTGCGGCTGGCCGAGCTGAGCGACCGCCGCTGGTTCCAGTTCCCTGAGGGCACCGATCCCGTGTGGCAGGCCTACTGGAACGGCGGCACCCGGCGCGAGGGTCCGGTGGTGCGCGCCGTCCAGGAGTGCCTGCAGGCCGTGCTGTGGAACGGCACCGTGGGCCTTGCTCCGCTCGGCCACGACCTGCCGGGCGAACTGGCCGTCGTGCCGCTGACCGACATGGCCCCGAGTCGAGTGGTCGCGGTGTGGAACGAGGGTGACACCAACCCGCTGATCCGGTCCCTCGTCGAGATCGCCACGGCGGCGTACCGGCGCTGAGCACGGCCGCCGCTGCGGCTCCGCCGGATCCTCCGAGACACCGACTGAACGCGGAATCGACTGGGCCGACGGGGCGACCTCGCCGCCGCGTACCGTCTGTTCCTTCCCGAACGGCGTGCCCATGGGCGCACCCCGGACGTCACCGGCCCGTTGTCGTACGAGGACATGGCCGCGACCGCGCTCTACCGGGCCGTCCCCGGCTCCCAACTGGCCGTCGTTCCCGGCGCCTCGCATCTCGTACCGCTGGAGAAGCCGGCTCTCGTGAACCGGCTGATCCTGGATCACCTCGGGCAGGAGGCGACGGAGACGATGATGCCCATCCGGCGGGTGGGACGACCGGCCGTCCCCTGAGGACGGAGGGCGGCGGCCCCGTTCGCGCGGTCGTGCGTCGGGACCGACCGCGGTCGGGGCGTCAGGTGGCGGTGGGCCAGGTCCGCAGGAGGGCGGCGATCCTGCCGACGGTGCAGGCGGGGTCCAGGAGGAGATCCTTGAGGGCGATCGCGTGCTCCCGGGCGGGCTTGACGGAGATACCGGCCGCTTCGAGGTACATCACGCCGGTGGCGGCGGCGACGGCGAGGTTGGAGCGTTCCAGCCAACGGCACCGGCCCATGGTGTGGACCAGGGCGGCGGCCTTGGCGTAGGGGCCGTCGTAGACGGGCTGCTCGAACAGCTCGGCCCGGTGGCGCGCGACCGCCGACACGGGGACGCCGTAGTCGTCGGGGGCCGGATCGTCCGCCCCGGCGGCCTCGGCGACCTGCAAAATCCAGGGAACGTCGATGTGCAGCTCCATCAGGCGGCGTTCGCTCCCCGCGGCGTCCGCTCTGCCTGTTCCGCCTCGTCGAAGACAGTCTGGTGCTCGGCCAGGAAGCGGGCAGCCGCGTCCACCGCACGGGCGCGCAGGCCGCTGGCGTCGTCCTGCACCAGTCTGGCCAGGTAGTCCCCGATGCTCAGCCCCAGGTCGGCGGCGCGCCTCTTCGCGAGTTCCGCCACGTCCTGATCCACCCGCGCACCCAGCTGTGTCTTCGCCATACGGGCATGGTAACAGCTGTTACCATGCCGCATGACGCCTCGGAGCGGCCGGGGCGGGGCGCCCGCCGGATCCTAGGAGCGGATGTGCGTGTGGGCCTGCTCGATCCACCCCAGCACGGCCTTGGCATCGCAGCTCTCGGCGACGGACCGGGCCTCGTCGAGGTGGTGGAACGCCGTTGAAGGATCCCCCGTTTCAGCCGCGAGGTAGGCCAGCGCCACCAGCCCGGCCGCTTCCCCGGGCTTGAAGCCGATCTCGCGGCGCAGGGTCACCGACTCGGTCAAGCGCTCGAGGGCCTGCTCGAAGTGGCCCGTGTTCTTGTCGGCGAAGCCCAGGTGGCGAATCGCGTAGGACATCGTCCTGCGGTCGTCGACGGATTTCGCCAGCGCGTACGACCGCTCGAAGAACGGCCTGCCGACGGCGTCGTCGCCCTTGACCACCTGGTGCCAGCAGCCGACCCAGAACAACGCGTCCGCCTCACCGGACACGTCCCCCAGCCGCTTGTACAACTCGGCCGCGCGCTCGAACAACACGAGTTCCTGGCTGTTCTCTTCGCGGTCGTCGAGGAAGCGGACGTGCAGCACCTTGGCGCGCGCCATGGAAAGCGGCGCCTCGACCGCGTCCAGAATGCCGTCGGACCTGTCCAGCGCGGACGCGTCCCCACCGAACATCGCCGCCTCGAACAGCTCGTCCGTGCGTTCGGTCCAGTCCTGCCCCTGCATACTCCAGCCCCTCCCCCGTCGGCCAACGGCATCGCCGAGGCTACCTCCGCAGCTCCGACGGAGGCGGTGGTTTTCGACCGGGGCTCGCTACCCGATCGTCGACGCACTCGCACTGCTCCGTCCGGGTGCATCCGTCATGCGATCGGCCGTGCCCGGACCGCTCACCGCCCCTCGTCCGGCCCTCACGCCACCAGGATGGTCGGTGACCGACGCGACGGCGCGAGCGGACCTACGCACACCCCTCGGGAGACGGATCACCTGTGAGCATCCTCAACGAACCTCCGGGCTCCGCGGCAGTCGAGGACGCGTATGCCGACGAGCTGCCCCTCAGGCGCAGGCAGCCCGGCAACGTCGTGGTGAAGTGGCTGACGACCACCGACCACAAGACGATCGGGACGCTGTATCTGACGACGTCGTTCCTCTTCTTCCTGTTCGGCGGCGTCATGGCGCTCGTGATCCGTGCCGAGCTGGCCCGCCCCGGCCTGCAGATCGTCTCCAAGGAGCAGTACAACCAGCTGTTCACGATGCACGGCACCGTGATGCTGCTGATGTTCGCCACCCCGCTGTTCGCCGGCTTCACCAACTGGATCATGCCGCTGCAGATCGGCGCCCCCGACGTCGCCTTCCCCCGGCTGAACATGTTCGCCTACTGGCTCTACCTGTTCGGCTCGACCATCGCGGTGGGCGGCTTCTTCACCCCGCAGGGCGCCGCCGACTTCGGCTGGTTCGCCTACTCGCCGCTCTCGGACGCGGTCCGCTCGCCGGGCATCGGCTCGGACATGTGGATCATGGGTCTGGCCTTCTCCGGGTTCGGCACCATCCTCGGCGCGGTCAACTTCATCACCACGATCATCTGCATGCGCGCACCGGGCATGACGATGTTCCGCATGCCGATCTTCGTGTGGAACGTGCTGCTGACCGCGGTCCTGGTCCTGCTGGCCTTCCCCGTCCTGGCCGCCGCGCTGTTCGCCCTGGAGGCGGACCGTAAGTTCGGCGCCCATGTCTTCGACGCGGCCAACGGCGGCGCCCTGCTGTGGCAACACCTCTTCTGGTTCTTCGGCCATCCAGAGGTGTACATCATCGCCCTGCCGTTCTTCGGCATCGTCTCCGAGGTCATCCCGGTCTTCTCCCGCAAGCCGATGTTCGGCTACATGGGCCTGATCGCCGCGACCATCTCCATCGCCGGCCTGTCCGTGACCGTGTGGGCCCACCACATGTACGTCAC
Organism: Streptomyces collinus Tu 365; assembly: GCF_000444875.1. NCBI lineage: Bacteria > Bacillati > Actinomycetota > Actinomycetes > Kitasatosporales > Streptomycetaceae > Streptomyces > Streptomyces collinus. The sequence goes on along the minus strand of NC_021985.1, from coordinate 7,642,250 downwards.
CGGCGGTGTGCTGCTGCCGTTCTTCTCCTTCATGACGTTCCTGATCGCCGTACCCACCGGCGTGAAGTTCTTCAACTGGATCGGCACCATGTGGAAGGGCTCGCTGTCCTTCGAGACACCCATGCTGTGGGTGCTGGGCTTCCTGGTCACGTTCCTGTTCGGCGGGCTGACCGGCGTGCTGCTCGCCTCGCCGCCGCTCGACTTCGCCACCTCCGACAGCTATTTCGTGGTGGCGCACTTCCACTACGTCATCTTCGGCACGGTGGTCTTCGCGATGTTCTCCGGCTTCCACTTCTGGTGGCCGAAGATGACCGGCAAGATGCTGGACGAGCGCCTCGGCAAGATCACCTTCTGGACGCTGTTCGTCGGCTTCCACGGCACCTTCCTGGTCCAGCACTGGCTGGGCGTGAACGGCATGCAGCGCCGGATCCCGGACTATCTCGCGGTCGAGGGGCTGACCACCCTCAACACGGTGTCGACGATCTTCTCGTTCCTGCTCGGCTCCTCCATGCTGCCGTTCTTGTACAACGTCTGGAAGACGGCGAGGTACGGCGAGAAGGTCCAGAGCGACGACCCGTGGGGCTACGGCCGTTCGCTGGAGTGGGCGACCTCCTGCCCGCCGCCCCGGCACAACTTCCTTTCGCTGCCCCGGATCCGCAGCGAGTCCCCGGCGTTCGACCTGCACCACCCGCGGCCTGAGGACCGGGCGAGGGAGCTGACCGCGCGATGAACACGGGGGACGAGAGGACGCTGGTGCAGCAGGTCG